>NZ_BQKC01000001.1:1422500-1753477 GCF_022834715.1 Granulimonas faecalis
GCGGTGGCCGCCCCGAACCCGCGGCTGCGGGCGCAGACGGCCACGCTCGAGACCATGCGCTTGACGTCCCACTCCCAGGGGCCGCGGGCCACCTCGTCGAAGTCGTTGAGGTCGAAGACCAACGCGGACTCCGGCGAGCGGTAACCGCCGAAGTTGCCGATGTGGGCGTCGCCGCAGGCCTCGACGATGAGGCCCGTGGACGGCGTCGTGGAGAGGTCCGCGGCCATGGGCAGCGCCGTGGCGCGGAAGTAGGCGAAGGGCGAGGCGGCCATGCGGCGGTGGCGCTCGGGGATGAGGGCCTGCAGGCGGCCGCGCTCCTGGGAGAGGATGAGGTCCAGGGCCGACGTGCGGTCGGGCACGACCTCCCAGCGGGCGAGAGAGCTCCTCGGGCAGCGCTTGCGCAGCGAGCGGCCGGTGTCGCGGGCCTCGACGAACCCGGAGAAGCGCCGGAGGGTGGCGTCGGGGATGGACGGCTCCGAGGAGCCGGCGAAAGGCGACGGCCGGTCGGGCTGCGTGCTGCGGGACTGTGCCATGGGGGCTCCTGGCTGCGGGTGCGGGTGCGGGTGCGGGTGCGGGTGCGGGTGCGGGTGCGGGTGCGGGTGCGGGTGCGGGTGCGCAGGGAGGGTACCCGGTTTGGCGGCGGCCGTGCGCCGGGGCCGCCGGCCAGGCGTGACAGCGGTGCCTGGCCCATCTGTCACTTCGCGTATTTCTTGTTTGATGTAATGGGCGCCGACTCGCTCCCTGCGGGCGAAGTTTGTCCCAGGTTCTCAAGGCCGATCCTCGGGGTCTCTCTGGACGTTTGGTACTTTTCGGTACATATCCTGATCTAAACCACCAAACGACATGCCATTTGGTGGTTTTCGGGGCCCCGCGGAGAGAAAAACCACCAAACGGCTGCGGGGCCGAGTTCACAGGGCCGGCCTCGACATGGCTGCGGACCATGCCGAGCAGTGCGCCCAACCGCTCCGCAGGACCCCACATGCCGCAGACGATACCCGCAGGCATGCCCGCCGCTGCGGCTGCGGTGTCGGCATTGCCAACCAAATTGACAGCTGCGAGCACACAATCGTGGTAGCTGTCTGCCCGTGATCAGACACCGGCAGGCAGCCTTTTGAGTGTCAAGGACGAGGCCATCGGAACGCACCGAGCTCCCTAGCGACGCGACGATGATGTTGGCACCCAGAATCGCTTGGCGGGCGGTTCGCCGGTTGCGAAGGCGCAGGCCATGGCGTCTTCAGGTCCACAGAGCTGAGCACGCGGTGGGAGTCGCAGAGGGTGAGGGCCGTGGAAGTGTCATCACCCCTTGTCCTCTTCTTTCTTTTCAGCAAACTCTGCCATGTCTTCCAGCCCAGTGATGTCACAGGCATGCGCGACGACTCGTGCGTGGGACAAAAGTGTCCGGGTGTTGGGACAGGGTGTTGGGACAGGGCAGACGGGCGCCCTCTAGGGTCCCCCTGCTACGCCGGTGTGGCGCATGGTCTTGATGAAGGGGGACGGTCTCACCCTGCAAAGGGGGCTTGCGGCCGAAAAGCCCCCTTTAAGGGGCCCATGGACCAACGGGGGCTTGGTACTCCCCCTCTAACGGAGGAATGGGACAAGGGCCTCCAACAGAGGCGCCCTAGAGGGCGTGCCTGTGCCACGCCCACCCTACAGGGCGGCTGCGACGCACCGGACGCAGACCGCACACCCCCCCCCGCCATGGCAAAAGCCCCCACGGCCGGCTTGCGGCCACGGGGGCTCTCCTCAAGGTCATGGTGCGCCCAGGCGGATTCGAACCGTCGACCATCGGTTTAGAAGACCGGTGCTCTATCCACTGAGCTATGGGCGCGTTATCTGGACCTTGCAGCTCCAAACAGCGCCCATTCTACCCCTAGAGCAGCAATTCTGCTATCTGCACAGCGTTGGTGGCGGCGCCTTTCCGGATCTGGTCGCCGCAGCACCAGAACGTGAGCGAGTTCACACCCTCCGGCGCCGAGACGTCCTCGCGGATGCGGCCCACGTACACCAGGTCCTGGTCGCTCGTGGCGAGCGGCATGGGGTAGAGCTGCCCTGCCGGGTCGTCCACCACGCGCACGCCTGGGGCCTGGCGCAGCACATCTCGGGCCTCGTCGGGCGTGATGGGGCGCTCGAACTCCACGGTGATGGACTCGCTGTGGCTGCGGGCGATGGGCACGCGCACGCAGGTGCAGTTCACGCGCAGGTCGGGGTCGTGCATGATCTTGCAGCCCTCGTTCTGCATCTTCATCTCCTCGGAGGTGTAGCCGATGCCGTCGAAGCCGCCGATCTGCGGGATGAGGTTGTAGGCCAGCTGGTAGGCGAAGGCGCGGGGCTCCGGCATGGGGGTGCCCTCCACGATGGCCTGGTTCTCGGCCTCCAGCTCCTCGATGCCGGGGAGTCCGGCGCCGCTGGCGGCCTGGTAGGTGCTGCAGACGATGCGCCTGGCGCCCGCCACGCGCGACAGCGGCGCCACGCACACGAGGCCGATGATGGTGGCGCAGTTGGGATTGGCCACGATGCCGTGGTTCCAGGCCACGTCCTCGGGGTTGATCTCGGGCACCACGAGGGGTACCTCGGGGTCGAGCCGGAACGCGCTGGAGTTGTCCACGCACACGGCGCCGGCGGCGACCGCGTGGGGCAGCAGGGCCTCCGCCACGGGGTTGGTGGCGGCGCCCAGCACGATGTCGACGCCCTCGAAGCTCTCGGGGGTGGCCTCGGTCACGCGCAGGAGACGGCCGTTCCAGCACATGTCCGTGCCGGCGGAGCGCTTGCTCGCAAGGAGTCTCAGCTCGCCCACGGGGAAGTCCCGCTCCTCGAGGCACTGCAGCATCTGGGCCCCAACGGCGCCGGTGGCGCCGAGGATGGCGACGTTCTTGGGTTCGGGCACCGCCCTCACTTCCCTTCGTTCACCACGAACGCCTCGTACACCACGGCCACGGTGCGCTCGAAGTCCTCGTTGTTCACTCCGATGATGATGTTGATCTCCTGGGAGCTCTGGGTGATCATGCGCACGTTGATGCCGGCGTTGCCGAGCACCCCGAGCAGCCTGCCCGACGAGCCGGGGCGGGAGCTCATGTTGCGGCCCACCACGGAGACCAGAGCCAGCTTGTCGACCACCTTCACCTGGTCGGGCTGAAGCTCCTTCTGGAGGTCGGCCACGATGGAGTAGATGGAGTCCTTGACGTCGGCTCCGTTCACCACCACCGAGAACGAGTCGATGCCCGTGGGGATGTGCTCCACGCTCACACCGTAGCGCTCGAACACCGAGAGGGCCCGACGCATGAAGCCCACGGCGTCGCTCATGTGCGTCTTAGCGATGTAGACCGTGATGAAGTCGCGCTTGCCCGCGATACCCGTGATCACCGGGTCGTCGGGGCTCGTCTCCACGCGCTCGCGGATGATGGTGCCCTGGGCCTCGGGGTCGTTGGTGTTGAGGATGGCGATGGGGATGTTGGCCTCGCGCACCGGGAAGATGGCCTCCTCGTGGAGCACGTTGGCACCCATGTAGGAGAGCTCGCGCATCTCGTCGAAGGTGATGCGCTCGATGGTGCGGGGGCGGTCCACCACGCGCGGGTCGGCCGTGAGGAAGCCCGAGACGTCGGTCCAGTTCTCGTAGAGGTCGGCCGAGAGGGCGTTGGCCAGGATGGAGCCCGTGATATCGCCGCCGCCGCGGTCCAGCAGCTTGATCTCGCCGTCGCAGGTGGCGCCGTAGAAGCCGGGCATGACGAAGCTCCCGCGGCGCACCACGAGCTCGCGCACGCGATCGGCCGTGCGCTCGAGGTCGAGGGTGCCGTCGTGGTGGAAGACGATGGCGTCGGCGGCGTCCACGAACGGCAGGCCCAGGTACTCGGCCATAAGGTGCGCGGTGAACCACTCGCCGCGACTCACCACGTACTCCGGGGAGTCGTCGGCCAGGCCCTCGCGGAAGTCGCGGAACTTCTCGGCCACGGGCCAGGTGAGGCCCAGCCCCTCCTTGATGGCGAGGAAGCGCCCCTCGATGTCGTCGAGGAGGTCCGAGCAGTCCACGTGGTAGTCGCGGTGGGCGTTCACGAGGTAGAGGAGGTCGGTGACCTTGTTGTCGCCGGCAAAGCGCTTGCCGGCCGCGCTCACCACGACGAAGCGGCGGGCCGGGTCGGCGTCGATGATGCGCTTGACCTTGGCGAACTGCTCGGGGCTGGCGACCGACGAGCCGCCGAACTTGGTGATCTTGATCATCGGGCGATGGTCCTTAGCTCTCGGGGGCTCCGGCCCCTAGTCGACGTCGGCCACGGCGGCCATGAGGGTGGCGGGGTCCTCGGCGAGGAGGGCGTCCGCCAGGGCCGCGGCCTCGGTGGCGGAGAGGCCGCCCACGGAGACGTAGCCGGGCGCGACCTCCACGGCGGTGCCGGGGGTGTCGGCGGGGAGCGCGGCCGCGGTGCGGAAGACGTAGTCGGCGCGGAGCAGGCCGGGCTTCCAGGACAGGGTCTCCCCCGTGGGGTAGACGGGCCGCTCGCCGCCGGCGCAGTCGACGAGGTCCTGCACCATGGCGTTGCCCGTGGGCAGCGCGCCGGCGCCCTGGCCGTAGAACTTGAGCGGGCCCACGGTGGTGCCCACGAGCGTTGCGATGTTGAAGTTGTCGGGCACGTTGCCCTCCACCGACGCCAGGGGCAGGAGCACCGGCTCCACGCAGGCGGCGTAGCCGTCGTCGTCGCGGGCCGCGCGGGCCATGAGGCGCACGGCGTAGCCCAGGCCGGCGAAGGTGTCGAGGTCGGCCTTGGTGAGGTTCCGGATGCCGTGGACCGGGATGTCGCGGCGGCAGAGCGTGCCGAACGCCACGGTGGAGCTGATGATGCACTTGTTGGCGACGTCGATGCCGTCGATGTCCGCCGACGGGTCGGCCTCGGCGTACCCGAGGGCCTGGGCCTGGGCGAGCACGTCGGTGAACTCGGCCCCGTCCTTGGCCATGCGGTCGACGATGTAGTTGGACGTGCCGTTGAGGATGCCCGAGATGCGGTCGATGCGGTCGATGCGGCGCGCCTTCTCGATGGAGGCGATCCAGGGGATGCCGCCGCCCGAGGTGGCCTCGATGAAGAAGCCCACGCCGGACTCCTCGGCCTGGGCGCAGAACTCCGGTAGGAACGCGGCCACCACGGCCTTGTTGGCCGTGACCACGTGCTTGCCGGCGGCGAGGCTCTCCATGATGAAGGTGTGGGCCGGCTCGAGGCCGCCCATGGCCTCCACCACGCACTCGATGGAGTCGTCGGAGACGATGTCGGCGAAATCGTAGGTGACGCGGGGGTCGTCGTAGGTGCCCGGGAGGGTGAGGATGCGGGCCACCTCGAGGGAGGGGGCGCGCGAGTCGACGATCTCGATGACGCCGCCTCCCACGGTGCCGGCGCCGAGAAGGGCGATTCTCATCTCTGTTAATCCAATCTTTCGCGGCCATCGCCCCTCGGCGACCCGCGGGGCGGCTCCGCTACCATGGGCAGAACCCTGCACCGCTCGACCGAGGGGGAGTCTCGATGGATTCGTTCTACCACAGCACCCGTTCTCTGCTCGAACCCGTAACAAGCAAGCAAGCAATACTGGCGGGCATCGCACCGGACGGCGGGCTCTACGTGAGCGACGGGGTGCTCGCCTCCCCCCTCGACCTCGAGCCGCTCTGGGCCGGCGACTACCCCTCCCGCGCCCGGCGCGTCCTCGGCCACCTGCTGCCGGACTTCACCGAGCAGGAGGTGGCGGGCTGCGTGCGCCGCGCCTACGGCGACACCTTCGACGACCCGGCCGTGACGCCCGTGACCCCGGTGGGCGACGACTGGCTGCTGGAGCTCTTCCACGGCCCCACGAGCGCCTTCAAGGACGTGGCGCTGCAGATGCTGCCCCAGCTCATGGGCCAGGCCCGCGCCGGCGACGGCCGCGACGTCATGATCGTGTGCGCCACCTCCGGCGACACCGGCAAGGCGGCGCTGGCGGGCTTCGCCGACGTGGAGGGCTGCGGCGTCTGCGTGTTCTACCCCGACGGCAAGGTGAGCGACGTCCAGCACCTGCAGATGGCCACCCAGGCCGGCGGCAACGTGGCCGTGTACGCCGTGCGCGGCAACTTCGACGACGCCCAGGGCGAGGTCAAGCGCATCTTCGCGGACCGCGACCTGGCCGTGCGCCTGGCCGGGGAGGGCGTGTTCCTCTCCAGCGCCAACTCCATCAACGTGGGGCGCCTCGTGCCGCAGGTGGTCTACTACCTGGACGCCTACGCCCAGCTGCTGGAGCGCGGCGCCGTGGCCATGGGCGACGAGGTGGACTTCTACGTGCCCACCGGAAACTTCGGCGACGTCCTCGCCGGCTACTACGCCAAGCGCCTGGGCCTGCCTGTGGGGCGCCTCCACGTGTGCTCCAACGCCAACGACGTGCTCTGCGACTTCCTGGCCACCGGCACCTACGACCGCCGGCGCCCGTTCCACAAGACCATCTCGCCGTCCATGGACATCCTCGTGTCGTCCAACCTGGAGCGGCTGCTCTACTTCGCCTCCGACGGCGACTGCGAGCTCGTGGCCTCCCTCATGGCCGACCTCGCCGAGAAGGGCGCCTACACCGTGCCCGCCCCCGTCATGGACGCTATCCGCTCCACCTTCTCGGGCGGCCGCGCCACCGACGACGAGTGCCGCGGGACCATCCGGCGCACCTGGGAGCGAGACGGAGTGCTGCTCGACCCCCACACGGCCGTGGCCAAGACCGTGCTCGACGCCCAGGAGCCCCAAGGCCGCGCGCGCGTGGTGCTCGCCACGGCCAGCCCCTACAAGTTCCCGGCCGAGGTGCTCGCCGCCCTGGGCGAGGACGTTGCGGGGCTCGACGGCTTCGCCGCCATGGACCGTCTGGCCGCGCTCACCGGCACCGAGCCGCCGGCGCCCCTCTCGGCCCTCCGGGACCGCGCCGTGCGCTTCACCGAGGTCGTGGACCGCGACGCCATGGGCGCCGCCGTGGAGCGCGCTGCCGGGGCCGTCTTCCCCGCGGGGGCGTGACGGTGTCGCGCGACCGGGTCTCCGTCTGGGTTCCGGCCACGTCGGCCAACCTGGGCGTGGGCTTCGACTGCCTGGGGCTGGCCCTCACGTTGGGCAACCGCTTCACGTTCGAGCGGGCGGAGGAGAGCTCCTTCTCCGGCTGCGAGCCGCGGTTCGCCAACCCGGGCAACCTGGCCTACACGACCTACCTCGAAGCCTCGCGGGCCCTCGGCGTCAAGCCATCGCCCGTTGCCCTCTCCTGCGAGACGGGCATCCCGCTCTCCGGCGGCCTGGGCTCCAGCTCCACGTGCATCGTGGCCGGCATCGCCGCGGCCCACGCCTTCGCCGGCGTGGAGGTGGACCGCCGGCGCCTCGTGGAACTGGCGAGCGAGCGGGAGGGCCACCCCGACAACGTGGCCCCCGCCGTGCTCGGCGGTCTCACGAGCTCCTTCACGACGGGGGACGGCGAGGTGGTGTGCATGGAGGCCCCCGTGAGCGACGCCTGGCGGTTCGTGGCCGTGTGCCCTCCCTACGAGGTGCGCACCGAGGACGCCCGCCGCGTCATGCCCCCCTCCGTCCCGCTCGCCACGGCCGTGTGGCAGATGGGCCGTGTGGCCGCCACGTGCCACGCCCTCGAGACCGGCGACGGCGAGCTCCTCGCCAAGGCCTGCGACGACCGGCTCCACGAGCCCTACCGCCGCCCCCTCATCGCCCACTACGACCGCTGCCGCGCCGCCTGCCTGGGGGCCGGCGCCTCGGCGTTCTGGATCAGCGGCTCGGGCTCCACCATGATGGCCGCGTGTCTGGGCGACGCCCGCGCCGCCGCCGTGGGGGCCGCGGCCCAAAGGGTCGACCCCGGGCTCAGGACCTTCGCGCTCTCCTGCTGCACAGACGGGACGTCCATCCGCTGAGGGCGAGGCCGCAGGCGGCACCCGCCATGTCGATGAGGACGTCGCGCACCATGCCGGAGCGCCCGGGGACGAAGAGCTGGATGCACTCGTCGGCGCTCGGCACGAGCACCACCGTGAGGGCCCGGGCCGCGTAGGCCGCCCTGTTGCCGCGACGCCCCGGGTCCGCAGGGAACGCCTGGCGGCAGACGAGGCCCATGACGAGGTACTCGGTGAAGTGGGCGAGCTTGCGCACGACGAACTGCATGAGGTCGGCGTCGGTGACGCCCACGGTCTCGAAGAGCGGGCGCACGAGGCCCACCACGAAGGCGCTGTCGCCGAGCGAAGCGTCGCCCGCCTTGAGCGAGCGGCTCCACATGAAAAGGCACCAGCACACGAGGACGGCGCGCCAGACCCAGGTCCGGCGCGCCGTCTTGCCGTCCTTGGGAGAGGCCGTCACCTACACCACCTTGAGGTCGGCCGACGTGCCCCCGGGGATGACCTTGAGGGCGTGCTTGACGGCGCGGCGTGCGGTGCGGGAGCGGTTCTCGCCCATCTCGTGGGCTACGAGGTAGTTCACGTAGCTCGCGGTGTCGGTGACCTCGGGGTGGCCGGCCGGCGCGCGGAACGTGAGGAACTGCGTGTCGGGCTCCAGGCCGTCGGGCTCGTCGAGGGTGTCGTCGCCGCCCACGAAGTCCTGGAAGCGCGAGAACTCGGCCACGGGCTCCACCTCGCAGCGGACGCCGGCCGGGGTGGACTCGGCCTTGCCGGAGACGAGGTTGTCGTCGAAGCGCTGGTCGAGGGCGTCGAGGGCCTGCTCCCAGCCGTCGGAGCGGCCCTGGAGGTCCATGCAGTCGGTGGAGTCGGCCTCGAGGGCCGCGGAGGCGGGGACGGGCGTCGTGGCGACGGGGGCCGCAGACCCCTCGGCGGTCGCGGTGGCGGCGGGCTCCTCCCGGTCCAGGGTCTGGGCGGGGCAGCCGGGGACGTCGGAGGCCGAGAAGGGCACCTCGAAGGAGACGGAGGCGTCCACGGCGGCGGCCACGTCGTCCACGGTCTCGCGGATGGAGGCGAGCTCGTTGGAGAGGTCGCGGGAGATCTCGAGGTCGTTCATGGCGGCGGCGGCCTCCCACCAGGAGGTGCCCACGTCGGCCACGGTGCCGTCGGCGCGCTGGATCATGGGCAGGTCGTCCATGATGTCGCCGCCAAGGCGCTCGGCAAGGACCCGGCCCACGCCCTTGGAGAGGGCCATCATGCGGTTCTTGAAAGACTTCCGCTGGGCGTACTGGGCGGCCACGCTCTCGTAGTCCTCCACCGGCGCGGCGGTGTGGAGCCCGGCGTCGCCCAGGGTGGGTGCGGAGAACGGGCGCTCCTCGTCGGGGACGCCGAAGGCCGGCAGGCGGTCGGCGAGCGGGGCCGCGGGGTCCGGGGCGACAGGGCTCGGAGTGGCAGGCTTCGCGGCGGGCGCGGCCTGCACGGGCTCGGATGCCGGGGCGGCGGCACGGGCAGCGGCGATGCTCCCCTTGAAGTGGCGGCCCTTGGGGCGCGGCGCGGCGTCGGTCCCCGCCTCGGACGCCTCCACGGGCGCGGAGGCCTCGGCAGCGGGCGCGGGCTCGGAGGCCTGCGCTACGGGTGCGGGGGCGGCGAGGGGCGCCTCCTCGACGGCCGTCGCGGCGTCGGTGCGGCGCAGCCGGTAGCGGGGCTCGCCCGTGGCCACATGGCGGCCGGTGACGGTGCCCGTGAGGCGCGTCTCCTGGACGGCCTCCTCGAGGGCCGAGATGCGGGCGAGGAGCTCCGAGCGCTCCCCCGCCACGGCCCGGCGGGCCAGGACGGCCGCAACCGCGGCGCCGGCGGCGAAGCCGAGGACGGCCGCGCCGGTGCAGGCGAGCATGGGGGACGCCCCGTCGAGGGGCGACGCTTGGGCGAGGGAAGGGACCGACCAGAGGGTCGTGGAAGTTGCCAAGCCTGCGAAAACCGCCCGGCTCCCGTGATCTTTGACCATCGATGCATCCCTTCGCCGCGAGGACGCCTACGGCGGCGGTATGAGCAGATGGGGAGCGGTGTCCCCGGGATGCGCTGGGCGTACGAGACGCTTGCAGTGCAACGGTTTGGTGGGTTTCTGCTGCGTTTACCGTCGCGAAGTGCGTCGAACCAACTCCGACTATAGTCCATTTTCCCTCCTGTACCCTATGCCAAATCCATGATTCTTCCCACAACGGAACCACTCGCCGGTCCGCCGAGGGGTAACCACCCACATGTACGCCGCACCGTGCAAAACTGTCGAAAGCACTTGGGAGACCCCGTCGAAAGGACCCACCGTGCGAAACATCGCCATCGTCACCGGCGCCTCATCCGGCCTCGGCCTGCGCTTTGCCAAGCTCCTCGACCAGGGGGCCGGCGGGCCGCTCGACGAGATCTGGCTCATCGCCCGCAGCGCGGAAAAGCTTGACGAGGTCGCCTCCGACCTCGCCGCCCCCACCAAGGTCCTCGCCCTCGACCTCTGCGACCCCGCGAGCTTCAAGGCCGTGGACGGGGCCTTGGCCGCCGAGCGCGACCTCAACGTCCAGTGGCTCCTCAACTGCGCCGGGTTCGGCAAGTTCGGCCCCTTCACCTCCATCGGGGCCACCGCCAACGGCAACATGGTGCGGCTCAACTGCCTCGCCGTGGTGGAGCTCTGCTACAGCTGCCTGCTCTACATGCACGCGGGCTCCCGCATCGTCAACATCGCGAGTGCGGCCGCCCTCGTTCCCCAGCCCGGCCTCTCGGTCTACGGGGCCACCAAGCGGTTCGTGCTCGACTTCTCCCGCGCCCTCGACCGTGAGCTCGGCGACGCCGGCATCCACGTGAGCGCCGTCTGCCCCAAGTTCATGGACACCGCGTTCCTCGACCGCCCGGGCAGCGAGAAGGCCCTCGCATCCATGGAGTGGATCGGCTTCGAGGACCCGGACGCCGTGTGCGCCAAGGCCCTCAGGGAGTCGCTCAGGGGCAAGGCCTGCATCATCACCGCCCCGGACATGTGCGTGGCCAACGGCCTCTGCAAGGCGCTGCCCACGGGCCTGGTCATGGCGCTGCAGGGCGCCGTGGGAAGGACCTATGCCAGGCACCGGAAGAAGAACGGCCGATAATCACCCCCCCCACGACGAGAGGGGGCGGCGCGCCGCGGGATACCCCCGGCGCGCCGCCCCCGTCTTGCCGAGGGACGACCCCTTGATGCCCTTGGACGCTAGTCGGAGTACTCCAGCTGCGCGGCCTTCTTGGCCGAGCGGATGAGAAACTCCTGGTTGGTCTCGGTCTGCTTGAGGCCCTTCACGAGGGAGGCCTCGGCACGCTCCACGTTGTTCATGTTGGCGAGCACGCGGCGCAGGCCCCAGACGAACGGCTGCATCTGCTTGGCGATGAGCAGCTCCTCGTTGCGGGTGCCCGACTGCACAGGGTCGATGGCTGGGAAGATGCGCTTGTCGGCCAGCTCGCGGTCGAGCTTGAGCTCCATGTTGCCGGTGCCCTTGAACTCCTCGAAGATCACCTCGTCCATCTTGGAGCCGGTGTCCACCAGAGCCGAGGCCAGGATGGTGAGCGAGCCGCCGTTCTCGATGTTGCGGGCGGCGCCGAGGAAGCGCTTGGGCGGATAGAGGGCCGCGGAGTCCACACCGCCCGAGAGGATGCGCCCGCTCGCGGGCGCCGCGAGGTTGTAGGCGCGGGCCAGGCGCGTGATGGAGTCGAGCACCACCACGACGTCCTCCCCCTCCTCCACGAGACGCTTGGCGCGCTCGATGACGAGCTCGGCCACGTGGGTGTGGTTGTCGGCGGGCATGTCGAACGTGGAGGCCACCACGTCGCCGCGGATGGAACGCTCCATGTCGGTGACCTCCTCGGGGCGCTCGTCCACGAGCAGGCAGATGAGGTGTACCTCGGGGTTGTTCATGGCGATGGACTGGCAGATGTGCTTGAGCACCGTGGTCTTGCCGGCCTTGGGCGGGCTCACGATGAGGCCGCGCTGGCCCTTGCCCACGGGCGCCACGAGGTCGATGGCGCGCCCGGTAATGGACTCGCGGCCGGTCTCCATGTACAGGCGCTCGTTGGGGTAGACGGGCGTGAGGTCGCGGAAGCGCGGGCGACGGCGGGCGAGCTCGGGGTCCTTGCCGTTGACGGCGGTGACGCGCGCCACGGGCGGGAACTTGTTGCCGGGGCCGGCGGGACGCACGGTGCCCTCGACGAGGTCGCCGCGGCGCAGCCCCAGGTTGCGGATCATGGCCTGCTGCACGAAGGCGTCGTCCTCGCCCTGCATGTAGTGGTCCGTGCGCACGAAGCCGTAGTTCTCGTTGGTGATCTCGAGGACGCCCATGACGGTGCGGAAGCCCTCGGCTCGGGCGGCGGCATCGTAGATGGCGTCCACGAGCTCGGCCTTGCGGAGGCCCTTGGGGTCAACGTCGTACTCGGCCGCCTTGGTGCGGAGCTCGGCCACTTTGAGGGCCTCGAGCTCCTCGCGGGTGAGGCTGGGTGCCGTCTGCACCTGCTTCTTGTGGCGGTTGTTGCGGTTGTTGCGGCCGTTCTGCTGGTGGCCGCCGTTGCGGCCGTTGCCGTTGTAGCCTTTGCCGTTCTGCTGGTGGCCGTTGTTGCCGCGGCCCTGGCCGCGGTCGCGGTCGTTCCTCTCGGGACGGTCGCCCCTGTCCCGGGCGTCGCGGGGCGCCCTCTCGGCCTTCTCCTGGCCCCGGTCGTCGCGGGCGTCGTCGGCCCCCTTGCCGGCCTTGGCATCGCCCTGGCGGTCCTGGGCGGCGTCGTCCGCGGCCTCCGCGGCCTTTTTGCGGGGCCTGCCGGGACGGCGCTTGGGCTTGGCCTCGCCCTCGGGCTCGCCGGCCTTCCCCTCGGCCGGGGAGGCCTCGGGGGCCTCGGTGGGCGCGGCATCCTTGGTGGGCGCCGTCTCGGTCTCGACGGGCTTCTTGCGGGGACGGCCCGGCCTGCGCTTGGGCGTCTCCTCCGCGGGAGCGTCCGCCGCGGCGTCCTGGGGCTCGGGCGGCTTCACGCGGCGGCGGCGCTTGGGCTTGGCCGGTTCCTCCGAGGGGGACGGGTCCGCAGGTACGACGGCGGGGTTCTCGTCTTGGGCCATGGGGAGCCTTTCTTCTTGCACACAGGGTTGGGAGGGCATCACGGCGTCCGGCGCGCGACGGCATGCGGGGTGGGACGCTGAGGTGCTCTGGAAGGTGGCGGGACATGCGCCCGCGGGGAGCAGCGGCTCAAAGGCCGCGGCATCGCAGGCACTATACCACAGCAGAGCCCTGCGGTTTGACGCCCTCCCCCAGCGGCAAGAAAAAACGCCCGCCGGATGGGCGGGCGCCTGCATGCGGGGCGAATGTGCGCCGACGGGCTACTCGGCCTCCGCGGTGCCGTGGGAGCGGCGGTTGCGGCGCACCACGATCTGGTTCACGCGGTCGGCCAGCTCCAAGGCACGGGCCTTGCCCTCGGGAAGGAGGCTCACCTGGAGCGTGCGGGTGGCGTCGGGCGTGGCGCGGTTGCGCTCCACCATGCCGCGGTCCACCAGGCTGGAGACCGACATGGACACGGTGGGCTGCAGCAGGCCAAGGGTGCGCACGATCTGGGAGACGGAGAGGGAGTCGTCGCCGCTCATCTGGAGGGCGAGGAGCACGAGGTCGCCGGACATGCAGAACACGGTGCCCATGGCGTCGATGAACTTGCAGATGCGCTCGGGGCTGGAGCGGTGCAGCGGGGCGCCGTTCTGGATGTGGCTGCAGACCTCGCGGCAGAGGCGGTCCTTGACCTCGACGCCCTTGTCGGAGATGGCGCAGCAGACGTTGCGTCGGTCGTGGATGCCCTCGTGGCGCGTGATGAGGCCGAGACGGGCCAGGTGGTTGGTGCGGTGCGTCATGGTGGGGCGCAGCACGCCCTGGTAGTCAGCGATCTCGGAGGTCTTCAGCTCGTCGCCGTTCTCGAAGAGGTGGCAGAGGATGGCGAGCTCCTCGAAGGTGAGGCGTTCGGGCGCCGGCGTCTCCTGGCGAACGATGTTGCACGCGCATCTGACGGACATGAATTCCTTGAGCTCCATGACGCTGCCTCCCCGATCGGTCTGTGGGCCGTTGCGACAGAAACGGGGTCCCCTTTGGCTCCCGTCATGCCCAGAATATCAATTCCGAGCGCTGACGTACTCAAAAAGGACTCTTTTTCTATCGCATTCACGTGTATACCAAATTCGTATCCTTTTCTACTCCAACTCTCGGCGATTTTCAACTTCCAGATTAGCACGCAGCTGAAGTTCATACTAAAAGTAGGGAACACCCACTTCTGCCAGGGCGTAAGTGCCACCGGGTGCTGGGGAAATACGGCGAATGTGCCAGCCTACGCCGGACAGTTCCTTTTTACCTTCTTTGTATGATCGTTTTAGGAGCAGGCCGGGACAAAAAAAGCGGCGCAGGCTACAGCCTACGCCGCTTCAACAACTCAAAGATACCTAAGCGTTATCGTTCGTCGCCTCTCGATACATCCTGTCGGGGGCGGAGACGCCGATGAGGCGCAGCGCCACCTCGAGGTTGATGCGCACGGCGTCGCACACGGCCAGGCGGGCGTGGGACAGCGCGGGGTCGATGGGACGCGCGTCGGACGGCAGGATCTGGCACTCGTTGTAGAAGCGGTGGAACTCGCTCGCCAGCTCTTGGACGTAGTGGGTGATGCGGAAGGGGGCGCGGTCGCGGGCGCAGCCGGCGACGAGCTCGGCGAACTTGGACATCGTGCGGGCGAGCTCGGCCTCGGTGGGGTCGGTGAGCAGCGAGAGGTCGGGGTCGGGGCCCACGGCCTTGGCGGCCACGGCCTCCATGCCCATCCTCTCCGCCTCGGCGTAGTCGACGCCGGCGGCACGGCGCAGGATGGAGCAGATGCGCGCGTGGGCATACTGCACGTAGTACACCGGGTTGGAGCTGTCCTGCTTGCGGACGTTCTCGATGTCGAAGTCGATGGTCTGGTTGGACGAGCGGCTGATGAGGGTGTAGCGGGTGGCGTCCACGCCGGCCTCGTCGATGAGCTCGTCGAAGGAGACCATGGTGCCGCGGCGCTTGGACATGCGGACGGGCTCGCCATTACGGAGCAGGTTCACGAACTGGCCGAGCAGCACCTCGTACTTGCCCGGGAAGCCCATGGCCGCACCCACGGCCTGCACGCGGCGGATGTAGCCGTGGTGGTCGGCGCCGAGGATGTTGATCTCGTAATCGTAGTTGGTGAGCTTCTCCCAGGTGTAGGCCACGTCGGAGGCGAAGTAGGTGTACTCGCCGTTGGACTTCACGACCACGCGGTCCTTGTCGTCGCCGAAGTCCGTGGTCTTGACCCAGAGGGCGCCGTCGTCGGTGCGGTAGAGCAGGCCCTGCTCCTCGAGCATGGCGAAGGTGGCGTCGATGGGGCTCACGCCGGTCTCGGGATCCTTGACGTAGAGGGAGCGCTCGCTCTTCCAGTTGTCGAACTCGCAGCGCACGCTCGAGCAGGTGTCCTTGATGCGGCCGAGCTGGAGCTTGTAGCCGCGCTCGCGGAACTCGGGGGCGCGCTCCTCCTCGGTGGCGCCCATCCACCTGTCGCCGTCGGCGTCCCAGAACTCGCGGGCGAGGGTGATGATGTAGTCGCCGCCGTAGGAGTTGCCGCCGAGCTTCTCGTTGAAGGAGTCCATGTAGGGGTGCGTCTCGGGGGCGGAGTCGTCCTCGTCGGCGATGTAGGCCTCGCGGTCGTCGACGAGGAACTGCACGGCGCCGTCGAGGTCGAGGCCCTCCTTCTCCATGACCTCGCCGATCTGGAGGTAGCGCTCGGAGATGGAGTTGCCGAAGACGTCCATCTGGGAGCCGTGGTCGTTGATGTAGTACTCGCGCTGGACGTCGTAGCCGGCGAAGTCGAGGACGTTGCAGAGGGAGTCACCGATGGCGGCCCAGCGGCCGTGGCCCACGTGCAGGGGGCCGGTGGGGTTGGCGGAGATGAACTCCACCTGGACCTTCTCGCCGTGGCCGGCGTCGGAGCGGCCGAAGTTCGCGCCCTCGGCGCGGGCCTCGGCGAAGATCTCGTTGTGCGCGGCCGTGGCCAGGTAGAAGTTGATGAAGCCGGGGCCGGCCACCTCGACCTTCTCGACCTCGGGCGAGGCGGGCATGTGGGAGGCCACAGCCTCGGCGATCTTGGCGGGGGCCATGCGGGCGAGCCGCGCCGATCGCAGGGCCACCGTGGAGGTCCACTCGCCGTGGGAGGTGTCGGCCGGTCGCTCGACGCCGGCATCGGTCACCTCGAAGGCGGGAAGGTCGCCGGCGGCCTGGGCGGCTGCCACGGCCTGGCGCACAAGCTCCTCGATGGTCTCAGGCATGGGAGAGGTCCTTTCTCACAGCGGATGAAACACCCCGGGAAGGACACGGGGCAAGAATGCAAGTAGTGTATCACGGAGCACCGCCCCTGCAGCGGGCGCAAAACCTCAGGCCACGGGGTTGCCAGCGAGCTCGCGCTCCTCCCGGGCGAGGCGGCTCCTCAGGGCCGAGAGGCCTGGTTCCAGCGCCACGGGGTAGATCTGCGGGTTGAGGAAGCGGCGCGTGGCCGGGTCCAGGTAGCGCAGGGACGCGCGGCAGCGCTCGCGGGCCTCGTCGATGGTGCCGCCCTCCCCGGTGTCGGCGCCGTCGCGCACGAGGCAGACGAGCACCTCCTCGGCCTCGTAGCGGCCGAAGTCGTAGAGGGTGTCGACGTCGAGCACGTCCACGGCGCGGCCGGCGCGGGTCTCGTCCACCCAGTCGTCGTCCACGATGACGTCCCCCACGGGCACGCCCGACGCGTCGCGGTAGCGCAGGATGTGCTGGACGCCCGGCACGGTGCGCTTATAGGCCATCTCGGAGAGCTTCATGGTGGGGCGCCAGGTGCCCTCGTCACCCTTGCGGTAGGCCGAGAGCTTGTAGACGCCGCCGAGGGACGGCTGGGGATCGGCCGTGGCGAGCTTGGTGCCCACGCCGAAGGAGTCGATGGGGGCCCCTTGGGCGAACAGCGACTGGATGGTGTACTCGTCGAGGTCGTTGGAGGCGCTGATGCGCACATAGCCGAGGCCCTCCTCGTCAAAGCGCGCCCGGGCGAGCTTGGAGAGCTTGGCGAGGTCGCCGGAGTCTATGCGCACGGCCGCCAGGCGCTCCCCGCGCCCCTCCATCTCGTGGGCCACCGTGATGGCGTTCTCGACGCCCTGGGCCACGTCGTAGGTGTCGACGAGGAGCACGCAGTTGTTGGGCGCCGAGCGGGCGAAGGCGCGGAAGGCCTCGAGCTCGCTCGGGAACGCCATGACCCAGCTGTGGGCATGGGTGCCGAACACCGGGATGCCGTAGATCTTGCCGGCGAGCACGTTGGAGGTGGAGCTCGCGCCGCCGATGTAGCTCGCACGGGCCACGGCCAGGCCGCCGTCGGGCCCCTGGGCGCGGCGCAGGCCGAAGTCGCTCACGGTGTGGCCCTCGGCCGCCTGGACCACGCGGGCCGCCTTGGTGGCCACGAGGGTCTGGAAGTTCACGAGGTTGAGCAGGGCCGTCTCCACGAGCTGGCAGGCGATGATGGGCCCCTCCACCCGCAGCAGCGGCTCGCGGGGGAAGACGAGGTCGCCCTCGCGCACGCCGTGGATGTCGAGGTCGCACCTGAAGTCAGCCAGGTAGTCGAGGAAGCCGTCCTTGAACATGGGGCCGCCGCTCGGGGCCTCGAGGCCCCGCAGGTACTCGACGGTGTCGGGCTCGAAGCGGAAGTTCTCCACGAGGTCGGCCACCTGGCCCGCGCCGCAGGCCACGGCGTAGCCGCCGCCGAAGGGGTTCTCGCGGAAGAACATCGAGAAGACCGCGCGGGTGTCGGCCAGCCCGGACTCCCAGAACCCCTGGGCCATGGTGAGCTCGTAGAGGTCGGTGTTGAGTGCGACGTCGGTGGGGACGGTGCGGTCGGTGAGCGACATGGGAGGTCTCCCTTTGCTGTACGCGGGCGGTGGCGCGGTTCGGGGCAATGGTAGCGCGCCCTCCCCCGTTTTGCGGGGAAGGGCGCGCACAGGTCCGGAAAGACCGGGCTTTATCTGGGTGCGAAGGCGATGTAGAGCACTCCGCAGACCATGAGCACCACGCAGATGGCGAAGACGACCTTCTGGGCCGTGGGCATGGAGAGATCGTCGCCGGGCTCCATGCGCCGGCGGGCCTGCTCCTCGCGCTCGTGCGCCGCCGCGTCGCAGGCCTCGGCGTCTCGCTCCGCCCGGAGCCGCTCGAGCTCCGCGCGCTCCCGTGCGGCTGCGGTGTCGGCCTCGCGGCGCCGTTTCTCGGCGCGGAGCCGCTCGAGCTCCGCGCGCTCCTGGTCGCTCAGGGCGTTGGGCGTGTCTGACATGGGGCCTCCCGACGGAGAAGGGACAGGACGGGCCTAGCGCTGCTCGGCCTCGTCCTCCATCTTCTCAGCGATGGCGCGCTTTGTCTCGCGGGCCTCGGCCTCGTCGGCCAGGCGCTCGGCCTCGGCCCTCCCGGCGACCTCGGGGCGCCCCTCCTCGAGCTGCTCGTCCATCTCGCCCACGGCGTGCTCTCGCTCCATCTTCTCCTTGCCGCCGATGCCGCTGCGGTCGTTGAGCGGCTCGTCATAGATGTATGCCATGGTCTCTCCTCACGAAAACGGGCGCCGGTCCTCCCGGCGCCCTCCCTGTGTGCCGAAGGTCCTACCGGCCGATCTCCTCGTCACGGGCGGTCTCGTAGACCGAGTCGTAGACGGTTTGACGGAGGTAGCCCTCCTCCTCGTTGTCGATCATGTCGCGACGGGCCTGCTCGAGGACTTCCTTCTCCTCCTTCTCGGCCTTCGTCCGGTCGTCGAGCGAAGCCTGCTCGGCCTCGGTCATCTCCTGCGGGCGGTCGAGGTCCTTGGACTCGCGGGTCTCGTGGTCGCGATTGAAGAAATCGAACATGCTTGCCTCCTTCTCGGGCGCGTCGGTCACAACCTTTCGCGCCGGTCTATACCCCGCTTGCAGACTCACAACCGCGGTGTACCCCGCGCAGGGGCGCGCCTTCACGGAAACGGGGGCCACAGGGCGCCGGGGCCGGGAGACGGCAGGTTGGCATGCCAGATGGCGCTCAGAGCTCGGGGCCGGCCACCCCGGTGTCATCGAACTCGGGCACGAAGCTCTCTGAGACCGTGCCGCCCTGCTGCCACCACATGCGCTCGAAGCCGAGCGCGTCCGCGTGGTCGAGCACGCACTCGTACTCGGCGTCCGTCACGGTGCGGGAGAGCTCGTCGCCGCGGGCGCGGCACTCGGCGCTGGGCGTGTACTGGTTCATGACCGAGAGGTCCACGCGGTTGCCGCCGATCTCCCACACGCGGTCGAGCACCGCCATGGAGTCGTCCGAGGCGCCGGGCATCACGAGGTGCCGCACGACGACGCCCTGCAGCATGGTGCCGTCGGGCGCGAGCCTGCGACCGCCCCGGGCCTCCACCTGCGCCACCATCTGGGAGAGCGCGGCGGCCGCCACCCGGGGGTAGTCCCGGGCGCGGGAGTAGCGGGCCGCGAGGTCCGGCGAGGCGTACTTGAAGTCGGCGAGCCAAACGTCCACGACGCCGTCGAGGGCCGCCACGAGCTCGGGCCGCTCATAGCCCGAGGTGTTGCAGAGCACGGGGATGGCGAGCCCGGCGTCACGGGCCAGCGCCACGGCCCGGGCCACCTGCGGGGCGAAGTGCAGCGCCGTGACGAGGTTGACGTTGAGGGCGCCCTGGCCCTGCAACTCCATCATCACCATGGCCAGGCGGCGCGCCGAGACGGCGCGGCCGAAGCCCTCCGAGCTGATCCGGTGGTTCTGACAGAAGACGCACCCGAGGGGGCAGCCCGAGAAGAAGATGGCGCCCGAGCCCGCCTCCCCCGAGATGGGTGGCTCCTCCCAGTAGTGGAGGGCGGCCCGGGCCACGCGGACCCCGTCGCCCTGGCCGCACACGCCGCGGGGGCCGGGCGCCGTGCGGTCGACGGCGCACCCCCGGGGGCAGAGGCGGCACTCGGTGTAGGCGGACTCGTCGAGCAGGCCCACGGCACGCTCCCCTCGGACGCTTACGAGAAGAGGGGCGCCCCCGGGGGCGCCCCTCTTGGATTCGTCTGGTGGAGACGAAGGGAATCGAACCCTCGGCCTCTGCCATGCGACGGCAGCGCTCTCCCAGCTGAGCTACGTCCCCAAGCGCATTTGCGCAGAAGCGATTGTCGCACCTGCGGCCCCGCGCGTCAAGCGGCGCCCGGCACGGGAAAGGGCGGGGCCCCGATGGGCCCCGCCCCGAATCTGCGAGTCGACCCCGCGGGACGATAATGAACCCACCTCTCACAGGTGGGTGTCCTCGTCGCCGGTTCCAGCTTCCTCAACAACGGAGGATACCTGTACTGAGGACGAGATGCGGACTCCCTGAAACAAACGCGTCGGTTCACCCAGTTTGTACCGCGAAAGTCGACGAACTCATAATACCCCGCCCCTCGTCGCTCCCCCGCCGGAGGGCGCGAAAGTGCACAAAACGTCGGGAAGCGGCCGGGAACGCCGGGCGACGGCGCATCCCCTCCATGCAGAGGCCATGGCCTTTTTGGCCAGGGCGGGCCATGAAGTAGACTGGAAGACCTGACGGCCGCGACGGACGGCCCGGGCGGACACCGGAGGGAGGTCCCGTGAACTGGATACCGTTCGCCAGCGTGTTCCTCGCGGCGCTGGCGGGTACGCTCGCCACCGAGCCGGTCGCCCGGAGGGTCGCCGTGGCCCTTGGCGCCGTGGACATGCCCTCCAAGCGCCGCGTGAACGTGAGGCCCGTCCCCCGCATGGGCGGCATCGCCATCCTCTGCGGGCTCATCCTCGCCTGCATCGTGCAGTACCTGGGCACCACCCGGCTCCAGTGGCCCGTGGTCCTCGTTCCCAGCCCAAAGCTCACGGTGACCTACCAGGGCATCGCGGCGTCGGTCCTCGCCATCTTCGTCGTGGGCGCCGTGGACGACGTGCGGCAGCTGAAGCCCCTCCCCAAGCTCCTGGGCCAGGTGGCTGCGGCCTCCATCGCCGCCGCGAGCGGCCTGGTCATCGGCGACATCGTGAACCCCTTCGCCGGTGGCGAGATCGCCCTCGGCTGGCTGGCCTACCCCATCACCGTAATCTACCTCGTGGCCTTCGCCAACATCATCAATCTCATCGACGGCCTCGACGGCCTCGCCGCCGGCATCACGTGCATCTCGAGCTTCACGATGTTCGTGCTGGCCGTCCTCGCCCACCGCATGGACGCCGCGGCCCTCTCCATCGCGCTCTGCGGCGCCACGCTCGGGTTCCTCCGGTACAACTTCAACCCGGCCTCCATCTTCATGGGGGATTCCGGGTCGCTGCTGCTCGGGTTCCTCCTGGGCGTCATATCGCTGCTCTCCGTGGCGCGCGTCGCCGGCCTCACCACGCTGCTTCTCCCCCTCGTGCTCGCCGGCATCCCCATCATCGACACCTTCTCGGCGATCGTGCGCCGGCGCCGCGCCCACGTCTCGGTGGGCCATGCCGACAAGGGCCACATCCACCACCGCCTCATCGAGGAGGGCTTCGACCAGCGCCAGGCCGTGGTGCTCATCTACCTGTGGACGGCCGCCCTCTGCCTGGGGGCCGTCGTCATGACGCAGGTGGAGCCCCTCCCCCGCATCCTCGTCCTCGCATTCCTCGTGGCGATGTCGGCGCTCTTTGCCATGAGGCTCAAGCTCTTCACGCCCGTCCTGCTCCACCACTACGATACCCAGGGGCGAGACGAGCTCATCGGCCCGGACGACCCGGAGTTCGAGGAGGAGGCCCACCGCCAGCACATGGGGTGAGGCAGCAGGGCCGTCGCCCTTGGGACAAAAGTGTCCGAGTGGTGGGACAGAAGTGCCCGACCATTGGGACAAAAGTGTCCGGGTGGTGGGACTAACGGCGGAGGGGCGCCGCCCGTATCCGACGATACCGGCGGCGCCCCTCATGTCATCCGATGGTGCAGGTCCCGTCGCGCCCTACTCGGCGAGGGCCTTCTTGGCGACCTCGGCCAGCTCGGCGAAGGTGGCCTCGTCCTCGTAGGCGATCTGGGAGAGGACCTTGCGATCGAGCTCCACGCCGGCGAGCTTCAGGCCGTGCATGAAGTTGGAGTAGTTGAGGCCGTTCATGCGGGCGGCGGCGTTGATGCGCTGGATCCAGAGCTTGCGGATGTCGCGCTTCTTGTTGCGACGGTCGCGGTACTGGTACTGCATGGAGTGGCGGCTCTGCTCCTTCATGCCGCGCAGGGTGCGCGAGGAGGTGCCGTAATAACCCTTGGTGCGCTCCTGGAGGGTGCGACGACGCTTCTTGGCGTTCACAGCGCGCTTGACTCGTGCCATGTAAATCAACTCCTAAATGGGGCCCGGGGCCCGGCGAAAACGAAGGGAACGGAAGGGCGCGAGCTACTTGCCCATGCGCTGGGAGACGACCTTGGCGTCGCCGGCGGCCAGCGGGACCTCCTTGCGGAAGCGGCGGATGCGCTTGGGCGACTTCTTGGTCAGGATGTGGCTCTTGAAGGCGTGGGCGTGCATGATCTTGCCGGTGCCGGTGCGGCGGAAACGCTTGGCAGAACCCTTGTGGGTCTTCATCTTGGGCATGCTAGTTCTCCTTCTTCTCTGCAGTGTCCTCGGGCTTCTCGTCGAAGGCGCCCTTGATGGGGGCGACGAGCATATGCATGTTGCGGCCCTCCATCTTGGGCTGGGACTCCACGGTGGCGTAGGGCTTGAGGTCGTCGGCGAGGCGCTCGAGGACGTTCAGGCCCTGCTCCGGATGGGCCATCTCGCGGCCGCGGAACATGATGGTGATCTTGACGCGCGCGCCCTTCTTGAGGAAGCGCATGACGTGGCCCTTTTTGGTCTCGTAGTCACCGGTGTCGATCTTGGGACGGAACTTCATCTCCTTGATCTCGACACGCTGCTGGTTCTTACGGGCCGCCTTCTGCTTGATGGCCTGCTCGTACTTGTACTTGCCGTAGTCCATGACCTTGCAGACGGGCGGGTCGGCGTTGGGGGCGATCTCCACCAGGTCGAGGTTCTGCTCGTCGGCGATGCGCTGGGCGTCACGGACGCCGAAGAGCCCCAGCTGGGAGCCGTCGACGCCGATCAGGCGGCAGGTACGGGCGTTGATCTGGCCGTTGATGCGGGGTCCATCGTTCTTGGCTATGTCGGTGCACCTTCCTCTCTGCGCGGCCGGGGCCGCATAGAAAAACCGGTGGCATCCCAAGGAAGCCACCGGCACGCAACACCTGTGAAGACGCGGCGCCGAGCGCCGCGAGATCCGTTTTGCTGGTACCAGTCAGCGACCCGCGGGTGCCGATCAGGTGGGGACGCGAGGTCCCGCTTGGGCATGGGCAGACCCATGCGAGAAACCATGGTACCGCAGGCCCACCCGGATGCAAGCCGTGCGGGGCGGTCCAAAGAACCGCCACATCCCCCTACCGCTCCAGGAGGCGCACCACGGCCATATGGGCCTTGGTGTAGGGCCGATAGCGAAACGGCATGTCCAGGCGTGTGGACACGGTGAGCACGCCCTTGACGTCGGTGAACGTGTCGAACGAGAAGCGCCCGTGGTAGCGGCCCATGCCCGAGGCGCCGTCGCCGCCAAAGCCAAGGTTGGAGGTGGTGAGCTGCATGACGGTGTCGTTGACGCAGCCGGAGCCGAACCGCAGGCGCCGCTTGAAGTAGTCGACGGTCGCGGGGTCGTGGGTGAAGATGTAGGCCGCCAGCGGCGTGGGGCGTGCCGCGACCTCGTGCCACACGTCGCCGATGTCCGTGTAGGTGAGGACGGGCAGCACCGGGCCGAAGATCTCGTCGGCCATGACGGCGTCATCCAGGGTCACGCGGTCCATGACCGTGGGCTCGATCCGCAGGGTGGCAGGGTCCATGCGCCCGCCGAGGACCACCTTGGCCGGGTCGACGAGGCCCACGATGCGGTCGAAGTGCCGCCGCTTGCAGATGTGGCCCCAGGCGGGGTTCTCCAGGGGGCGCGCGCCGTACTGGCGGCGCACCTCACGCTTGAGGGCCGCCACCAGCCCGTCGTGCACGGACTCGTGGACGAACACGTGGTTGGGGCAGACGCAGGTCTGGCCGCAGTTGAGGAACTTGCCGAAGACGATGCGGCGGGCTGCGAGGTCGATGTCGGCGTCCGGCGTCACGATGCAGGGGCTCTGGCCACCGAGCTCGAGGGTGACCGGGCAGCAGATCTTGGCGCAGGCGCCCATGACGTAGGCGCCCACGGCCTTGGAGCCGGTGAAGAACACGTGGTCCAGGGGCTGCTCGAGGATGGCGTCCGCCACGTCGTGGTGCCCGAGCACGCAGGCGACGTGCTCGGGCGGAAAGACCCCGGCGAGGATGTCGGCGATGACGCGGCTCACGCTGGGCGAGTAGTCGCTCGGCTTGACGACGACGCAGTTGCCGGCGGCGACGGCGCCCACGAGCGGGTCGAGGGCCAGCATGAACGGGTAGTTCCACGGGCTCATGACGAACACGACGCCCTTGGGGCACGGGTAGTCCACGGAGGACGACGGGAAGCTCAGCAGGCTCGGCACACGCCACCTGGGGCGCGACCACCGGCGCACGTGGGCGATCTGGTAGGAGATCTCGGACAGGACGAGGCCCACCTCGGAGAGGTACGTCTCGTCGGGCGACTTGCCGAGGTCCGCGTGCATGGCCTCTGCGATGCGGCCCTCGTTGGCCTTGATGGCGTCGTAGAGCCGGCGCAGGGCGATGATGCGCAGGTTCACGTCCTGGGTGCGGCCGGCGTCGAAGTAGGCGTGCTGGCGCGCCACGAGGGCGGCCGCATCGAACGCGGGGGCGGCGGTGCTGGGGCTGTCGGCGGTGTCTGCGGTCATCGGGTCCTCCTCGGGTTTGGGGTGGTTCATGCCCGGTCGGCGCGCCCGGAAGCGGGGCACCGGGCCTCTCCACATCCGTTTTTTAAGGTGCGTTTGAAGGGGAGGCACGACGATGCTAGGCTGGGACGAGGTCGAGACGCCGGCACCGGGACCCGGGGGCTGCAGCCGGCCGAGCGAGATAGCATCCGCCATCGAACTCGGCCCCATGCGGCCGGGAAGGGAGCCCGTCATGCAAAGGTTCGTCGTGGAGGACTCGTTCTGGGACCTCTTTCCCGATGCGTCCGTCGCCTGCCTGGTGGTGCGCGGCATGAGGACCGCCGACGAGGTGGGGGCCGAGGACCGCGCCGCCATCGCGGGCCTGCTCGAGCAGGCCAACCGCGACGCCGCCAGGCACCTGGACTCCCCCACCCTGGCCGAGAACGCGCCCGTCAAGGTGTGGCGCGAGGCCTACCGCAGCTTCAAGACCAAGCGCGGCGCGCGCTGCTCCATCGAGAACCTCCTCAAGCGCGTCCTCAAGGACAACCCCGTGGGCCCCATCACGCCGTCCGTGGACCTCTACAACATCGTGAGCCTGCGCCACGCGTTCCCCGTGGGCGGCGAGGACGTGAACGCCTTCGCCGGAGACCTGCGCCTGGGCGTCACCGAGGGCGGCGACGCGTTCTGGGCCCTCGGCGAGGAGAAGGACGACCCGACACTCCCCGGCGAGGTCTGCTACCGCGACGACGAGGGCGCCGTCTGCCGCTGCCTCAACTGGCGCGACGGGCAGCGCACCGCGCTCTCCGACGACTCCCGCGACGCGTTCCTCGTCATGGAGTCCGTGGACCCGGGGCGCTCCGACGACCTCGCGGCCGCCATCGACGAGCTCGGGGAGCTCGTGGGGCGGTTCCTCGGCGGCACCGTCACGGCCCGTGGCACGCTCACCCGCGAGAGCCCCGAGCTCGTCATCGTGGAGGACTAGGGGACGGCGGCAGCGCGGCCGACAGGGGCGCCCCGCCACCGGCACGAGGGTCGGTGGCGGGGCGCCCGTCTTTGCGTGACCGGTGCAAAAGGCTCACTCGTCGGCCACGAAGGCCGAGGTCAGGCAGCTCACCACGCCGCAGGTGATGCCGCCGATGGGCCACGCCAGCCAGAAGAGCGGCGTCTGGTAGCCCGGCACGAACAGCATGACGAGGCCGACGAGGGTGGCCACGAGCATGACCGCGCCGCAAAGGCCGCCCGTGACGCGGTCGCGGCGGCTGCGGGGGCCGAGGGCGCCATCCGCCTCGGCGCCGGCGTTGGCGCTGTTGTAGGCCCCCACGTCCATGCCGCCCCAGAGCATCCCGCCCAGGACGATGAAGCGGACGCCCACGGCCACGAGGCAGAGCATGAGGCCACCGGCGAGGTCCTCGAGGCAGAGGTACTGGTCCACGACGACGCACACCGCCACGCCCAGCAGGATGAGGGCGATGCCGGCCACGAGGCGCCGGGTGAGGAGGGTGCGGCAGGCGGCACGGTCCTCCTCGGTGTAGAAGTCCTCCACGAAGGGGTGGCTGCGCACAAAGGCCGAATGCCGGATGCCCGCCGGCACCACGAGGGCGACGCCCGCGGCCACGAGACCGAGCACCGGCAGGACGCCGAGGACGTCGACGAGACGATGGTCGATGTCGGCGAGGCGGCCGAGGGACTCGAGAAGCGCCGAGCAGGCCGGCCCGAGGATGAAGCAGGCCACGGCCGTGGAGACGGACCGGGCGAAGGAGCGGCGCTCCTCGTCGTAGCCGCAGACGTCGGCGGGGGCGGCGTCGGGCATGGCCACCGTGGGCTCCGCGGGACGGGAGGTGAGGTCGCCGCAGACGAGGTCGTCCAGCGTGCAGCCGAAGATCTCGCAGATCTTGAGGAGCTTGTCCATCTCGGGGTTGGACTTGCCCGACTCCCACTTGGTGACCGACTGGCGGGAGACGCCGAGGAGCATGGCGAGCTGCTCCTGGGTCATGCGGTGCGCGGCGCGGAGGTGCTGGACGTTCTCTCGGAAGCTCATGGATGTCCTTTCGGGCGGCGGGAAACGCGACGGCACCCACGATGGGGTTGCGGGACCCACGATTCTACCAACCGCTGGATGCTTTCTTAAGCTACCGGAAGGCACCTGGGGGTAGCGAACCGCAGGTAGCGGGGTTGCAAGGTCGACGGCGCGGAAAGCGGGGCGGCAGACGAGGGTGCGGGTGCCGGGCCGGGAGGCGAGGGTGCGGGTGCCGGGCCGGGAGACCGCCGACCCATGGCCCCGCCCGACAACGGGCGCCGCCCCTTATCCCGGCCGCGTGGCAGGGACGCCCTGTAGGGCCCCCTATAAGGACTCCTTGGCGCAAGCCCGCGTTGCCGTGCGCACTTTAAGAAGATTCTGCCGCAAAAGGGTCTTGGAGGGTGGATTCTGGCGCCCACAGCAGCCTTGGTACGCGACCTGCCGCCCTGTAAGGGGCACTTGCCGCAAGACCCCCTTGCAGGGCGCCCCTACTGGGTGGCTATGGCGCGCACGACCCCGTCTGGACGGCGGGGAACCCGCCCGTCGGAAAATGGGACAAAAGTGTCCGGGTGGTGGGACAAAAGTGTCCGACCAATGGGACACTGCATATCTAAGAAAGCTCTCGGAACCCAAACGGGTGCCGGGAGCCGCTTCTTTCCATGGTGCCCGAGGTGAGACTCGAACTCACACGGGGTTGCCCCCAGGGGTTTTTGAGTGCGGGTAAACCATCCAACAACACCCCTTCTACCAGCAGTTACGCCGTCAATACGGATAATTGTCTCTGCTTAGGTATGCTCGCGTTTGCCGGCCATGGCACGCCGTGGCACCGCACGCTATCGTAACGTCTCCCCCACCCGCCGGGCAGCCTGCTCCATGGCCGAGAGCGCCGGCCGGTAGTAGTTGCGGTAGGTCGACGAGTGCTCCGTGCGGCCGTGCATCTTGTCCACGAGATCCGGGGCGACGCCCGAGTCGAGGGCGATGGTGTCGCTCGTGTGGCGCAGGGTCCCGGGCGGCACCCGCCTGAGGCCTGACGCCTCCAGGGCGCGGGTCCACTCCTTGTTGAAGTGGCTCTCGCAGAGGTCGACGAGACGCGCCTCGGGGTCGCAGGACCGGGCGATCTCCATGAGATCGCGGCGCAGCGGCGCGAAGACCGGAACGCTGCGGACGCTGTGGTCGTTCTTCGTGCCCTCCCTGAGGCCGTCGACCTCGTTGTAGGACCGGCGCACGGTCACCGTCATGGACTCGGTTGCCTCCCCCGTCACGAAGTCGTGCAGGGTGGTCACCGACAGGTCGCGGGGTCGCACCGCCAGGGCCTCGCTCTTGCGCAGGCCCGAGAGCCCGAGGGCGAGGTATGCCCTGAGCTCGGGGCGCCACGAGCGCGACGCCTCCACGGCCATGGCCACCTCCCGGAGGTCCCAGGGCTGCACCTGCTCCTTGCGGTGGCGCGGGGCGACGATACGGCGCCTCATGGGCTCCTCGGCGAGGTACCCCATGTCGTAGGCGGAGCGCAGGACGGCCCTGAGGACCGCCTTGCAGTTGCGGGGGCTACCGGCCGCCTGGACCACCCGGGCCTGCATGTCGTGGGTGATGCGGTCGAGCCGCACGTCGCCGAGGGTTGGGAGGACGTACCGACGCATGGCCTGGTCGTAGCCCCTGAGGGTGGTCTTGGTGCGGGGCGTTCCCCGGTTGCTGGGAGTGTCGCGAAAAAGCCCCCAGTAGAAGTCTGAGAGCGTCATGGAGTCGCCGGCGAGGTCCGACGCCCCGAGCTCGGCGGCCATGCGGACCGCCTCCGCCTCCGCCTCGTCGGCGGATACGCCGTACAGGGTGCGTGTGACGCGCCTGCGGGACCCGTCGGACCGGCGACCGCGCGTCACCTGGACCCGGCAGCTGGTCCCGTCATCGGACCACAGGATGGTCCCCATCTTGCGCCTGGCCATGAGTGCGCCTCCTCCTCGAGACGATAAGCCGACATGCCCGGGTCCCTCCTTCGAGCGGTCAGGGCCGCTCGCGCCCGCACGCATCCTTGGCCCTCTTCTCCAGGCCCTTGACCGTGCGCAGGTAGTCCTCCTCGACCGGGGAGAGCGTGGCCGCCTGGTACTTCCTGTACTCGCGCTCGGCCTTCTCCATGGCCATCTTGTGGCTCACAGTCCCGGCATCGTCCAGCACGGGCTGCCCCGTGGACGCCAGCACCTTGTCCAGATGCTCCACGTAGTCGCTCATGTGCATGGGGTTGTGCCGCATGGCCTGGACTTCGGCGAAGTCGAAGTATCCGGACACGACCCTGTTCAGCACGGCAAGCTCGTCCTCCGTGAGATAGTTCTTCGCGACCCGGGCATCGGCGAGGACGGGATGGTCGCCGGAGAACGTCATCAGGCCCATGAAAGGCTTCTCGGCATCCGCCCTCTCGTAGATGACCTCGGCTGCGGTGTGGCCATGGGCGGCAAAGTGGAGCTTGTTCTGGACCATCTTGAAGAAGGCGACCGACTCCCGGCTTTTCGGGTCGTAGTCGACGCTCGTGGCGTAGAGGTCGAGCACCTGACGGTACATGACCTTCTCCGAGGAGCGGATGTCGCGGATGCGCTCGAGGAGCTCGCGCCAGTAGGACCCACCGCCTGACCCCTTCAGGCGCTCGTCGTCAAGGACGAAGCCCTTGACCATGTACTCCTTCAGGCGCTCGGTGGCCCAGCGGCGGAACTGAGTGGCCGTCTTCGAGCGCACTCGGTACCCGAGGGAGATGATCATGTCCAGGTTGTAATGGGGGACCTCCCTCGATACGTCGCGGCTCCCCTCTATACGAACCTGTCGGAAATCCCGACAGGTTGATTGAACGTCGAGCTCACCCTCGTCGTAGATGTTCCCGATATGCTCGACTATGTTCGTTCGGGACGTCTGGAAGAGGTCGGCCATCTGCTGTTGCGTGAGCCAGACGGTCTCACCCTCGAAGCGGACGTCGATGGCGGGCTCCCCCTCGGCCGACCGGTAGATGACGACCTCCCCCGCCCCCTCATCGTCGTGGGCGTCGTCCGCCACAATGTCGTCGACCGGGACGCCGAACACGCCGGCGATGGCCTTGAGGCGGGAGACGCCCGGTGTCGCCTTCCCGGACTCCCAGTTCGACACCGCCTGCGCCGTGACACCGAGCCGGTCGGCAAGATCATGCTGCGTCATGCCCTCCTTGTGACGGAGGGACCTCAACCTGTCAGGAAAACCCATCTCCCCCCCCCTACTCCCTCAAAAACCCCTGCTCGTACACCACGGTCCCGATGACGCGGACGGCGCCGTCCTCCCAGTGGATGACGATGTCCTCGTGGTGCTCGGTGCTGTCGGCCACGAGCATCAGGGTGTCGCCGCCCCGGTACCAGCGCCTCACCACGGCCTCGTGGTCCTCGGTCTCCACCACGGCGATGTCGCCGTTCCTGGGCTCCGTGCCGGGGTCGACCAGGAACCAGTGTCCGTCCGGTATCGCCTTGTTCATGCAGGTGCCCCGGGCGCGCACGGCCCGGGCGTGCGGCCAGCGCTCCTTGACCTCGGATGGCACGTTGACCACGTCGCCGTCGCCGGACACCGCCTCCTCGTCGAACTCGCCGGCGTGGACCGAGCCGAGGACCATCATGGGCACATAGGCCGGGGCGTCGGCCCGGGTGTCGCGGGACGGCAGGGAGGCGGGATCGTAGCCGAGGAGCTGGGCGACGGAGACGCCGAATAGTTCGGCCAAGCGCTCAATCTTGTTTGGCCGGGGCGTCACCGAACCAGACTCCCACTGGCCAACAGCGACACGAGAGACATCGACCTTGTCGGCCACCTCCTGCTGGGTGAGGCCGGCCTTTTTCCTTAGCTCCTTTAGCTTCGTACTCACATCCATAGCTGCGCCTTTTCGCGTCGCCAAAAAATACACTTACCATTGTAGAAAACGAGATTTACCTGACTAGGAAAATCTTGCTTTACAACTGGAGCAAGTTTGGTTTACTCTTGTGCCAACGAAAGGAGGGGCGATGCCCGGATTGAAGGAAGTCCGAACGTCGAAGGCAGCCGAGGCCAAGCAGTTCACTGTCAAGGCCATGGCCGATGTTCTGGGCGTTTCCGAACCGACGTACCGGAAGTTCGAAGCTGACCCGGACAGGCTGACGTTGGCACAGGCAAAGACCTTGGCAAAGCACCTTGGGTGCAGGGTCGAAGACCTTTTTTATTTGCCTGTGAACGTAAGTTAAAGTTTGCACGTTACCAACGAGAGGAGGAGCGATGACCAATCATCACCGGGCCAGCCAACGGTCCGGGTCGCCGCGAAGCTCCGCGGCGTACCGCAGGCCGAGGGTCAGGCAGTCGCCGTCGAAGCCGAAGCCGATGCGCGACCTGTCGGCGAGCCCGAGGGAAACGAGCGCCTCCGCGCCGACGTCGCCGACCGGGGCGCGCAGCCACTCGCCGTCCACGAGCGACCTCAGCATCCCGAGCTGCCTCCCCGAGAGGGAGCGGACCTTGCGGGACAGCTCCCTGCGCCGGGCGGCCTCGTCGAGGGAGGCCCTGAGCGGCGGGAAGAGGTGGCAGGCCACCACGCCCGCGAAGAACGACGTCGTGACCACGGACGTGAAGGCGACCGGGTCCTCGGCCGCCACCCGGCCGACGCCCGCCAGCCACGCCCAGACGCCGCCGCCGCAGAGGCCCAGGACCGACACGGCGAGGGACACGTTCTCTTTGATTCGCCTGACCACCGGGACCACCGCCAAAGAAAGGGGCCTGCACATGCCACTAATCCTAGCCGGCGTCGCCGCGTTCTTCGCCGGCATCGCCTTCACCCTGCTGTCCCGCCGATGAGAGGAGAGACGATGACCGAGAGGACGGCCAGATGCCTGAGCGAGGGCCTGTTCTGGCTCCTGGCCTTGACGGGCCTCGGCGAATGCGTCCAAGGCAACGTCGCCATCGCGCAGGGGCACGGGGAGCTGTCCCCGGGCGAAACGGTACTGATGGGCCTGCTCATGCTCGTCATGGCCGAGCTGCTGCACATCCGAGGAAAGGTCGGCGGGGCGGCGGGCCGATGAGCGGACGGGCAAGCCTACGGGCACCCCAGAGGCCCGGCGATGAGCTGCAGGAGTTGGTCGAGAAGGCCGCCGGGAAGCCTGTCGGCGAGAGTGCTCGCAACGGCGGAGATGGCAATCACGGCAACGTCGTGGCCGTCGAGCGACGGGCCCGCACCGCCGCCCCCCATGTGTTTGGGCCTGACCCTGCGACCCATCGCCCACCCCCTTTAGAGCCACGACCCTAAGGCCCCGGTAACGGGGCCGGTAGAAGCATCGCCCCCGTGTCGCGGGGGCAGGAAAGGAGACCCCATGAGCAAGGACAAGAGCAGGAAGCACGACAGGAAGGGCCGCGTCGACACCGCAGAGCTGGGGGAGGCGCTGCTGGCGTGCTGCGGTGCCGCCGGACTCGTCGGCACCAGCGCCGTGCCCCGGGAGGACAGCAAGAAGGCCCGCCGCATGGCCGCCACGGCCCAGGCGGCCGCCGAGGCCTGCCAGGCCGGCTTCTGCGCCGGGCTGGGCACCGCAGCCGCCATCGCCGAGGTGCTGGGGACGCACGACCTCTCCGGCATGCAGGCCGCGGCGCAGGCGACCCTCGTGGACACCATCGACGCCGCGGTCCGCGAGGTCATGGAGGGCGGTGACGCGCGATGACCGGGTGGCTGACCATGGCCCAGGCACGGGCGTACCTGCACTGCTCCACCGACTACCTCCTCGGGCTGCTCGCCCAGGGCACCGTCACCGCCTACGCCCGCCCCGGCGGCAAGTTCGCCCTCATCTCCCGCAGCGACCTGGACGACGTCATCACCTCCTGGCCCAAGGCCTACACCGACGGCGTCCACCGCGGCGGCGACGGCGGCCGCTACTACCCCGGGAAGGGCGGTGACGAGTGATGGGCTCCGCCAAGCTCCCTCCCCTGCGCCGCACCTGGCTCAATGTCACCGAGGCGGCCCGGTGCTTGCGCACCAACGAGGCCAACGTCGCCCTCCTGATCTCCCGCGGCGACATCCCCGCGTCCATGCCCGTCTCCGAGGCCGTTGACCCCACCAAGCACGTGGCCAACAGCGCCCGGCGCCTCGTCCACGTCGACGACCTCGACGCGTGGCTGCGCAGCCACCCCGCCACGCCCCGGGTGGTGGCCTGATGGCCGCCCGCAGGCGCCGCAGGCCGGCCCCCTCGCCCGTGCCGACCGAGCTGCGCGTCCTGATCTGGATGGCGGTCCTCTGGGCCGCGTGGCTCGCCCTCGTGTGGGGGCTCCAGGCGGCCAACGCCCGCCCCGCCGAGACGGGCGCCGCCATCACCGCCGACGTGTGCCTGGCCCACGCCCGCGCCGACGGGTGGGACCTGTGATGGGCCCGCTCTACAGCGCCGAGTGGCTGGGGGCGAACCTCGAGCGCGTCCTCGACGAGCGCGGCCTCACCGCATCGGACGCCGCCGACGCCCTGGACATCGCCCGATCCACCGTGGGCCGCTGGATCCGCTCCGAGAGCTTCCCGACGGTCCACTACCTCGCCCACCTCTGCAGCTGGCTCGCCGTGGGCCCGGACGAGCTCCTGGGGGTGGCCCCATGAGCTGGGAGGCGGACGTGCCGGGCGAGGTGGTGGGCTGGCAGCGCGCCGGGCGCGACGGGCGGAGCGGCAGGACCTTCACGCCCCGCCGGACGCGCCTGGCCGAGGACCGCGTGCGCTCGGCCTGGGCCGCCGCCCACGGCGACGCGTGCCTTGTGCCGCTCGGGCCCGTGGCCGTGGAGGTCCACATCTACCGGCCGCTCCCGGCAAGCCGCCCCAAGCGGGTGCTGTCCGAGCCCGACTGCGTGAAGCCGGACGCCGACAACGTGGCCAAGGCGGTGCTGGACGCCCTCGGCGGGCTCGCCTACCGCGACGACGCCCAGGTGACGTGGCTGCTCGTCCACAAGCACGACAGGACCCGCCGGGACGGCGGGCTCCTGCACATCAAGGTCGACAAGCTCTGAGAAAGGAACCGACATGACCGAACACGAGCGGAAGCTCTGCATGGCGCTGCGCGCCCTGGCAGACATCGCCCTGGTGGACGACGCCCTGCGCACGCACGCCGAGGAGAGGGCCGAGCGCGCCGAGAGGGAGCGCGCCAGGTTCTTCTACGCCGACGACAACGCGAGCCCCGAGGACGGTGAGTGACGTGGCGGCCACCCAGCTCGCGGCGCCCGCCGCGCCCCAGGCCCTGACCATGGCCGACCAGTGGAACTTCGCCAACACCGTGGCCCAGGGGAGCCTGGTGCCCATCGCCTACCGCAACTCGCCCGCCAACGTCCTCATCGCCGTGGGCCTCGGCACCTCCATGGGCCTGTCCCCGGCCGAGAGCCTCTACCGCATCAACGTCATCCAGGGCAAGCCCACGGCGTCGGCCGAGCTCATCGCCGCCCAGGTCCGCAAGGCCGGCCACAAGCTCCGCATCGCCAAGGACGAGGCGGCCCAGAGCGTCACGGCCACGGTGGTGCGCTGCGACGACCCGGACTACCCCATCTCCGTGACCCGGGACCGGGCGTGGGCCGAGGCCATGGGCCTCGCCGCCAAGGAGAACTACGTCAGGCAGCCCATGACCATGCTCACCTGGCGCGCCATCACGGCGGCGGCCCGGGAGGCCTGCCCCGAGGCGCTCTACGGGGTCGCCTACACGCCCGACGAGATGCACGACATGGACCCGGCGCCCCGGGAGGCGGCCCCCGTGACCGTCGTGGACGCGACGCCGGCCCCCGAGCCGCAGGCGTCGACGCAGCCCGAGCCGCAGGCCGCCACCGCGCGGCTCTCCCCCGAGCAGGCCGCCTTCATGCGCGACGCCGCCAAGCGCCTGGCAACAGCCCTCGGCAAGGACGAGGAGACCGTGGCCCGGGAGCTGGTGGCGGCCCACGGCGACCCGAGGGACCACCTGGGCGACTGGGACGCCTATGCGGCCAAGGTGGCCGAGACGCTCGAGGGCATGGGCGCCGCCCCGGCGGCGCAGGCCGCCGAGGAGCCCGACGAGATCGAGTTCTAGCGGCCGACACGAGAGCGGGGCCGGGCGTGCGTGCGCCCGGCCCCGAGACCCCGACGAGAGGATACCCGACATGTCACGAGGAACCGAGGCCCCCGAGGTCGCCGTGGAGCTGGTGCCCGCCAGCCTCGAGGCCAACCTCGACTCCCTGGAGGCCTACGTCACAGGCGCGGTGGAGGAGCTCTCCGCCGAGGGGCTGGACTGCACCGACCCCGACAACTACCGCTGGGCCAAGGGCGCCCGCGCCCAGCTCAACCGCATGGCCAAGGCCGTCTCCCAGGAGCGCAACCGCGTGAAGCGCGACTACATGCGCCCCTTCAAGGCCTTCGAGGACCGCTGCAAGGCCATCGAGCGGAAGGCCACCGACGCCGCCAAGCGCCTGGGAGAGCCCATAGCCGAGGCCGACGAGGCGTGGCGCGCCCGGCGCACGGCCGAGCTCGAGGCCTTCTACGCGGAGGGCGCCGAGCTGCTGGCCCCGGTGGTGCCCCTCCCCCGCCTCATGGACGGCGAGCGGTGGCTCCGGCGCTCCTGCAGCCTGCCCAAGGCCCAGGAGGAGATGGCCGCCAAGGTGGCCCGGGTGGCCGACGGCTGGGAGGCCCTCAAGGCCGCCGGCCTCGGCGACGCCCTGCCCGACGCCGAGCGCGCCTACTTCGAGACGCTGGACGTGGCCGCCGCCATCGCCGCGGGGCGCGACGCCGCCGACGCCAAGGCCCGCATCGCCGAGATGGCCGCGGCCGTGGCCCCCGAGCCGCTCCCGGAGCCCGGACCCGTCCCCGAGCCGGAGCAGGCGCCGGAGCCCGCCACCGCCCCGGCCACCTGGCGCCCTGGCCCCGAGGACTACGCCCGCATGGCCGGCGAGCCGGCCCCTGCCCCCGGGGAGCCCCGGGGCGACTGGCACCTGACCGTCACGGGGGCCACCCGCTCCGAGGTGCTGGCCCTCGTGGAGGCCATGCGCGCCATGGGGCTCCACGGCTCCATCCGCCGCGAGGGGGCGGCGTCGTGAGCGGGCGGACGGCCCCCACCTACGGCGAGGTGGTGGCGGGCTTCATGTTCCTGGCCGACGACCTGCGCCGCGTCTCCGAGGACGTGGACGGCAGGGCCTGGGCCGTGGAGGACGGCGCCGGCCTGTCCATGGAGGACGTGCACGCGCTGGAGGACGCCGCGGCGGACCTCCACCACCGGGCCTCCGAGCTCCGCGTCCGGGCGGCCCGGTGCGGCATGAGGGGCGTCGCGTGAGCGCCCCGAGGCTCGGCGGCACGAGGCCGTGGAGCCCGGAGGAGGACGCGGCCCTCTACGAGCACTACCGCAAGCACGGCCCGTCGTGGCCGGGATGGCTCGCCGCCGGGGTGGACCGCACGCCCGGGGCCATCTCCAGGCGCGCCCGCCTCATCGGGGCGGCGGAGAGGCGCGGGGACCGGTGGAGGCCGGAGGAGGACGAGGCGCTCAGGCGGCTCCTCGGGCTCCTCGCCGAGAGGATGGCGCGGCCTCCGGTGACGGTGGCCGCCAGGATACGAGAGCTGGCCGCGAGGGACGCGGCCTCGAGAGGAGACGCATGAGCATCAACCGAGTCACCATCACCGGCAACCTGACCCGCGACCCTGAGCTGCAGGCGACCCAGGGCGGCACCCGGGTCCTGCGCATGGGCGTGGCCGTGAACGACCGCACGAAGAACGCCCAGACCGGCCAGTGGGAGGACCGCCCGAACTTCATCGACTGCGTCGTGTTCGGCAACCGCGCCCAGTCCATCTCCCGTTTCCTCACCAAGGGGACCAAGGTGGCCGTCGAGGGCCGACTCCGCTGGAGCCAGTGGCAGGACAGGGAGACCGGCAAGAACCGCTCCAAGGTCGAGGTGGTCGTGGACGAGCTGGAGTTCATGAGCCCCCGCCAGGACGGCCCGCAGGCGGCCCCCCAGGGCGCGTACCCGCAGCCGCAGGCCTACCCGGCCCCCCAGCCCCAGCAGCCCGCCTACGCGCCGCCGCAGGCCGCCTGGCCGGCGCCCGCGGCCCCTGCGCAGCCACCCGCGCAGCCGACCCTGCAGCCGCCGGCCGCGCCCCAGACCTACACCGACGACATCCCGTTCTAAGGAGCCGGACATGACGAACCCCATCGGCGAGGAGTGCGCCGCCATCGCCGCCAGGGAGCGCCGCGACGAGGTGCTCGACGCCCTCGCCTGCGCCCTCATGGACGCCGACCGCATCCACCAGCCCGGCGCCTGCATCTGCCGCCACGGCGACGGCTTCACCGTCGTCCTCGAGCCCTATGTCGAGCACGACACCGTCATCGACGTCGACGGCAACCCCGTCGGCGTCTCCAAGGGCGCCCGCCTCGCCCTGCTCCACGCCCTGGGCGGCGTGCCGGAGCCCGAGCCGGAGCCCGACAGCTGGGAGCGGCTGAAGAATGACGCACAGAAGGAGCTCATCGACTACTGGTCGTGCCGGGACGTGATGTGCAATGACTGCCCGGCGATAGTCGACGGCAAGAACCCAATGGATCGATACGGCACGGCTGGCTGCGGCCTTGCGATGAGGGCCGACATCGTGGCCCGCGCCAAGGCCCTCGCGGGGGCCTCGTGACCGCCCGGGGGGGCGCCCCGTCCCCGTCGACGTGTGCCCCGGCCCCAAGGGCGGCGCGCCGACGGTCCGCTGCGGCGCCTGCGGGTGCCGTCTCTCCAGGACGGCCAGGTACTGCCCGCGCTGCGGCGCGGAGGCGGACCGGGGACCGGAGGCGGCCATGGCCGAGCGCAGGGACCGGGAGCTGCTGGAGAAGTACCGCCGCCGCATGCGCGGCGACTGGACGTGAGGGAGGTGGGCGCCGATGAGGCACTGCTGCGTGACGTGCCGGTGGGCGTGGCCGCCGGATCCCAGGTCGGACCATGACGAGGGGCTCGAGGCCGAGTGCCGCCGCTTTCCGCCGCAGATGGTCTACGCAGGGGCGGAGGACATCTACACCTGCATGTGGCCTGCGGTCGGCTATGAGCACTGCTGCGGCGAGTGGGCCGCGGACGAGGAGGCGTGAGACGTGGGCGTGACCATACAGGAGGACATGTACGAGGCCGCCGAGTTCATGCCTCCCGAGCAGAGGCAGCCGTTCATCGCGGCGCTGGTGGCCTTCGGGCTGTCCGGGGTGCTCCCCGACGAGGGCGAGCCGTGGTACCCGACCTTCCACGTATGCCGGCGCCGTCTCGAGATGAGCGCGAAGCGCTCCAATGGCGGACGTAAGTCGGTAGCTAAAAGGTGGGCTAATAGGCAGGAAGAAGGTACCTCCATAGGTACCTATAAGGACACCGACGAAGGTACCTCCATAGGTACCTATAAGGACACCGACGAAGGTACCAACGATAGGTGCCGCGTAGGTACCAACGATAGGTGCCGCGTAGGTACCAACGATAGGTGCCGCGTAGGTACCAACTCTACTGAGGTGAGTAGAGGTGAGAATGAGGTGAGGATGAGGAGTGGTGAGGAGAGTTCTAAACGCATAGAGTCCGGCACGGACGACGGGGGCTCCCCCATGCCCGACGGGCCGGTGCCCTACGGCGCGATCGTCGGCCGCCTCAACCAGCGCGCGGGCGCCGACTACCGCCCGTCGTCTAGGGCCACCCGCCGCCTCATCGACGCGAGGTGGCGCGAGGGCTACCGCCTCCCCGACTTCGAGGCCGTCGTCGACGCCAAGTGCTCCGAGTGGGCCGGGACCGAGATGGCCAAGTACCTCCGGCCCCAGACCCTCTTCGGCACGAAGTTCGAGGCCTACCGCTCCCAGGCCTCCATGGACCGGGGAGGGGGTGCGCCCGATGGCTGGTACGACTTCGCGTCGCTCGACGCCGAGTGAGGCCTGGGCCCCCTACCCGCCCGACCCGGCGTGGGTGCGCTCCCGCACCCGGGCGCCCAGGGCCTACGGGTGGGTGGAGGCCGACGGGGCCTACGCCCCCGAGCTCGCCGCGGGGGGCCTCTGGCTCTTCGGCGACGGGGGCTGCGGCAAGACGGCGCTCGTCCACGCCATCCGCCTGTGGTGGGACGGCTCCCACGTGGCCGTGACCGAGCCCGACGCCCTCACCGGGGTGCGTTGGTGCGGCGTCCGGGAGCGGTCCGTCTACGTCCTCGAGGACGAGATGGTGGACCGGCTGGACCAGGCGGGCCGGTCCTGGCGGGCCGACTTCTCCGCGGAGCTGGCGCAGTACGCCGAGGCGCCGCTGCTCTGCGTCGACGACGCCGGCGAGGCCGAGCCCACCAAGGCGGCCTACAAGGCCTGGTACCGGGTGCTCACGGCCCGTTCCGAGGCCGGGCTCCCCACGGTGGCGGCCAGCCGGTCGGGGCTCGGGGACTTCTGCGAGGCCTTCGCCCGCTCCAGGAGCGTGAGGCCCGCCCAGGCGGGGCGCCTCGGGGAGCTGGTGCGGCGCTCCATGGTGCCGCGCCGGGTGAGGGGGCGCGCGGATGGCCCTGGGGGGACGCAGGGCGCCGGGAAACGGGAGCTGGGGGTGGTGCCGGGGTGAGTAGGCGCAATCGGGTTTTCAGGGCCGCAAATCGCCGCAGGGCGCCCCGCAGGCGGACGGCCCTCCGGGGGCGGTGGCGCGGGTGGCGCGCGGCCGGGATCCCGGTGCCCACGTGCCTGCTGTGGGCCGCCTGGGACGTCCGGGCGGCCCACCCCGCCGCGGCGGGGCTCTGCGCCCTGGCGGTGGCGGCGGCGTGCGTGTGGGTCGCGGTGACGGCGTGGATGGGGGCGGTGCACGGTGGCTGAGCGCGTCGGGACCGGAGATGGGGCATTTGCCCCATCCACAGAAAGCACACAGAAATCTCCAAGGCCCCTGTACCGGCTCTGGACGCCGGGCGAGCTCGGGCGGGTGCTCGCCCACCCGGAGATGACCGCGGCGGAGCTCGCGGCGATGCTGCCGGGGCGCACGGCCAAGGCGGTCAGGCGCATCCGGGAGCGCCACGGCAGGCGCGCCGCCGGCTCCACGCCGGCGTGCCGGTGCTGCGACGCGCGCCCGGTGTGGGAGGAGAGCCCGCGGGCCCGGCGCATGGGGCTCTGCAAGGGGTGCTACCTGGACGAGATGGAGCGGCGCTCGGCTGAGGACGCGAGGGCCGGCGCCCTGCGCAAGCGGATGCACGACGCGAGGGCCCGCGAAGCGCGGGCCAAGCGCGGGAAAGGAGAGGCATGACCATGCGGGTGAGGGAGGTGCCCATCGGGGACGTGGTGCCCTACGAGGGCAACCCCAGGGACAACGAGGCGGCGGTGCCGGCGGTGGCCGAGAGCCTCAGGGAGTTCGGTTGGCGCCAGCCCATCGTGGTGGACGCCGACATGACGGTGGTCTGCGGCCACACGCGCCTCAAGGCCGCCCGGCGCCTCGGCATGGAGACGGTGCCGGTGGTGGTGGCCGACGACCTCACGGCCGAGCAGGTGGCGGCCTACAGGCTCGCCGACAACCGCACCGCGGAGCTCGCCGAGTGGGACCTCGACCTGCTGGGCCAGGAGCTCGACGGCCTGACCGACCTCGACATGGGCCGCTTCGGCTTCGACGGCTTCGAGGATGCGCTCAAGACCCCCGAGGAGCAGATCGCCGACGTGGCGGAGGACGAGGTGCCTGGCCCCGACGAGGTGGAGCCGAGGTGCCGCCCCGGCGAGCTCTGGCGCCTCGGGGACCACCTGCTGCTCTGCGCCGACGCGACCGACGCCGAGGCGGTGGACCGCCTGCTCGGGGGGGGGGGGAGTCCGTTGACCTCCTCCTGACCGACCCGCCCTACGGCGTGGCCTACACCGGCGGCACCGTCGAGGGGCCCACCATCGAGAACGACGACATGGAAGACGAAGCCTTCACCGGGTTCCTGACCGCGGCGCTCTCCTGCGCCCTCGCCCACATGCGGCCCGGGGCGTCCTTCTACCTCTGGCACGCAGACACCCGCCGGGACCCGTTCACGAGGGCCCTCGACGCCTGCGGCGCCCGGGCCCGCCAGGTGCTCGTGTGGGTGAAGGGCTCCTTCGCCCTCGGCCGCCAGGACTACCGGTGGCAGCACGAGCCGTGCCTCTACGGCTGGAAGGAGGGGGCCGCCCACTACTTCGACCCGAGCCGCAGCGAGTCCACCGTCATCGAGGACGTGGACCTGGGGTCGCTCACCAAGGCCCAGCTGCTAGAGCGCCTGCGGGCGGTCTGCGCGGGGCCCTCCACGGTCGTCCGTTGCGAGAGGCCGCCGAGGAGCGCCGAGCACCCGACCATGAAGCCCGTGCGGCTCATCGCCTACCTCATGGCCAACAGCTCGCGCAGGGGCGACACGGTGCTCGACCCGTTCGTGGGCTCGGGGACCACCGTCGTGGCCTGCGAGCAGATGGGCCGGGCGTGCCGCGCCATGGAGCTGGACCCGAGGTACTGCGACGTCGCCATAGGGCGCTGGGAGCGGCTCACCGGCGGCACGGCCGTCAGGGAGGGTTGACCGGGAGGCCCCTGCGGGGGCCTTTCCCATGGGGCGGGGAGGGCGTGACAGGGGCCGGATGATGGGCCCATGGCGACGAAGAAGAGGGACCCCAGGGACAACTTGAACCCGCCCATCCGCACCAGCGAGGAGGCCAGGCGCCTCGGCGCCAGGGGCGGCCGGCGCTCCGGCGAGGTGCGCCGCGCCCGGCGGAGCCTGCGCGACCTCGCCCTCGACATCATCGACTCCCCCGCCCCGCCCAAGCTCGCGGCCCAGGTGCGCACCATCGCCCCGGGACTCGACGAGGTGACCACGGGGGCCGTCATGCTCGCCGGGCAGGTCAACGCGGCGGCCAACGGCAACGCCCAGGCCTTCCGCGCCGTCACCGAGCTGGCGGGCGTCGACGGAGGCGGGGACGCCGGGGAGGACCGCCCGTGGGCGGCCGACATGGCCCTGCTCATCGGGCGGGACTTCGTGGACGCCCACCGCGGCCTCGCGTCCGGCGAGGCCTGCGACCTGTGGCTGCCGGGCGGGCGCGGCTCGCTCAAGAGCTCATTCGCCTCGCTGGAGATCGCCTGCGGCCTCATGCGGGACCCCGACGCCAACGCCCTGGTCATCCAGAGCCGCCGGGTGAACCTGCGCGACGCGTCCATGGCCCAGATGCTCTGGGCCTTCGACCGCCTCGGCGTGGCCGACCTGTGGGTGCCCACGGGCTCCACCCTGCGCATCAACAACCGCGAGACCGGCCAGGCGGTCGTCTTCCGGGGATGCGACGAGCCCAAGAAGCTGAAGTCCATCAAGCTCAGACGCGGCCACTGGCGCTACCTCTGGGTCGAGGAGGCCGACCTCCTGCGCGGCATGGCGGAGGTGCGCTCCGTCCGCCAGACGGTCAGCCGCTCCCCCGTGCCGGTGCAGCGCCTCTACACCTTCAACCCGCCGAGGACCCGCGACAGCTGGGCCAACGCCGAGGTGGCGAGGGTGCGCAGCGCCCCCGCCCCGGGGGAGGCCGTGGTCGACTCCTGCTACACCGACGCCCCGCCCGAGTGGCTCGGCGAGCAGTTCGTGGCCGACGCCGAGGCGCTCCGGGCGGCGGACCCCGAGGCCTACCGCCACGAGTACCTGGGCGAGGCCGTGGGCTACGGGGCCGAGGTCTTCCCCCGGGCCGAGGTGCGCGAGCCCACGGCCGAGGAGCTGGTCGGGGCGTCCATGCAGCTCTACGGCGTGGACTGGGGCTTCTCCCAGGACCCGTTCTGTTGGGTGCGCCTGGCCTACGACCCGAGGGCGCGGGCCCTCTACGTGCTGGACGAGGTCTCGGGACGCGGCATGTCCAACGCCGGGGCGGCCGAGGCCGTGGCGGCGAGGATGCGCCTGGCCGTGACGGCAGACGGGGCCGAGGCCCTGCCGGCCGAGCCGTTCGCCGAGGTGTGGTGCGACAGCGCCGAGCCCAAGAGCGTGGCGGACTTCCGCGAACTGGGGGTCCGGGCCCAAAGGGCGCCGAAGCAGGGGGCCAACTCCGTGCGCTCCGGCGTCCGCTGGCTCCAGCAGCGCTCGCGCATCGTCGTGAGCCCGTCCTGCCGCCTGGCGGCCGCCGAGTTCCCGGCCTACTCCTACGCCCTGGACGCCGATGGCAGGGCCACGTCGCTGCTGCCCGACGCCGGCAACCACGCCATCGACGCCGCCCGTTACGCGGTTTGCACGCTGGTCGCCGACAGAAGGTTCGTGTAGGGAGGCCGCCGTGGCGAGGGTGACGAGCAAGGGCGTGGACTGCCGCAAGCCGGAGTGGGCGCTGAGGGAGCTCAGGGGCATGGGGCTGTCCCCGGACACGTCCATGGACGACATGCAGGAGCGCTGGCGCAGCTGGTGGAGCTGCGACAACCCGTTCTACACGGCGGGCTACGATATGGGCGAGAGCCTGGAGCCCGAGGAGCGCATCAGCCTGCGCCCGGCCCAGATGGTGGCCGAGGAGTGGCCGGCCCTGATCATGACCGACGGCACCGAGCTGCGGGCCGACGACCCCGGCATGGCCGCGTGGATAGGCCGGGCCATGCCGGACTGGGTGGACGACAACGCCGACTTCGTGGCCCAGGCCTTCGCCCTGGGCTGCGGCGCGTGGACGGTGGCCGTGGACGGCCTCGGGGGCTCGCCCGCCACGTCGCTGGAGCGCCACCCGGCGTGGGCCACGGTCCCGCTGGAGGGCGAGGGCGTGGCCACCCTTGCCCGGGTGTCCGTCGGGGGGCGCCCCCTGGACCGCCTGCAGGTCCACGCCCCGGACCCGGACACCGGCCACTACCGCGTCCGGACCCGGCTGTTCACCGTGGACGGCCACCGGGAGGTGGCCAGCGACGAGGTGGCCGCCGACGTGGACACCGGGCAGCCACTGCCCACCTACGCGATCGTGCGCCCCAGCCGCTCCAACCCCTACAGCGCCTACTCCCAGGCCGGCGTGTCCTGCTTCGACAGCGCCCTGGACGCCGTGCGGGTGGTGGACGAGAGCTACAACCAGCTCTACTGGCAGGTGCGCGTGAGCCTGCCCCGCGTCTTCGTGGACGAGGCCGCCCTGGCCCGCGACCCGGAGACCGGGACGCCCTTGGGCCGGGCCACGGTGGACCACGTCATCTTCCGGGCCGTGCGCAGCGTCGAGGGGGCGCCGGTGTCCGTGTACAACCCCGACACCCACGTGGGCGACATGGTGGCCTCCCTGGACTGCGCCCTGTCCACCCTCGGCCTCAAGGCCGGGTTCGGCCAGGACTACTTCTCCTTCGACCGGGCCAGCGGCCTCAAGACGGCCACCGAGGTGGTGAGCGACAACGCCGCCCTCATGCGCAACGTGCGCCGCCACGAGAACGCCATCGAGGCCGCCCTGACCTCCGTGGTGCGGGCCGCCTACGCCACCGAGGAGGCCCTGAACGGCCGCCCCCTGGCAGAGGTCCCCCACCCCTCCGTGACGTGGGACGACTCGGTGGTGACCGACACCGAGGCCGAGCGGGCGACGATGAAGGACGACATCGCCCGGGGCCTCTGCCCCGCCTGGCTCTACCCGGCCAGGTACTACGGCATGGACGAGGCCGAGGCCCGGGCCTTCACCGGCGACGCGGCCGCCGGCCTGCCGGACCTGGGGTAGGCCGTGGCCAAGCCCGGGTTCTTCGAGTACGTGGCCGACCGCCTGGTGTCCGGCGCCGAGTCCGAGCTGGCGGCGCGCCTCACCTCCGAGGCCCTGCGGATGCTGGCCGAGGGCGTGGCGGAGCCGGACCGCTACGCGGTGCTGGCGAGGCTGTGCCCCCAGGCGCTGTCGGCCGTGCTGGCCGAGGCGGGACCGTCCGTGGAGCGCGAGGCGTCGGCCGCCCTGGCCGAGGCCCTGGCGGCCGAGGAGGAGGCGCTCGACGCCGAGATGGGGGCCGGGAGGCCCGGCGTGGCCGCCGAGATCTCGGCCGGGGCCAAGGCCGGGGTCGAGCAGATAATCCGACGCCAGAACGTGGCCATGGCCGACGACCTGGCGCGGCTCTGGTACCGGGTGGCCGGGAAGGCCGTGGCCCGGACGCTCCAGGGCGACTCGCGCCGCGCCGTCATGGAGGACGCCGTGAGGGCGCTCGCCGACAAGGGCCTGGAGACCGTGGACTACGCCAGCCGCCGGCGCACGTCCGTCGACGCCGCCACCCGCCGCCACATGGTCACCCAGGCCTCACAGGCGAGGGCGCGCCTGCTGGTCCAGCGCTGCGACGAGCACGGCGTGGCCCTCGTCTTCACGAGCGCCCACTACGGGGCCCGCCCGTCCCATGCCGCGTGGCAGGGGAAGGCCTACGGGCTCCACGGCCCGGTGACGGTGGGCGGCGTCCGGTACCCCGGCCTCGCCGAGGCCACGGGCTACGGCGGCGTGGCCGGCCTCTGCGGCGCCAACTGCCGCCACACCTTCCACCCCTACTCGCCGGGCGGCACGAGGCTCCCGGACACTCGGTTCGAGGCCGAGGAGGACGCCTTCGGCCAGACCAGCGACGAGCGCTACGCCGCCCTGCAGCGCCAGCGGGAGCTGGAGCGCCGGGTGCGCAAGTACAAGCGCCGGGTGGCCATGGGCCAGGAGTCCGGCCTCGACATGGCCGCGGACCGGGCCAGGCTCGGCCGGGCCCAGGCCGAGGTCAGGGCGTGGTGCAAGGCGAACGGGCTTCCTCGCCGCTACGACCTGGAGCGGGCCTACGGGGTCAGGGAGCAGCCGAGGGCGCTCAGGGAGACCCCCGAGCAGCGGGCCAAAAGGCAGATAGCCGAGCTCAAGGCGGCCGGTAAGGCGCATGTCCACGAGGCTGCCCAGAACAAGCACGTGCCGGGCACCAAGGAGTTCGAGGACAGGCGCCGGTCCCTGGGGGCCAAGGCGATGAAGACGGGTGCGGCGGCCTACCCGTCCCAAAGTCACCTCACCGGTACCCCCGAGGAGGTCTGCCGCATGGTCGAGCGGGCCGTGGGGACCGGGGAGCCGCTGATAGGCCGTGACGGGAGGTGGACCGGGAGGGAGCTGGTCGACATCGGCCGCGGCATCGGGTTTGTGGTGGATGTCGACGGCACCGAGACCCCCGCCGGCAGTATTACAATTCATTACAGCAAGCGCGGCGTGCACGGCGTGCCGAGGAGGGCAGAGTGATGGACATCAGGGAGGCGTGGGGGCTTGCCGGGAAGAGGCTGCGCATCACGTTCACGGACGGGCAGGTGATCGTTGGCGGCTTCACGCCGGAATCCGACAGCTACGACTTCGCGTACCTCGTCAACGACGAGCACGCCTACGGAATACGGCTCGACGAGATAGAGAAATGGGAGGTCGTGCAATGAGGCCGGAGAGCAGGGACATCTACCGCATCCTCAAGGGGCTCGCCGACGGCGTGGGGGACGAGGAGTTCGACGGCAGGGCGTTCCTCTGCTCCATGGGCGACCGCATGGGCGACGCCAGGGCCGACGACATCGTGGCCATGGCCGTGGAGGAGGGGCTCGTCGCGGGCGTCGAGGTGCGCCACTTCGTGGACAGGCGCGGCCCCACGGTGGTCCCCATAGACCCGCGCATAACGCTCAAGGGCATCCAGTTCCTCGAGGAGAACTCCCTTATGAGGAGAGCGGCGCAGGCCGCCAGCGGAATCGCCGACGTGGCCGGGGCCGCCGGCCTCTAGCTCCGCAACCACAACCGAGCCGAACCGAGGGCCCCGCGAGGGGCCCCTTCCCGTGCGCCCCGTTACCGCGCCCCGACACTGCATGGCGACGGCGGGGGAAGGCCCCGCCCCATCGTGGACGGGAGGGAGCATGGCCGGAGACAACCCGATCGCCGCAGCCGCGGGCGAGGGCGCGAAGCCCCAGGACCCCAAGGCCGGGGAGGGCACGAGGCCCCAGGAGCCGCAGGCGCAGGGTGAGGCAGCCCAGGAGGCCGCCGCGGGCGAGGGCGCGAAACCCCAGGACCCCAAGGCGGCGGAGGCGGCCGCGAGCGACCACAAGCTGGAGGCGGACTACCGCCGCGCCCAGAAGACCGTGGCGGAGCTGCGCGCGAGGCTCGCCGAGCGCGACGGCCAGGCCAAGACCGTCGAGGAGCGGGTGGCGGCGCTCGAGCGCGAGCTCGCCGAGAGCCGCGCCGAGGCCGAGGCCGAGCGCGCCAACGCGGCGCTTGCGGCGGCCGGCTGCTTGGACCCCGAACTGGGGCGGGCGGCGCTGGCCTCCTTCGACGGAGACGTGGCCTCGCTCAAGGCGGCCAAGCCCTACCTCTTCAGGGCCCAGGCCAAGGGCACCGGGCGCCCCGTGGGCGCCGCCGGCGCCGGGCCCGCCCGCAGCATCCACGAGGCAGTGAGCGACTACCGAAAGTAGGAAACCATGATCACACTGGCTGAGCTGGCGAAGAACGCCGACGACAAGCTCGTGCAGGGGTTCGTGAACGAGGTGATCACCGACTCGGCACTCCTGGACTCCCTGCAGTTCGACAACTGCGTGGAGGCGGGGGGCTCGACCCTCGTCTACGGCTACAAGCGCGTCACCGGCGGCCTCACCGCCGCATTCCGCGAGCTCAACGCCGAGCCCGCGGCATCCGACCTCACCTTCGAGCGCGTGACCACCACGCTCGCCATCCTGTCCGACAAGTGGTCCATGGACCGCGTCGCCCAGGCCGCGGCCCCCGACCTCTACGAGCAGTACCTGACCGAGTCCAAGTGCGCCATCGTCCGCGCCTTCACCAAGGAGTTCATCAACGGCGCCCCCAAGGCCGCGGCAGGCAACGGCCCTGCCGTGCTCGGCTTCGAGGGCATGGCCAAGCTCCTCGCCGGCGGCGCCACCGAGAAGACCGCCGCCGCCGACATCTCCACGGTGACCCAGGCCTCCGCCCTGGCCTTCGCCGAGGACCTCGACGGCATGCTCTCCAGCCTCATGCGTCAGCCCGACCTGCTCCTGGTCTCCAGCGCCACCAAGGTCAAGATCAACGCGGTCTGCCGCGCCCTCGGCCTCGGCACCACCACCGCCGACGAGGCGGGCCACCAGGTGGCCTCCTGGAACGGCATCCGCATCGAGGAGGTGCGCGACGCCGCGGTCTGCGGCACCGACGTCTACGCCGTCTGCCTGGGCATGGACGCCGTGCACGGCGTGACCCTCAAGGGGGACTCCGCCGTGACCGTCAGCGTCCCCGACTGGTCGGCTCCCGGCGCGGTCAAGAGCGGCGACGCCGAGTTCGTGTGCGGCGTGGCCGTGAAGAACACCCGCGCCGCCGGCGTGCTGCACCAGGCGGCCGCCGCGGCCAAGGCCTCCGCGAAGTAAGGGGGAGGCCATGGCGGTCCCGACCCTGACCTACGAGCGCTACGCGGAGCGCCACCTCGGCCGCCTCGACAGGGAGGCCTTCGAGGCCGCCCTGCCGGCGGCGACGGCCCGCCTCACGGGCCTCACCGGTGACGACGTGCCCGAGCGCCACGAGCCCCGGTGGCTCGACGCCCTCGGGGTCCTGTGCGACCGGGTGGCCCAGGGCAGGGCCGCCAACGTCACGAGCGAGCGCGTGGGCGAGACCACGCTCTCCTTCGACGCGGCGGCCTCCGGGGCCTGCGACTACGACGTGGTGCGCCCCTACCTCGCCCCCACCGGCCTCCTCTGGCAGGGGGTCCGGTGAGCGCCCTGCGCGGCGACGCGGCCACCTTCTGGCGCCGCTCCGGCGACGGGTGGGAGCGCCGCGTGGCCCGCGGGTGCCGGGTGGAGGGGGCCCTCTCCTCCTCCACCGCCGCCGTGGGGCCCGACGCGTCCCCGAAGCTCTCGGTCTACGTGTTCGGGGAGGCCCCCTTCGCCGAGCCCGGCGGCTACTGCATGGCCGGCGAGCACGGCGGGGACGAGCCCCCGGCCGGGGCCCTCCGCGTCGGGGCCGTGCGCCCCTACACCCTCGGGGGCCTCCCCCACCACGTGGAGGTGGTGTGCCCGTGAGGTGCGCGCTCAAGAGCATCGACCTGTCCCGGGCCAGGGAGCGGCCGGGCAGGGCCGCCGGGGCGGCGCTGTTCGTGACGGCGGAGAACGTCCTGTCCGACTGCACGCCCCGGGTCCCCAAGCTGTCGGGGGCCCTCAGGGGCAGCGGGCGCACCCGGGCCGCGGGCGACCTCAGGGTCGTCGTGGAGTGGGGCACCGACGCCGACACGGCGGCCTACGCGAGGCCGCAGTACTACGGCAACTTCAACCACCCCAACCAGCCGGGGGTCCAGAGCCCGGCCCGGTGGTTCGACGAGGCGGAGAGGGAGGACGGCCGGCGCTGGGTCCAGCTGTTCGACCACGAGTTGAAGGCGAGGGTGTGAGATGGCGGACGCGAAGGAGGGGGTCCTAAGGGCCCTCGGGGCGAACCCGGCGGCCCCGGCGCCTGGCGAGGAGGCGGCCCAGGCCCGCGTGGCCGAGGCCGTGACGGCGTGGGTGGCGGGCGTCCTCGGCGACGGGGTGCGCACCACCTACGGCGAGCTCTGCCCCATGGACGGGGTGGACGCGGCCGAGGTGGCGGCCACCGGGGCCGACCCTGTGGTGCGCCGGTTCGTCTCCGGAGGCGGCATCTACCGCTTCGGCTACGACGTCTTCCTGCGCACCTGCCCGCGCTCCTCAGGGGCCCGAATCGACGCGCTGGGCGTGCTCGGCCGCCTCGCCGACGCCGTGGAACACGGCGGGCTGCCGGACGCGGCGGGCGTCTCGTGGGCCGGCCATACCCTCACCCGCGCCCCCTGCCTCTACGCCGTGGACCCCCACGGCAACGAGACCTACCAGATGTCGGCCCAAGCGACCTACCTGGTGCCGAGCGACTAGAAAGGCGAGACCATGACCACGACGGACCGCTCCATCATCGAGAGCTACAAGGTCGGCCACTACATCAAGTTCAACGACGCCGGGACCCCGGCCTACGTCAAGTGCACCGAGGTGAACACGGCCGAGACCGAGCGCGAGGCCGCCGAGTACAGCCCCGAGTGGATCGACTACGAGGTGCAGCCCACCTACTCCACCGGCTCCAAGGACACCATCACGCTGGAGATCTCCCTTCTGGGCCCCGGCGGCATCCAGAAGGAGCTCTACCTGCGCGAGGACGACCGCAACATCCCCGTGGAGTACGTGCGAACCCTGGCCTACGACTTCGAGAAGGGCGCGCCGTGCCCCGCCAACGCCCTCACGGCCAAGCACGCCCACGGCGTGCTCAACGTCCAGCCCCTGACCACCGAGGCCTCCAGCGCCGCCGTCATCACCGCGACGCTCTCGGTGACCACCTCCTACGACCGCGGCACCTTCGACCCGGGCGCCCTGGCCTTCGCCCCGGCCGGGGGGGGCGGCGACGGCGCCGGGGGCAGCACGGGCGGCCAGCCCGGCATCGGGGACGGCGGGGGCCAGCCCGACGCGGGCGGCGACACGGAGTGACCGTCAGGGGCGGCGCCTTCGGGCGACCGCCCCTTTCCCTCGCCGCGTTACCGCCCCTGCACCATGGGCGGCGACACGACGCGACGAGGGAGGAGCCCCCATGACCGCACGCAAGGCAAAGGCGACGCTCGCCTACGACCTGCCCGCCACCCCGACCCTGGCGGTGACCGTCGGGGGCGAGGCCTACGAGGCCCGCCTGGGGGTGCTGGCCGGGATGCTGGACCTGCCGGGCCTCGTGGACGGCTGGCGCGCCCTGGCCGAGGCCGGCGGCGACGTGGCCGAGGTCTCGGCCCGCGTCGAGGAGCTGGACGAACGCACCCGCTCGGTGGTGGCCTCGGTCTTCGGTGAGGAGGGGGCCGGGCGCCTGGTGGGCGGGCCCCACCGCCTGGACGTGGCCCGCATGGTGGCCGTGCTGGGGGTGGTGGCCGACGTGCTGGCCTCCCCCGAGGCGGCCGCGGCCATGGAGGCAGCCATGCCCGACGTGCCCGACACCGCCGACGCCGACTAGGGGCGGCGGTGCTGCTCGTGGACGCCCTCCCCTCCACCGTGGAGGCGGGGGGCGTCTCGCTGCCGGTGTGCTGCGGCTTCCGGCGAAACGTGGCCGCCGAGCTGGTGGACCGCGACGCTCCGGGGGCGGCTTCCTCCCTGCTGTGGTGCCTCATGGCCACCCGCGGCCCCGACGGGCGCCGCTCGCTGCCCGAGGAGGTGGCGGCCGACCCGGCCCCGTGGCTGGCCGCCGCCCTGGAGTGGCACGACGCGGCCATGGGGGCCATGCCCTACGGCGACCCGCTGGCCCCCGATGCCCGGGCGGCCGACGGGCCCCGGACCTTCGACTGGGAGGCCGACGCGGCCCTGGTGACGGCGGACTTCCAGCGCCTCTACGGCCTCGACCTCACCGACCCGGCGTGCCAGGTGCACTGGCACCGCTTCTGCGCCCTGTTGCTGGCCGCCGTGCGCACCGAGGGGTCGCTGCTGTCCGCCGCCCTGTCGGCCCGCGCCCCGCTGGGCCCCGGGGCCGACCGCCATGCCCGGGCCGAGCACCGCAGGCGGGCCGAGGCCTGGGCGTTACCGCCCACCGAGGATGAGCTGAGGAAACGGGCCATGGAGTCGTTCTAGGGGGTATCCGCCGTGGACGGGACAATCGCCATCGAGGTGGTCGCCGACGTCTCCCGCTACATGCGGGAGCTCGACGGCCTCAGGGCCAAGAGCGACCGGGCCGTGGCCAACGTGTCCCGGGCCATGGAGAACGCCGGGTCCAAGGGCGAGGGGGCGGCCCGGCGCATGGGAGCCGCCTACGCCAAGGCCGGGCAGGCCGGGGCCGAGGGGGCCGAGAGGTGCGCCAGGGCCACGGCCCAGGCGGCCTCCTCGGCCACCGTGGACGCCGGCAGGTGGGAGTCCTTCTGCGGCCGGGTGGCCGCCTCCTACGGCGACGTGGGCAAGGGGGCGGCCTCCGGCGCGGCCGAGGCGTCGCGGGCCGCGCAGTCCATGGCCAGGGCGAACGAGGGCGTGGCCTCCTCGGCGGCCTCGGCCTCCGAGCGCGGGCGCCAGGCCTTCGGGCGCATGGCGGCCACGGCCTCGCTGCAGGCCGCGACGGTGCAGTCCCGCTTCCAGTGGGCCTTCCAGTCTCTGGCGGGCTCGGCGTCGGCCGGGGCCGGCCGGGCCGCCTCGGCGGTGCAGGGGGCCTTCTCCTCGGTCGCGGGCGCGGCCTCGTCGGCCGCGTCGCGGGTGTCCGGGGCGTTCCGGGGCGCGGCCTCGTCGGTGGCCTCTGCCTTCGGCTCCTCGAAGCTGGGCCAGGGCCTCTCGTCGCTGGCGGGCCGGGCGTCCGCCGTGGCGTCGCAGGTGGGCAGCTCCTTCAGGTTCATGGGCGGGTTCGCCACGGCCGCCTTCTCGGCCGTCGGCAGCGCCGCCGCCACGGCCTTCTCCGGCATATCGGCCCGGGCCTCCTCCCTGGCCTCGGCGGTGGGGCCCAGGCTCTCCGGGGCCTTCTCGGCCGTCGGCTCAAGGCTGCGGCCCCTGGCCGAGCAGGTGGGGACCGCCTTCTCCGGCATGGGCGAGAAGGTGGCCGGCTTCGCCTCCAAGGCGGTGTCGGCCGTGGGCGGGGCCGCCTCGAAGATAGGCTCCGCGGCCGTGGGCGCCCTGAAGGGCGTGGGCGCGGCCGTGGGGGCGGGCCTGGCCGCCGTGGGGACGGCGGCCGTGGCCTGCGGGGCCCAGGCCCTCAACGCCTACGCCAGCTACGAACAGCTGGCCGGCGGCGTGGAGACCCTGTTCGGCGCCGGCGGGCGCTCCCTGGAGGGGTACGCGGCCTCGGTGGGAAAGTCCACCGACGAGGCGGCCGCCGACTTCCAGCGGCTCCAGGCGTCCCAGGACGCGGTCTTCGCCAACGCCGAGAACGCCTACCGCACCGCGGGCATGAGCGCCAACCAGTACATGGAGACGGTGACCGGCTTCTCGGCCTCCCTCATCTCCAGCCTCGACGGCGACACCGCGGCGGCGGCCCAGGTGGCCGACCGAGCCATCCTCGACATGGCCGACAACGCCAACAAGATGGGCACCAACATCGGCGACATCCAGAACGCGTACCAGGGGTTCGCCAAGCAGAACTACACCATGCTCGACAACCTCAAGCTCGGCTACGGCGGCACCCAGGAGGAGATGCAGAAGCTCATCAAGGACGCCTCCCAGATGACCGACATCCAGTCGGAGCTGGGGGTCACCGTGGACGCCAGCTCGATGAGCTTCGCCAACTGCGTGAACGCCATCTCGGTCATGCAGAAGAAGATGGACATCACCGGCACCACGGCCAAGGAGGCCTCCGAGACCATCGAGGGCTCGGTCAACATGATGAAGGCCTCCTGGGAGAACTGGCTCGCCGCCCTGGGTCGCGACGACGTGGACATGGCCGACTACACCTCGAAGCTCATAACCTCGGTGCAGACCGTGGCGGGCAACGTCGTCCCCCGGGTCGCCGAGATCGTGACCGCGGCCTTCACCGAGATACCGGCGGCCCTGACATCGCTGTTCTCCACGCTGGGGCCGACGGTGCAGGAGTCCTTCGGGGCGCTGCTGCCGGCCATGCTGGAGGCGGCCCTGACCCTGGTGGGAGGCCTCGCCCAGGGCGTCCAGGCGGCCATGCCCGCGCTCGTCGAGGCCGTGGGGTCCCTAGTGGCACAGCTCTCCGAGAGCCTGCCGACGTTTTTGGCCAACCTCCTGCCCGGCGTGACGGCCCTGGTGGCCGGAATCGGCACCATGCTGGTGGAGAACCTGCCCCTGCTCGCGACGGCCGGCATGCAGCTCTTCACGGGCCTTCTGCAGTCGTTCTCCCAGGTGGTGCAGCTGCTCGCGCCGCAGGTGCCCGCGATGGTGCAGCAGCTGGGCGCGGCCCTGGTGGCGAACCTGCCCGCCCTCGTGCAGGCGGCGGTCGAGCTGTTCCTGGCCCTCGTCCAGGCGCTGCCCGTGGTCGTGCCCCAAGTGGCGAGCGCCCTCATAGCGGCCGTGCCGGTCCTCACCGGGGCCCTGCTGCAGAACCTGCCGGCCATCCTCCAGGCAGGGGTGCAGCTCTTCACGGGACTCGTGCAGGCGATACCGCAGATAATCCCCCAGCTGCTGTCGGCCGTGGGCGACATGCTCATGCAGGCCGGCCAGGCCATCGCGAGCACCGACTGGGGCCAGCTGGGCAGCGACCTGATACAGGGCCTCGTGAACGGCGTCACCGGGGCCATCGGCGGCCTCATGGACGGCATCGGCAGCGTCTGCGACACCCTCTGGAACGGCTTCTGCGACTTCTTCGGCATCCACTCCCCCTCCACCAGGATGGCCGGGGCCGGCGGGGACATCGACGCAGGCCTGCAGCAGGGCATCGAGGGCGGCGCCGGCGGGGTCACCGGGGCCATGCAGGGGGTGGCCGACGGGCTCACCTCCACCGTGGAGGGGGCCACCCCCGGCATGGGGGCGGCCGCGGACGCGGTGTTCGCGACGCTGCCGGCGGCCATGGCAGGTCCCGTCTCCCAGCTCTCGGCCCAGATGGAGCCGGCCCTGCAGGCCATCGCGGCGGCCGTGGCGGCCAACGCCCCCATGATGACCGAGGCGGGGACGGCCATGTTCGCCGGGCTCGTGGCAGCCGTCGGGCCAGCCATGGCGCCGCTGTCGGAGCAGGTGGCGCTGGCGCTGCAGGCGGCCGCGGCCCAGCTGCCGGCCTGCGCGCCGGCCTTCTCCGCCGCAGGGGCCCAGCTGGCCGCGTCCGTCGTGGCCGGCGTGGCCTCCGGCATGGCGGGGCTGCCCGTCGCGGTGTCGGCCGCCGTGACCGCGGCCGTGGGGGCGGCGGCCTCCGCCGCGGGGGCCATGGGGGCCGCCGGCCGGGCCATGGCGGCGCAGCTTTTGGGCGCCCTGCGCGCCGTGCAGGGGCCGGCGAGGGCCCAGATGCAGGCCTGCGCCGCCCAGGCCGTGCGGGCGGTGTCGTCCCAGGCGGGGCAGATGCAGAGCGCCGGCCGCTCCGTGGGGGTGTCCCTGGTCAACGGCCTGCGCTCGGTGCAGGCCCAGGCGGTGACGGCGGTCTCTGGCATGGTGACGGCCTGCGTGCGCGCGGTGTCCTCGGCCAACGGCCAGATGCGCTCGGCGGGCTCGGCCCTGGCCCGGGAGGCGGCCGCGGGCGTGTCGGCCGGCGCCGCCTCGGTGTCGGCCGCGGCCCAGGCCCTGGCCCGCGCGGCGGCCTCGGGCATGGGGACGCAGCAGGGCGCCGCGCGCGCCGCCGGGCGCAGGCTCTGCGACGGCATGGCGGCCGGCATATCCGACGGGCGCTCCTCGGTGGTCTCCGCCGCCGTGCGGGTGGCCCGGGAGGCCGTGGCCGCAGCCAAGCGCGAGCTGGGCGTGCACTCCCCCAGCCGTGTGTTCCGAGCCATCGGCCGCCAGGTCATGGCCGGCTGGGAGCTGGGAGAGTCCGACGGGTCGGCGTCGGTGGTGCGCACCGTGGCCGCCACGGCCCGGGCCCTGTCCGGCGCCGCCGTGCCCCCGGCCACGGGGGCCTCCGCCGTGGGGGCGGCGGGGCTGTCGGCGGCCCGCGCCGCGCAGGCCCCGTCGGCATCCGCAGCGGACCTGCGCCGGGTGCTCAAGGGCATCGACGCCGTGGCCGCCGCCGTGCGGGCGGGATCTGTCATCGAGATGGACGGCCGCGAGTTCGGCCGGGCGGTGAGGAGGTGCCAGGCATGAGCGCTCCGGTGAGCAGGGGCCTCGTCTACCGAAACCACCTGGGCGAGGAGCTGGCCATAGGAGGGCCGGGCACGGTCCACTACGGCGAGACCGACCTCTTCGACGCGGCGGCCTACGAGTACGAGACGGCCGGCGCCCGCGTGGCGTCGCGGTCCCTGGCCGCCTCGGAGCGCGAGCTGCCCTTGGTGCTGGCGGGCAGCTCCCCTGCGGGCCGCGACCGGGCCCGGCGGGTGCTGTCGGCCGACGCCCACGCAGGCGAGCTGGGAACGCTCTCCTACGGGGACTGGTCGGTGCCTGCGGTGGTGACGGCCCAGGCCCTGTCGGCGTGGTGGTTCGACGGCGGCGTGGAGGCCGACGCGCTGACGGTCCTTCTGCCCCGGCCCCTGTGGTGCCGCGAGGTGGCCCACGAGTTCCCGCTGCTGCCGGCGGCGGCCGCCGTGCCGGGCAGCGACTACCCAAAGCCCCACCCCTACGGCTACGGGCGCGGCGGGGCTTCCCACAGCGTCTCCGTGGACACCCTGGGGCCCGCCGAGTGGCTGTGGCGGGTGTGGGGGCCGGCCGCCGACCCCTACCTCATCGAGGACGGCAACCGCCACCAGGTCATGGTCACCGTGCCGGCCGGCAGCCGCCTGGAGCTGGACACCCGGGAGCGCACCATAGCCCTGATCGACGGGCTGGGCCGGCGCACCAACGTGCTCGGCAGCCGGGTGAGGGGCGCCGCCGGCAGCGGCACCTACGCCTTCAAGCGCCTTCCCCGGGGCACGGTGGGCCTGTCAACGCCGGGCAGCTTCGCCTACGACGTGGTGGTGTACGACGAGAGGGAGGCCCCGACGTGGACCTGACGCGCTACGAACTGATGTGCACCGGCCCCGACGGGGCCACCGACGCCTGCCGCCTGGCCGGATGCGAGCTGGACATGGCCGTGTCCGACGACCCCGACGACAACGACTTCACGCTCTCGTGCCCCGCCTCGGGCTTCGTGCCGGAGGTCGGCGCGGTGGTCTACGTGGAGGGCACCGAGATAGGGGGCGTCGTGGAGGGCCGCGGCGCGGACTCGGCCGCCGCGAGCGTGGACGTGGTGGGGCGCACCTGGAGCGGCCTCCTGGACGCCCGGGTGCTGAGGCCCCCCGCGGGCCAGGACTACCTGGCCTACTCCGGCGACGCGAGGGCCGTGGTGCGCCAGGTGCTGTCCGCCTGCGGGCTGGAGGGATGGTTCTGCTCCGCCCCCGGAAACTGCGGCACGGCCGTGTCCGGGCGCTTCGATCGCTACTGCACCGCGTGGTCGGGCCTGCGAAAGGAGCTGCGCCGCGCCGGCCTGCGCCTGTCGGCGTCCTGGGACGGGTCCCGCTGGGTGCTGGACGCCGTGGCCCGGCGCACCGTGGAGGTGGACGCCTCGGAGGCCCGGGTCACGAGCGACGCCGGACTCATGGCCTACAACCACCTGGTCTGCGCCGGGGAGGGCGAGCTCAAGGACCGCGTGGTGGTGGACCTCTACGCCGACGCCTCCGGGAAGGTGTCGGCGACCCAGACCCTCAAGGGGCGCCTGGAGCGCGCCGCCCTCTACGACCGCTCCAGCTCGGGCCGCGAGGAGCTGGTCAAGGACGGCACCGAGAAGCTCCAGGAGCTGCAGGCCACCCCCACCCTGTCGGTGGACCTGTCGGGCCTGTCGCTGTCGGCCGAGGTGGGCGACATGGTGGCCGTGACCGACGACGAGGGCGGCACCGAGGTGACGGCCGAGGTGACCCGCACCGTGGCCAAGGTCACCGACGGGGCGCTCAGGGTCTCCGTGGAGGGCGGCGACACCCGCCAGACCCGCTCCCTCACGGGGAGCTCCGAGCCGGAGACCGCGCGGGTGCTGCCGGTCCCTTCCGGCGGCACCGGCGGCTCGACGCGCCTGCAGGCCCTGGACAACCTGGCCTACCTCGGCACCAACCCCACCGAGGCCGCCACCGACACCATGGCCTTCTGGCGGGACAAGGGGACGGGCTACGCCTTCTACAGCCTCACCGGGAGGCTCCAGGGGCAACCCTCCCAGTGGGGGTTCCTCGTGTCCCGCGCCCAGGGCTCAGAGATCCACCAGGAGTTCTGGAGCCAGGCCGGAACCCTCGCCCACTACCACCGCAAGGCCAACGCCTCCACGACCACGATGCCGGGCTGGGTCATGGCCTACGACAGGAACACCCTCACCGGCGCCTCCGGCCTCATCCACGACGCCTTCGACGGGAACCTGACGAGCGGCACCCTGTGCTTCCCCGTCTTCACGCCCGGCTGGGCCGACGGCGGCTACATGAACGACTCCCAGCTGAGGGGCTACCTGGGGGTGGCCGCCACCGGCTGGCACGCCGTGACCAACGGCGGCTGGACCGTCAGGTACCGCAAGTTCGGCCCCATGGTGACCGTCACGGTCACGTCCGCCAACATCGCCGCCGGCACGTGGGCCCGGTGCGGGTGGGGCCTGCCCGCCGGCCACCGGCCGCCCGCCGACATCGTGGGGGCGGCCTACGGTCCGGACGCGGCCGGCAACAACGTGTGCCGCTACACCGTGGGGGCCGACGGGCGCCTGACGGCCCACCGCTACGGCAGCGGCACCACCCACGTCCAGTGGACCGTGACCTTCATGGTCGCCTAGCGGCGTTACCCCCGGCAGACCATGGGCGCAGACGGAAAGGAGGCCCCATGGCCATCGAGAGCGGCTACACCCTCTACATGAGCGACCGCACCCACTACGGCGAGTACCTGCGCGACGGGGACCCGCGCATCGGCAACTACCCGAGGGTCCAGCGGGTGACAGCGGACGGCGTGCTGTCCGAGTACGTGCTGGACCGCAAGAGCTACGAGGAGTACAAGCGCATGGCGGCCAAGTGGGACGCCGAGTTCAACGCCTGGATGAGCGACGCGCCGGCGGCCGGGGGCGACTCCTGATGCCCGCCGTCGAGCTGGTCACCGGCTACACCGGGGAGGCCCACATCGAAAGCGCCGACGACGGGGGCGGCTACGCCTCCATCGTGGGCCCCGGCAACTACGTGAGCTCCGACGTGGGGCAGGCCCTGAGGGCCGAGATGCCCGACGCCAACACGTGCCGCGTCCACGACGGCGAGGCATGGTTCGGCGGCCGCCACGTGCGCATCCCCACCGGCTCCCACGTGGACGTGCCGGTGGAGAGCGGCACCCAGGGCCAGCAGCGCCACGACGTGGTGTGCGTCCGCTACGCGAGGGACGCGGCCACGGGCGTCGAGTCGTGCTCGCTGGTCTGCGTCAAGGGGGTCCCGGGCTCTCCCTCCGCCCCAGCGACCCTGCCGGGCTCGCCCCTCACGGGCGCCACGTCCTGCGACATGCCCCTGTACCGCATCGACCTCAACGGCATCTCCCCCGCCGCCCCGGTCCGCCTCTTCACGCCCATGGCCTCGGCGGCGAACCGCAAGGTGTCGGCGTCCGAGATAGCGTCCGGGACGCTGCCCGTGGCCCGGGGCGGCACCGGGGCCGCGAGCGCCGACGGGGCGCTCGCCAACCTCGTCAAGGGCCGCATCATCCGCCCGCAGCACATCGAGATAGGCACGGGCGCGACCAACGGCACGGGCGGGTTCATCGACTTCCACTTCAACGGGAGCTCCGCCGACTACACCAGCCGCATCTACGAGCCGGCCAGCGGCACCGTCGACGTCAACGGCACCCGGTTCGTCCGGGGCCAAGGGGACCTCGCCCGCGCGTCCAAGGCCTTCTCCCTGGACGGCGGGAGGCTCACCGGCAGCGTCAACTACTACATGAAGGGCGGCGTGGGGGTCCTCGACCTGTGGGCGACGCGCAAGGCCGGCGGGTCCATCTCCAACGGGAGCCGGCCCACGGGCATCGTGCTGCCGACCGCGTTCAGGCCGCCCTACACGGCCAGAAGCGGGATGCTCGCCCCCACCAACAACTACCCCGACCCCATGCCCTCGGTCTTCTTCGCCGTGGACAGCGCAGGGGCGGTCCACATCAGCTACACCGCGTCCATCGCCCCGGCGTCGGGCTACGAGTGGAACTTCGCCGGCCAGATGGTGCTGGTCCACGTCGGGTGAGGGGGCTGTTCCCATGGACCCCATGAAGCTCGCCGAGACCGTGGTGACGCTCGCCCTGGGCGGCGTGGTCACGTGGTGCGTGGCCGCCATCAACCGCATGGGGGAGGCGGGGCGCGCCTCGGAGCGCAGGGAGCTGGAGCGCGACGAGGCTCTGGAGGAGGGGCTCAAGGCCCTGCTCCGGTGCAACCTCGTGGACTCCTACGACACCTACGTGCTGGGTGACAAGCGCCTCTCCGTGGAGAGGCGCACCGAGATAGACCGCTGCTACGCCGCCTACACCGGGCTCGGGGGCAACGGCACCGGCTCTGAGCTGTACCGCAAGATCCGCGAGGTGCCCGTGGAGACCTTCCACGGGATGACGAGGAAGGGTTGAGGCATGAAAGACATCAAGCGATGGCTGCTCGGCGCCGGGGTGCGCGCGGGCAAGACGGCGGCCCAGACGGCCATAGGCGTCATCGGGGCCGCGGCGGCCATGGGGCAGGTGGACTGGGCCCTCGTGGGCAGCGGCGCCCTGCTGGCGGCCCTGGTGAGCCTGCTCACGAGCGTGGCCGGCATCCCGGAGGTGGACGGCGGCGCGAGCCTGCCGACCATGGTGGCGGCGGGCGACATCGGCGAAAGAGACGACGGGAAGGACCTGTAAGATGGCGAAGCTGTACATCATCCCCGGCCACGGGCACGGGGACCCCGGCGCGGTCGGGGGCGGCCATAACGAGGCAGACTCCGTGAGGAACCTCGCCAGGCGGGTCAAGGAGCTGGCGGCGGACCCCTCCGACGTGGAGCTGCACGACTTCTCGCGCAACGCCTACGCCCAAGGGGACCTCAACACGCTCTCCGCGCCCAAGGGGACCATGGTGCTCGAGTTGCACATGGACGCGGCGGACGGCTCCGCGCGTGGTGCCCACGTCATCATCAAGGACGGCTTCGAGGCCGACGCCTTCGACAAGGCGCTCGCGAAGAACCTCGCGGCCATCCTCCCGGGGCGCAGCTCCATCATCGTGGGGCGCTCCGACCTCGCCAACGCCAACCGGGCGGCCAGGCGCGGCATCAACTACCGCCTGGCCGAGGTCGGCTTCATCGACAACGTCACCGACCGGACCATCTTCAACGACCGTCTGGACGAGATCGCCCGAGCCATCCTGTCGGCGGCGGGCATCGCCGCGAAGGGCGGCGCGGTGCCGTCCACGCCCGCCACGCCCGTGCCCGCCCCGGCCATCGGAAAGCTCTCCGTCGACGGCTGGTGGGGGTGGGGCACCACCAAGGCCCTGCAGGCGCACATCCGCTGCGTCGCGGACGGCGAGGTCTGGGGCCAGTGGTCGGGCAACCGACGGTGGCTGCCCAACTGCGCGGGAGGGTGGAAGTGGGGCGCGAACCCCAGCGGGTCCCCGGTCATCCGCGCGCTCCAGAGCCGTCTCGGCGCGACGGCCGACGGCATCGCGGGCAGGGACACCGTCCGCGCCCTCCAGCGCAGGCTCGGCGTCTACCCCGACGGCGTGTGCGGCCCCAAGACCGTCCGCGCCCTCCAGGCCGCGCTCAACGACGGCAGGCTGTAGCGGGGCCCTCGTTTATACCCGGCACAGACAAGCCCCCGGCCCCAGCGATGGGGTCGGGGCGTTTTTCGTGCGCCGCCTCAAAGCGGTGACCCTTGCCTGAGGTGTCTCAGCCGTCGTACCGAGACGCCCGTTTGGTTTTCAACACCGTAAAGCTGTTTATGCCTGACCGGAGACCTTGGCACAAGATGGCACAGACCACCCGGAAATGCATACAAGAAAAGAAAGCTCCCGGCACCGGGTCGGGTGCCGGGAGCTGCGCGTTCTCATGGTGCCCGAGGTGAGACTCGAACTCACACGGGGTTGCCCCCAGGGGTTTTTGAGACCCCCGTGTCTGCCATTCCACCACTCGGGCGGGCCCAGCCATTCTAGCAGAGACGCCGCAGGCCCACGGCCTCGCCCCTACCGGCTGGCCCGGCCGTTGAGGTAGGGGTTGTCCCGGAGCTCGTCGGCCATGGTCGTGGCCTCGCCGTGGCCGGGGAGCAGCACGGTCTCGGGCGGGATGAGGCCCTTGAGGCGCTCCAGGGTCTCCCCCATCACCTCGGGGTCGCCGCCCACGAGGTCGGTGCGGCCCACGGTGCCCTTGAAGACGGTGTCGCCGGTGAACGCGATGCCGTCGCCCAGGAGGATGACGCCGCCCTCGGTGTGGCCCGGGGTCTCGATGACGGCCATGGTCACGCTGCCCACGGTCACGGTGTCGCCCTCGCGGAGCAGGCGAGAGGGCTCTGGGGCATCGTCGTCGTAGGGGATGCCCAGGCTCCCCACGCCGCCGGCGTGCATGGCGCGCTCGGCGTCGCCCGCGCCGATGGCGAAGGGCACGTCGCCGCCCAGGGCCTCGACGAGCGCGGCCACGCCGCCCACGTGGTCGCCGTGGCCATGGGTTGCCACCACGAGGTCCACGGCGACGTCGGACAGCTGCCCGGCGATCCCGGCGCCGCAGAAGCCCGGGTCCACCACCATGGCATGGCCGTCGCTCACCAGCGCGTAACAGTTGGTCTCGATGGGGCCCACGGTGAAGGCGCGGATCTCCACATGGGAGTCCTCGGGGTCCTCTATCTCTCGCTCGTCAATGGGTTCGGCCATGTCAGGCCCTCCTCTTCATCTGGTTGGCACCCTCGCCGGGCATGATGCGCCGCGCGTCGTAGACGCTGGGCACCCGGCTGACGGCTGCCAGGAGGGGGTCGAGCAGGCTCGCGTCGGAGATGAGCACGAGGAAGCGCAGGCGCGCGAGGCCCGACGAGGTCACCTGGGTGGCCGCCGAGAGGATGTTTCCCCCGGCGTCGGCCAGGGCAATCGTCACGTCCTTGAGAAGGCCGATCCTGTCCGTGGCCTCCACGACGATCTCCACCTGGAACTGCGTGGCCCCGCTGGTGTCCCAAGCGACGTCGATCATGCGCTCGGGGTGCGCCATGAGGCCCTTGACGTTGGGGCAGCTCGTGCGGTGCACGGAGACACCGCGGCCGCGGGTGATGAAGCCCACGATGTCATCGCCGGCCACGGGGTTGCAGCAGTGGGCCAGGTGCACGAGGAGGTCGGGGTCGTTCTTCACCACGACGCCGCAGTTGGAACGCTTGCGCTCCTGCTGGCGGCGCGCCCGGTTGGCGCCGTGGGTGGGCAGCATGGGGCGGTCCTCGGAGAAGACCCGCTTGAACTCCTCGGCTTCCTCGGCAGCCTTCTTGGCGGCGGCGAGCTGGGCCGGCGAGCCCTCCTCGAGCACGTTCTCCACCTTGTTGGCCACCGACTTGGGCGAGAGCTTGTTGGACCCGATGGCGGCGAAGAGGTCGTCGGGCGTCGTGAACTTGAGCGTCTCGCACACCTTTGCGATGGCGCGCACGGAACGCCTCGTGGAGATGCCGTAGCCCTTCTTGCGCAGCTCGACGGCCAGCATGGAGCGGCCCGACTCGGCGTCGGTGCCCTTGTTCACCGAGGTGAAGTACTTGCGGATCTTTGCCCTCGCCGAGGGGGTGCGCACGATGTTGACCCAGTCGGCCGACGGCTTGGAGTTGTTGTTGGTGAGGATCTCAACGCGGTCGCCGGTCTGCAGGTGGTAGGTGAGCGGCACCACGGCGCCGTTGACGCGGGCGCCCACGCAGTGGTTGCCCACCTCGGTGTGCACGGCATAGGCGAAGTCCAGGGGCGTGGAGTCGCGCCTGAGGCTCATGACCTCGCCCTTGGGGGTGAAGATGAAGATCTCGTCGTCGAAGAGGTCCACCCGGAGGTCCTGGAGGTAGCGGCTCGGGTCGTCGATCTCTCCCTCCACGGCCCAGTCGAGGCTGCGGCGGATGTGGGAGATGGTGAGGTCGATGGACCGGTCGCTGGAGCTCATGGCGCCGCTGGAGTTGCCCGAGCTCTTGTAGAGCCAGTGGGCCGCGATGCCGTACTCGGCCTGCTCGTGCATCTCCTTGGTGCGGATCTGGATCTCGATGGGCCGGGCGTCGGGGCCGATGACCGTGGTGTGGAGCGAGCGGTACAGGTTGGGCTTGGGCGTGGCGATGTAGTCCTTGAAGCGCCCGGGCAGAGGGTGCCAAAGCGAATGGACCGAGCCCAGGACCGAGTAACAGTCCCCCACGGTCTCGGTGATCACCCGGAGGGCGATGAGGTCGTAGATGTCCGAGAAGTCCTTGTTCTTGCGCTGCATCTTCTGGTAGATGGACCAGAGGTGCTTGGCGCGGCCCGTGATCTGGTAGCCGGAGAGGCCCGCGCCCTTGAGCTCGTCGTCCAGCACCTTGATGGCCTCGTCGGTGGCCACGAGGCGCTGCTCGCGCGACTCCTGGACCATGCGGGCGATGCGCTGGTACTCCTCGGGCTCGAGGTAGAAGAAGGAGAGGTCCTCGAGCTCCCACTTGACGGAGCTGATGCCCAGGCGGTCGGCCAGGGGCGCGTAGACGTCCATGGTCTCGCGGGCCTTGAACTGGCGGCGGTCGGGCTTGAGGGCGGCGAGGGTCCGCATGTTGTGGAGGCGGTCGGCCAGCTTGATAATGACCACGCGGATGTCCTTGGACATGGCGAGGAACATCTTGCGCAGGTTGAGGGCCTGCTTCTCGTCGGTGGAGCCCACATCGATGTTGGTGAGCTTGGTCACGCCGTCCACGAGGTCGGCCACGGTCTGGCCGAACAGGTCCTGCAGCTGGTCCTTGGTGGCCGGCGTGTCCTCCACGGTGTCGTGAAGGAGGGCCGCGCACACGACGTCGTCGTCCATGCGCAGGTCGTGGGCCAGGATCAGGGCCACCTCGACTGGGTGGTTGATGTAGGGCTCGCCGCTCCGGCGCTTCTGCTCGGAGTGGAAGTCGGCCGCGAAGAGGTAGGCCTCCTCGACCTTGGCCATCTGGGCCGGCGTCATGTACAGCTCGCACGTCTTTCTCAGCTGGCCGTAGTTGTCTGCGCCCACTCTCGGGGTGGCGTGGACGCCCTGGACCTCCGTGCTATCCATGACCTGCCCCTCCCCTCGTTTTTTACGGTTGGGTTCAACTATCGCACAGAACCCCGAAGGTGGGGGCGATGGGGCGATCGATGTGCTCGGCCAGGGCCTCGGCCGGGGCGTGCAGGACCCACTCGGAGAACGTGCGGAACCCCTCCCGGCTCCGCTGACCCTCGCGGTAGCGCACCGACGAGGTGAGCTCCATGTGGCCCGGGTTCTGGGCCATGGAGAGGCGCCGGCCGTCCCCGAAGCCCTCCTGGGAGCAGAAGCCGAGCTCGCTGAAGACGCCGATGCCCGAGGAGACCGCGGCCTCGGTGAGCCCGCCGCCGCCGGGGAGCGTGCGGGCGAGGTCGAGCACCTGGCCGTCGGACTCGGCCACGGTGCCGCCGCTCGGGGCGCCCAGGGTGCGCAGGGCCCGGTAGAGGGCCACCAGGGCCTCGCGGGCCGGCGCGGCCGAGGAGAGCACGGCGTCGTTGGTGGGGGCGTCCGCGGGGCCGAAGAGCGCGTGGACCCAGGCCGGGCGCCCGTCTCGGCCGGCACGGCCGCTCATCTGGTTGAACTGCACGGTGTCGAAGGGCAGCGACCAGAGCACGACATGGCGGACGTCGGGGAGGTCGACCCCCTCGCCGAAGGCGGAGGTGGCCACCACGCAGCTCACCCGGCCGGACCGGAAGGCCCGCTCCACGGCCACGCGGCGGCCGCGGTCCAGGCCGCCGTGGTAGAAGGCCACGCGGTGGGCGAGGTCGGGCAGCCGGTGCCGCAGCTCGCGGGCGACGGCGCAGGCGGCGTCGCGGGTGTTGACGTAGACGATGCACCGCTCCCCCGACGACGCCACGGAGGCGGCGTAGGCGCCCCGGTCGCGGAGGCCGCGGTGGTCCGCCACGGAGAGGTTGGACCGCACGGTACGGTCCACGACCACACGGTCCACGGAGAGCAGCCGGCAGACCTCCTGGGCCACGGAGTCCGACGCCGTGGCGGTGGCGGCGAGCACCTGGGGCGACTCCAGGAGGGACAGGACCTCGGGCATGTCCTGGTAGGCGGCGCGGTCGCCGCCGTGGCCCATGGCGGCGTGGTGGGCCTCGTCAACCACGACGAGGCCCACGCGGCCCGAGGCGGCGAAGCGTCTCCGGTGGATGGAGAGGAACTCGGGCGTGGTGAGCACCACGTCCACCGAGCCGTCGGCGAGGCCGGCGAAGGCGGCGTCGCGCTCGTGGGCGGGGGTCTCGCCCGTGAGGACGCGCACCCCGATGCCGAGCCCCGCGAACGCACGCTCGAGGTGGAAGGCCTGGTCGTTGACCAGGGCACGGAGCGGGAAGACGAGCACGGAGGCCCGCCCGCCGGCCACGGCCAGGCGCGCCGCGTGGAGGTGGAAGACGAGGGACTTGCCGCGGCCGGTGGCCATGACCTCGAGGACCGACTGGCCCTCGGCCAGCATGCCCAGGGCAGTGGCCTGGGCGGGCAGCAGGTCGCGGTCGCCGATGAGGGAGCGGCGCAGGGCGTCGGTGAGCCCGGGGGCGTCGAGGGCCGCCAGGCGGGCGCGCTCGGACGCGGGGTCGGGGCCGTCAGCGACGGCGTCGTCGCCGTCCGCGGCCGCACCGGGAACCGGCGCGTCGTCGGGGCACGCGGGGCCCTCGCCCCCGTCCCCGCCGTCGCCGGAGGCGCCGTCGCGGTAGAGGATGTCGCGCACCATGAGCTTGACCTTGGAGCGGCCCTGCCAGGTCTCCACCACGGCCTCGAACACGAGGTCCACGGCGCCCTCCCAGGAGAGCGCCCGCTCCACGTCCGGGGCGCGGAACATGATGGCCGCCACGGAGTTGGCGCCGTCGCTGACGAAGAAGCGCACGTGCTCCCCCGTGGCGCCCACGGCCGCGGCGGAGCGCATGGTGACGCCCCGCACGGCGAGGAGCGGCTTCTTGTTGCCCTGGCCGAAGGGGCGCAGGAGGTCGAGGCCCTGGACCACGGGCATCGTGAGCTCGTCGAGGGTGACGACGCAGGCCACCTCCCCCACCGAGGCGAACTGCTCCGGGGGCAGGGCGGAGAGCTCCCCCGAGAGGCGGTCGCGGAACTCCGGCAGGCGGTCGGCCGGCAGGGTGACGCCCACGGCGCCCGCATGGCCGCCGAACCGCGTGAGGAGGTCCGAGCAGCCCTCCACGGCGTGGAAGAGGTCCACGGACCCCACGGACCTGCCCGACCCGCGCGCCTCGCCGTCGGCCACCGAGAACAGCAGGCAGGGCACGTGGTAGCGGTTGACCATGCGGCTGGCCACGATGCCCTTGACGCCCTCGTGCCACCCCTCGCCGCCCAACACGAGGCAGGGCCCGCCGTCGTACTCCTCGGCCGCCCGGGCCGTCACCGAGGCCGCCATGGACGCCTCCGTGGCCCGGCGCTCGTCGTTGATGGCCTCCAGGCGGCCCGCCAGCGTGGCGGCCTCCACGGGGTCCTGGGAGACGAGCAGGTCGAACGCCACGTCGACGTCGCCCATGCGCCCGGCGGCGTTGAGGCGCGGCACGAGCGAGAACGGCAGGTCGTCGGCCTCGATGGAGGAGAGGTCGGCGCGGCTGGAGGCGGCGAGCGCCACGAGACCCGGCCGGGAGGTGCGCCGCATGGACGCGACGCCGTCGGCCACGAGGGCGCGGTTCTCGCCCACGAGCTCCATCATGTCGCTCACGGTGCCCAGGCTGGCGAGGTCGGTGTAACCGCGCCAGAGGTCGGGCCGGCCCAGGCGGCGGCCCAGCTCGCAGACGAGCTTGAGCGCCACGCCGGCGCCGGCGAGGTCGCGCGACGGGCTCTCGGGGTCGAGCTTGGGGTCGGTGACCGGCACGCCCCGGGGCACGGAGGAGCCGGGCTCATGGTGGTCGGTCACCACGACGTCGATGCCGCGGGCGACGGCGGCCGCCACCTCGTCGGCGCTCGCGATGCCGTTGTCCACGGTGACGATGAGGTCGGGCGAGCAGGCGGCCGCCACGCGCTCGAGGGCGGCGGCGGAGAGGCCGTATCCCTCCCCGAAGCGCCGGGGGATGAACGCGTGGACCGTCGCACCGAGGTCGCGCAGGGCCAGGGCGAGCAGGGCGGCGGAGCTCATGCCGTCGACGTCGAAGTCGCCGAAGACCGCGACGGTCTCCCCGTCGCGCACGGCCCGCTCCACGCGGTCCGCCGCCTGCGCCATGCCCGGCAGGTCGAGCGGGTCGAGCCAGTCGCGCCCGAGGGACGGTGTGAGGAGGCGCCCCACGGCGTCGAGGTCGGTGAATCCGCGGGCGGCCAGCACGCGGGCGACGAGGGCCGGGACGCCGAAGCCCTGACGTATGGCCTGCTCGACGGCGGGGTCGGGCTCGAGGACGCGCCACCGGTCGCTCCGGTCAAGCCCTGCCATGGCACACCGCCCTCCCCGGGCCGCGGCCCGCCTCTCGTGGTCTTTGAGTATGCCACGACGGCGGCGCCCCGCTGCGGGGGGGCGCCGCGGCGGCCGCGAGGGGTGCGGGGCCTAGAAGTCGCGGCGGCCGTCGAGGCGGTCGCGGTACTCGGCCATGAAGGCGCCGTAGCGGCCGTCGAGGATGGCCTGGCGCGCACGGGCCATGAGGTCGAGGAGGTACCGCGTGTTGTGGAGCGACAGCAGGATGCCGCCGAGCATCTCCCTCTGCTTCACCAGGTGGTGGATGTAGCTGCGCGAGAAGCCGCCCGCGCAGGCGGGGCAGCCGCAATGCTCGCCGATGGGACGGGGGTCGGCGCGGTGGCAGGCGTTCTTGAGGTTGAGGCGCCCCTCGTCGGAGAAGGCCGTGCCCGTGCGAGCCGTGCGGGTGGGCAGCACGCAGTCGAACATGTCCACGCCCACGCCCACGCCCTCCACGAGGGTGGTGGGGTTGCCCACGCCCATGAGGTAGCGGGGCTTGTCGCGCGGCATGTACTCGCCGGCGAGGGGCGCCAGGGTCTCGAACATCACGTCATGACTCTCCCCCACCGAGTAACCGCCGATGCCGTAGCCCGGGAAGTCGCCGATGTCCTCGAGACGCCGGAGGCTCTTGAGGCGCAGGTCGAGGTCCATGCCGCCCTGGACGATGCCGAAGAGCGCCTGGTCGGGCCGGGTGTGGGCCCTCCAGCAGCGCTCGGCCCAGGCGCTCGAGAGGTCCACGGCCCGCTCGAGGTAGGAGCGCTCGCAGGGGTAGCCGGGGCAGACGTCCAGCTGCATGCAGATGTCGGAGCCGAGGAGCTCGGCGATGCGCATGTTCTCCTCAGGCGTCCAGGTGACGTAGGAGCCGTCGTAGTCCACGGCGCGGAAGGTCACGCCGTCGTCGGAAAGGCGCACGTGGTCGCCGTGGGAGAAGACCTGGAACCCGCCGGAGTCGGTGAGGATGGGGCCGTCCCAGCGCTCCCAGGCGTGCAGGCCGCCCATCTGGGCGACGAGCTCGGCGCCGGGGCGCATGGCCAGGTGGTACGTGTTGGCGAGGATGATCTTGGCACCGAGGTCCCGCACCATGGAGGGCATGAGGCCCTTGACGGTGGCCTTGGTGCCCACGGGCATGAAGATGGGGGTGGGGACGTCGCCGTGGGGCGTGTGGAGCACGCCGGCCCGCGCGTGGGTGGCGGGGTCCTCGGCGACGACGTCGAAGGTGAAGGGGAAAGGCTGCTGGCTCACGGGTCCTCCAGAGTGTTCGCGGTGGGGCCAGTCTAGCAGCGGCGGCCGGTGCGGCGGGGGCGGGGAGTCAGGCCCGGCGGCAACGCCGCGCCGAGGCGGGTACAGTGGTTCACATACGGATGGAACGGCTTTGGGAGGTCCCATGGCGGACAATGCCGGGCAGAACGGGCAGGCGCAGGACGACCTGCAGGGCACGGACGCGACGGAGGACCGGGCGGACGCGGCCGAGGCGGCGGAGAGCGCCCCGGGGACGGGCGGGCAGGCCAGCGACGGCGAGACGGCCGCCGAGGACGGCGCCCCCGCGGCGGACGGCGTGGCGGAGAGTGACGCCCCCGACGACGGCCTCGAAGCGGCGCCGGCCCCCGACATCGTGGACCGCGCCCGCAAGGCCGCAGGTACCGTGGCCGACAGCGCCCGCAAGGCCGCGGGGGCGCTGGGCCAGGAGACCGTGAGCGGCTGGAGCGCCATGCGCGCCGTGAGCCAGGCCAAGCGCGCCCACGGGGAGGCCGCCGACCGCCTGGCCGAGCTCAAGGCCACCATCGAGGAGGACAGCCGCACGCTCGCCCACCGCCGCGAGGTGGAGGAGACCTACGACGAGCTCGTCGCCGGGCAGACCGCCGCCCTCGAGGCGGCCCGTCGGGCGCAGCGGGACCTCTCGGACAGGATCGCCGCCGCCGAGGCGGAGGTGGGGGCCCGGGAGGGCGACCTCGAGGAGCTCAAGGCCAAGAACGAACGCGACCTCCGTCCCTACAAGAACCTTGCGGACAGCTCTAAGTCCACGGCCGACGACGCCGCCCGCACCCTCTCGGAGGCCAAGAAGGCCGCCAAGACGGCCGAGGGCGCCGTGCGCGACATCACGAAGAGGCGCGACTCCCGCGTGTCCACCGCCAACAAGGCCGCCGACAACGCCCGCCAGCGCCTCGCGCGCCTGCAGTCCGAGATCTCCTCCATGCAGCGCGACCCCGACGCCGACCCGAAGCAGCTCTCCTCGATGAAGGCCGAGGCCACCGCCGAGATGGCGCGCCTCTCCCGCGCCCAGGACGACGCCAAGGCCGCCCCGGGCGAGGCAGCGCCCGCCATCGAGGCCGCCGAGGCGCACCTCGCCGACGCCCGCAGGGTCCTGGAGGAGGCCGAGAGGGAGGCCGACTCCGCCAAGAAGGAGGCCAAGAAGCGGGCCCGCGACCTCGACCGCGAGCAGGAGCGCGCCAAGGCGGCGGAGGCCGACGCCGAGGACCTGCTCATCGAGGCCCAGAAGCAGGTGCGCGCCCTCAAGCAGGACCTCGCCGCGCAGCAGGAGGCCGAGTCCCAGGCCCAGGCGACCCTCGACGAGGCCGCCGACATCGTGGCCCACCCCGAGGAGACGGACGCCCTGGCCGACCGCGTGACCGACAACAGCGCCGCCGCCGAACGCCAGGAGATCCACGTGCAGACGCTGGCCGACACCGAGCGCGACCTGCGCCAGCGCACCCTGCGCAGCCGTGTGGCCTTCATCCTCGTGGTGGTGGCCGCCGTCATCGTGCTGGCGGTGCTGTTCATGGCGTTCTCCTCGTAAGCCTCCCCCGGCGGCGCCCCGTCCCGGCTCCCGTCCCAACACCCGGACACTTTTGTCCCATTGGTCGGGCTCTCCAGTTGTCACCCTGGTCGGGCACCCGAGGTGTCGCGCGACCAGCGGGTGCCGGACCATGCCGAAGGCCCCTGCGGCATGGGTTTTTCGGCTGAGGGGTGCTCGAACCCATGCCACAGGCCCCTGCGGCATGGGTCACTCAGCGTCGGCCGCCTGAAAACCATGCCGCAACCCGCTCCGGCATGTCCGGAACCCATAAGGTGGGAAACAGGCGACGTGACGGACTGGCCAGGCAGCGCCGCCACAACGGATTGGCCAGGCAGCGCTGCCATGCCATATGTTCGGTGGTTTTCTCTGCGCGAGGGACCCAGAACCACCGAACATCACGATGTTCGGTGGTTTAGACAAGGTTTCTTACCGAAAAGCACCGAGCATCAGGAGGTGCTCCTGAAGAGGGAGGGAGGCCGCAGAGGCGCAGGGCGGCAGGTGCGCGACCGGGCGTGACGGTTAAAGTGCCCGACCAAGGTGACGGCGAAAGTGTCCGGGTGCTGGGACAAGAAGTGGGACAAAAGTGTCCGGGTGTTGGGACAAAGACGAGCAGTAATCGCTGAGCCCCAACCCCCGACGAGCGCACCTAAGCCATCCCAGCTGTCGGGGTCACAGGCCGGTCCGACGATGCAAAACGCCGGACCCATGGGCCGAAGGCCCCGCAGCCTACCTGATCAGCATCGCGTCCCCGAACGACAGCATGCGGTAACCCTCGTCGACCGCCTCGGCGTAGGCGTCCATGATCTGGTCGCGCGTGGCGAAGGCCGAGACCAGCATCATCAGCGTGGAGCGGGGCACGTGGAAGTTGGTGACCATGGCGTCCACCACGTGGAAGGTGGAGCCGGGCATGAGGAAGAGGTCGGTGGTGGCGTCGCGCCGCTCCACGAGGTCGCCCCTCCCGCACACGGCGGCGGAGTCGGGCACGTCCTCGAAGCGGCGCGCGACGACGGCGGGGTCGTCCGCCGGTGCCTCCGGGTCGAAGGCGCTCTCGAGGGAGCGCACGGACGTCGTGCCCACGGCCACCACGCGGTGCCCGGCGGCCTTGGCGGCCTTCACCCTCTCCACGACATCCGCCGGCACGTGGTAGCGCTCGGTGTGCATGACGTGGTCGGCGGGGTCGTCCTCCTCCACGAGGCGGAACGTGTCGATCCCCACCTCGAGCTCCACGAAGCACATCTCCACGCCCTTCGCGGCGAGGCGGTCGATGAGGGCCGGCGTGAAGTGCAGGCCCGCCGTCGGCGCGGCGGCGGAGTGCTCCTCGTCCATGGCGTAGACCGTCTGGTACTTCTCCGGGTCGCCCTCGTAGGAGGTGATGTACGGCGGCAGGGGCACGTGGCCCACGGCGTGCATGGCCTCGTCCAAGGTGCGGCCGCCTGCGGGCGAGAACCGCACGAGGCGGCCGCCCTTGGACCCCTCCACGAAGTCCATGACCTCGCCGGTGAGCACGACCTCGGCGCCCTCGGGGGCATGGAGGCCACCGGCGCGGTACTCGATGACGGCGCCGGGCTTGAGGCGCTTGCCCGGGTTCACCAGGCACTCCCAGACGCCTCCCAGGGGGTCCACGTCCTCGCGGCGGCGGAGCAGCAGCGTCTCGGAAACGGCGCCGGTGGGCTTGCGCCCCACGAGGCGGGCCGGCAGCACACGGGTCTTGTTGGCCACGAGCAGGTCGCCCGGCTCGAGGTAGTCGACGATGTCGGTGAAGGTACGGTGCTCCACCGAGCCGTCCTCGCGGTCCAGCACGAGGAGGCGGCAGCTGTCGCGGGGCTCCGCGGGGGCCTGGGCGATGAGGGCCTCGGGCAGGTCGTAGTCGAAATCGTCGGTCTTCATGGCTTGGCTCCCTGGGACGCGCGGCAAAACATGAGGGTTATACCACCGATGCCCGCCGGGAGCCCCGGGGGCGCCGTCACGCCCCGGCCCGGGCCCCCTCGCGGCGGCGCCTGCGCTCCTCGCGGGCCTCGGCGCGCCCGAGCGCGGCCTCCACGGCCGAGAAGCGGCAGCCGCAGTAGTTCTGCCGGTACATGCCCAGCTCGCGCGACCGCCGCGTGGCCTCGGGGTAGGCCGGCCGGAAGTCGCGCACCACGGGCTCGAGGCCATGGGCACGGGCGCAGGCCACGAGCACCTCGTCGCAGGTGTCGTGGAGCTGGTGGGGCGACACGGCCAGGGTGGTGGTCACCAGCGAGAAGCCCCGCTCCCGGGCGGCGCGGCACGCCTCGGCCAGGCGCAGGGCGTAGCAGGCGCGGCAGCGGGCGGCTCGGTCGAAGCCCTTGGGAGCCACGGCCCTCTCCCAGAGGGCACGGTCGTCACCGCAGGTCACGACCTCGATCCCCTCCCCCTCGGCCCACTCCCGCAGGGTCGCCAGGCGCCGGTCGTGCTCGGCCACGGGCTGGATGTTGGGGTTGGTCCAGAAGATGGTGGGCTCCATGCCCTCCTCGCGGAGCAGCCGCACGGGCTCCAGGGAGCACGGGCCACAGCAGGCATGGACGGCCACCGGCACCGGCGCGCTCACCGCTCCCCCTCCCCCACGGGTGCGGGGCCGGGCGCCACGAGGTCGTAGCCCTGGGCGGTGTCGCGGACGTAGGGCGCCCCCGCCGCCACGATGCGCCGCGCCATGACGAGGTCGCCCGTGCAGCCCGAGAGGTGCAGCCAGAGGCAGGTGACGCCGGCCAACGGGACGTCGAGCAGCGCGCCGCCCGCCAGGAACGCGGCCGAGAGGAGCGCGGCCGGGGCGAGCAGCACGGCCACGAACGACCGGCGCGGCAGCACGGCGCCGTCGGCGCAGGTGTAGAGCATGCCCGGCGGCATGTAGCCGAACCGCAGCCGGAGGTCGCGGCCGCCCAACAGCTTGAACGCCGCCCCGTGGACGAGCTCGTGCACCGGCAGCGCGACCGCCGAGACCAGCACCACCGCGGCGAGCCACGGGATGCCCACCGCCTCCACGGGCGCGGCGACGGCGAGGAGCACGTCGAGGACCAGGCCTGCGGCGGCCACGACGAGGGAGCCGCGGGCCACGGAGGCCAGCCAGGCGTCGTCTGCCGTGAGGTCGAAGGACTCGACCGTCGTCATCCCCAGGTCGCGCACGGCACCTCCCGATGGGCCATAATGGATGGGTTGACCACACGATACGCGACCACCGCGAGGTATGCCATGCCCACTGCCAACCGCCCCTCATTCCCTGCCCGCGCCGTGGTGACGGCCGGCATGCCCTACGGCAACAAGGGCCTGCACTTTGGCCACATCGGGGGCGTCTTCGTCCCCGCGGACTTCTTCGCCCGCTTCCTGCGCGACCGCATCGGCGCCGAGAACGTGCTGTTCGTCTCGGGCACCGACTGCTACGGCTCCCCCATCATGGAGGGCTTCCGCAAGAAGGCGGAGGACGGCTACGAGGGGACCATCACCGACTACGTCGCCGCCAACCACGAGGCCCAGAAGGCCGCGCTCGCCAGCTACGAGGTGGCCCTCGACTTCTACGGCGGGTCGGGCCTGGCCCCGGCCAGAGACGTCCACGCCGCCATGAGCGACGCCGTCATCCGCCGCCTCCACGAGGCCGGCACCCTCAAGCTCCGCGAGACGCTGCAGTTCTACGACGTCGAGGCCGGGCAGTTCCTCAACGGCCGTCAGGTGCAGGGCTTCTGCCCCGTGCCGGGCTGCAAGTCCGAGAAGGCCTACGCCGACGAGTGCGACCTCGGCCACCAGTTCGAGCCGGCCGACCTCGTGCGCCCCGTGAGCCAGGTCACCGGCACCGTGCCCGAGCTGCGGCCCGTGGCCAACTGGTACTTCGACCTGCCGGGGTTCCAGGACTACCTGGAGGGCCTCGACGACGACTGGGAGACCGACGACCAGGTGCGCGACGTCGTGGTCAAGACCGTGCGCGAGTCGCTCGTGCCGCCGGCGATCTACCTCAAGTGCGACCTGCGCGGGGAGTTCGACGCCGTGGCCACGGAGCTCCCGCCCCACACGGTGCACGAGCCCCAGGGCAGGCAGCAGTCCTTCTCGGTGGAGTTCGCCGACTGGGAGGCCCGTGACCGGGCCCGTGAGGTGCTCGACGGCGCCGGCCTGCGCTTCCGCACCGGCAAGTGCCTGCTGCCGTTCCGCATTACCGGCAACATCGACTGGGGTGTGCCGGCGCCGGCCATGGACGGCGTGGACGGCCTCACGGTGTGGTGCTGGCCCGAGTCGCTCTGGGCGCCCATCTCGTTCACCGAGACCGTGCTCGGCGAGACGCCCGAGGAGCACGCCGCCAACGCCACGCTGCCCGGGGCCGTGCCCGACACCCACGCCGGGGCCGACTGGCGCGACTGGTGGTGCGCCGACGACGCCCAGGTCTTCCAGTTCATCGGCCAGGACAACATCTACTTCTACTGTGTGGCCCAGCCGGCCATCTGGAAGGCGCTCGGGTGGGGCCTGTTCCAGGACACCCCGGTGGCCAACTACCACATCCTGTTCATGAACAAGAAGGCCTCCAGCTCCGGTGCCGTCAAGCCGCCCATGGCCGCCGAGCTGCTCGACTTCTACACGCCCGAGCAGCTGCGCTGCCACTGGCTGTCGCTGGGCCTGGGCGCCAAGGCCGTGTCGTTCGCCCCCAAGCCGTTCGACACGAGCGTCTCCCACAGGGACAAGAAGAGCGGCGAGGAGGTCCTGGTCAAGGACGACCCCCGCGTGGTGGACCCGGCCCTTAAGGAGAGCGCGTTCCTCACCAACATCTTCAACCGCCTGGCGCGCTCCTGCTTCTACGGCGCCCAGCGGCACCTGGACGGTCACCTGCCCGAGGTGGCGCCCGCCGAGGAGTGCGTGGCCGCCTGCGACGAGGCCACGCTGGCGTTCGAGGAGGCCATGCACGGGCTCGACTTCACCCGCGCCCTCTCCGTGGCCGACGCCTTCGGCCGCGAGGCCAACCGCCGCTGGGATGCCGCGTCCAAGGCGGCCAAGGACGACGAGGACGCCTATGCGGCCGCCCTCGCCGACGCCTTCCGGAGCCTGCGCACCCTGACGCTGCTCATGCACCCCGCAGCCCCCACCGGCTGCGAGAAGGTCCGCGAGCACCTGGCCATACCCGCCGACCTGCTGTTCTCCTGGGACCACGCCTTCGAGGGAGTCACGGAACTCGTGGGGGCCATGGGAGAGGCCGTGGCCGACCACAGGCTCGTGGAGCTCCCGCCGAGGACCGACTTCTTCGAGAAGCACCCGAGCCAGTACCGCTGAGCCGGTACCGCCCGCCCGTGCCCTACGGCGAGAGGACCCGGGCGGGCATCATCGGGTCAATCAAGGGCGGCCCCCGCACCTCGAGATGCGGGGGCCGCCCTTCCGTTGCCGCCCTTGCGATGCATGAGGAGGGTCTCCCCTTTCCCAGAAGTCGTCCCGGGAAGGGGATCTGCCCCGTTGCCGCACCGCGTCTTCCCAGAATCCAAATCGGGAAGGCCCTTTTCCCCAGAGAGGTTCCCAAAATCCCTTTTGGGAAGGAAAAACGCCCCAGAAGGGGTTTTGGGAAGGACGACCCGATGCCACGCGGCCTTCCCGGCTTCCCAAAAGCGTTATCGGGAAGCCGCCGAGCGCGAGCGACCGCAGCGGCCGCGCTACCCCTGCGCCGCCTCGCCGCGCCAGCGGTCCAGGTGCGGCAGCAACGTGCCCATGAGGGAGACGGCCTCCTCCCGGGAGATACCCATGGCGTCGGCCTCGAGCTGGGCCGTGGCCTCGATGAAGTCGTCCATGGACACGTCCTTGGCCGTGAAGTCGCCGCCGTCGTAGCAGTACTTGCAGTAGTGGTCGCTCGGGCTGCCGTCGGCCTCGGTGCCGTGGAGGGACGGGTCGGGGATGGGCATGGAGCAGCACTGGCAGTAGTACTCCATGGGCATCTCGAAGAAGCGCTCCAGCGGCACGGAGAACACCGTGCAGATGAGCTTGATCATGTCGATGCCCGGGGCCGTCTCCCCGGTCTCCCAGCGAGAGACGGCCTGACGGGTCACGTAGAGCCTGCGGGCCATCTCCTCCTGGGTGAGGCCGGACTCCTTGCGGATGGTGGCGACGATGTCTTTCATGGCCATAGGTTCCTCCCGAGGTCGTTGGTGGGTGGCCCCATGATGGGGGTGCGGAGGGGTGCCCGACAAGAAACGGGTTGTTGCGGAGGGGCCCGGTGTCCCATGGGCCGGCCTCGTTGGGCGTCACCGACGCACGAGCGCCGCCAAGACGACCCGGCACCTCGCCACAGGGAAAAAGGCGCGCCGGACGACGGGTCCGGCGCGCCCCCGACGCAGGGTGAGAGCAAGGGCTACATGATCTTGCGATAGAGCCCGATGATGGTCTCGGCGTCGGCGTCGCGCGGCGTGCCGGGGAAGCAGGCGTCGGCCATGACGTCGGCGGCGAGGTCGGGGAGGTCCTCCTCGACGATGCCCTCGCACGCCGTGGGGATGCCCACGTCGGCACCGAGCTCGGCCACGGCAGCCACCACGAGGCGGTTCACCTCGTCGATGGGGAGGCTGTCGGAACCCTCGACGCCCATGGCCTCGCCGATGGCGCGGTAGCGTTCGCCGCAGGCCGGCGCGTTGTACTCGAGCCCCACCGGCAGCAGCATGGCGCAGGCGACGCCATGGGGCGTGTCGTAGCGGGCGGAGAGGGTGTGGGCCATGGAGTGGACGATGCCCAGCCCCACGTTGGAGAACCCCATGCCCGCGATGTACTGCCCCAGGGCCATGGCGGTGCGGCCGCTGCCGGGCTCGCCGCCCTCGGCCTCGGCCACCGCGTCGCGCAGGTTGCGGGAGATGATGCGGATGGCCTCGAGGTGGCACATGTCGGAGAGCTCCCAGCCCCCCTTGGTGAGGTAGCCCTCGATGGCGTGGGTGAGGGCGTCCATACCGGTGGCGGCGGTGAGCGCCGGGGGCATGCCGGCCATCATGTCGGGGTCGACCACGGCGACCTCGGGGATGTCGTTGACGTCCACGCACACGAACTTGCGTTTCCTGGCCACGTCGGTGATGACGTAGTTGATGGTCACCTCGGCGGCGGTGCCGGCGGTGGTGGGCACGGCGACGGTGAAGGTGGCGTGGTTCTTGGTGAGGGCCACCCCCTCGAGGGAGACGACGTCGGAGAACTCGGGGTTCTCGGCGATGACGCCGATGGCCTTGGCGGTGTCCATGGAGGAGCCGCCACCCACGGCCACGATGGCGTCGGCACCGGAGGCCTCGAAGGCGGCCACACCGGCCTGGACGTTCTCGACAGTGGGGTTGGGCTTCACATCGGAGAAGAGCTCCCAGGGGATGCCGGCTCCGTCGAGCACGTCGCACACCTTGGCGGCGATGCCGGCCTTGACCAGGCCGGGGTCGGTGCATACGAAGACCTTGGACTTCCCGCGGCGCAGCAGCTCGCCGGGGATCTCGGCCACGGCCCCAGGGCCGTGGTAGGAGACGGGGTTGAGAACGAAACGGTTGACCATGGGCGGTACTTCCTTCCTTTCGGCGGGCTCGGCCCGCCTGCTGGCTTTTACCGGCTGACGCCGAGGATGGAGGCGATGCGCTCCATCTGGGCGTCGTCGAGCTGGACTGCGGGGTCGAAGATTCGGGTGGAGATGGGCAGCCCCTCCACGGCCACGGCCCCCTTCACGGCCGACACGAACAGGTCCGCGCACCCGTAGACCGCCATGTAGCGCGAGATCTTCTGGGAGCACGCGAACGCCTCGGCGAGGTCCCCCGCCTTGTAGGCCTTGTCCATCCTGGAGAACACCTCGGGCACGGCGTTGGTGAGGCCGCAGAGCACGCCGTTGCCGCCGGAGGAGCGGTTGGCGAGGTAGTACTCGTCGAAGCCGGAGAGGACCGAGAACTCGGGGTTCACGGCCCTGACCGCGCCGATCACCTCGCGGGTGTGGCTGATGCAGTCCACGGTGTCCTTGATGCCGCAGATGGCGGGGTGGCGGGCGGCGAGGGAAGCGACGAGGTCGGGGGTGAGGTCGGTGCCGGTGCGTGCCGGGAAGTTGTAGAGGACCACCGGCAGGTCCTGGGCCTCGGCGATGGCCCCGAAATAGCGCTCGGCGCACTGCGGGCTCGGCCCGAAGTAGTAGGGCGACACCGCGAGCACGGCGTCGGCGCCGGAGCGCGCGGCATGGCGGGACAGCTCGAGGACGTTGGAGAAGGTGGTGTCGCCCACGCCCACGAACACCTTCATGCGCCCGGCCGCTCTCTCCACGGCAAAGGACACGGCCCGCTTCTTGTCCTCAAGGCTCACCGAGTAGAACTCGCCTATGGACCCGAACAGGAGGACGCCGTCGATCCCGGCCTCGGCCAGGTGGTCGATGTGGCGCCCCCAGAGGTCGAGGTCGAGGTTGCCCTCGTCGTCGGTCACGGTGACCGAGGGGCAGAACACGCCGTCGAACATCTAATCGCTCCTTTCATGGGCGTGCCGGGCCCCGGGGCCCGGCACGCCTCGCACATGGTTCGGTCGCCGGCCCTAGGCCAGCTCCTCGCTCTCGTAGACCACGCCCTTCTGCACGATCACGTTGGCGTACTGGGCGCGCTCGCCGGTTGCCACCACCACATAGGCCCGGGAGGCGGCCTCGTAGAAGGGGAACCGGTCGATGCGGCCCACCGCCTCGGCTCCGCGCCCGTCTGCGGCGGCGACGATCCTGTCGTAGACGTCCCACACGGGCGTCTCCACCGTGTCGCCCGGGACCTTCTCCATGAGGGTGACGGGCTTCTCGACGTACTGGTCGAGGGGCACGAGCCTCAGGACGGCCTCGAGCAGCTCGGGCACACCGTGGCCGTCGCAGCGGACCACGAGGGTGTCCCTGCCCACCGACTCGGCGGGGAAGTTGGCGTCGGCGAGGACGAGGGTGTCGCCGTGGCCCATCTCGTCCAAGGCGCGCAGCAGCTCGGGCCCGATGATGGCGGGGATTCCTTTGAGCATGGTCACTCCTTAGTCCAGCGCAGCCGGGTCGATGCCGTAGCAGGCGCAGGCGTTGTCGCAGAAGAAGCGCCCGTCGTCGCCGAAGGCCTCGCGCAGGCGAGCGAAGTGCTCGGCGAAGTCGCCGTACATGGAGACGACGGGCCAGTTGGAGGCGTAGAGCAGGCGGTCGGCGCGAAAGGTCTCGCGCACGAAGCCCAGGAGCTCCCGGCAGAAGCCGGCGTCGGCCGTCGGGAACCCCGACACCTTGACGTAGAGGTTCGGCAGGTCGGCAAAGCCGGCCATGACGTCGCGCCAGGCGTCGTCGAAGGTGTCGGGGGTCACGTTGCCGAGGTGGTTAAGCACGACGGTCTCCTCGGGCACCTGGGAGAAGGCCCGGAGGGCGTCGGGGAGCTCGGCCGTGCGGCTGCACGACTCGAAGGGCAGCCCGGCCGCGGCGAGCACCCGCAGCCCCTCGAGGAACCCTGGCTCGAGACAGCGGCGGGGAGGCTCGGAGTCGATGTGGAGGGGCTCGCGGACACCCGCCGCGAAGACCGGCAGGCGCATCCAGGGCTCCACCCGGGTGCGCAGCATCGCGGCGAGGAGCTTGGGGTCGTCGGCCATGCGGTCCCACACGAGCCGGTCCTCGAGGGCCGGGTCGTCGCCGTCGACCTCGACATAGACGCCGCCGACGAAGTCCACGCCGGGAAGCCCGGCATAGGCGGCCTCGAGGTCAGACAGGTCATAGGTGCACGTGATGGAGCCGTCGGTGCCCTCGAGCCAGGGGAGGTTCTGGCAGGAGAGGTCCCACACGTGGAAGTGGGCGTCTATAACGCGCAGTCCCTTGTCGGCCATCTCAGCTCGCCTCCAATCCGATGCGGGAGCCCCTGAAGCCGTACCAGGCCACGAAGGCCAGGGAGGGCACGGCGATGATCATGGCGAAGGTCTGGCTGCCGGTCATGTCGATGAGGGCGCCCGCCAGGAGCGGCACGAGGGCGCCACCCACGATGGACATGACGAGGGCCGACGAGCAGGTCTTGGCCGCGGCGCCGTTGAGCCCCCGCAGGGTGAGGGAGAACACCGTGGGGTAACCGATGGACATGAACAGGAAGGCCAGGATGAGGGCCACCACCGACACCGGGCCAAGGCCCAGGAAGCACACGAGGAACAGCACGGCCGCGGCCCCCATGTAGACGCCGAGCATCTTGCCGGCGTCGAAGCGGGCGAGCAGGGGAACCGAGACGAAGCGGCCCACGGTGAACAGCAGCGAGAGCACCGAGAGGAGCATGGCGGCCTGGGCGGCGGTCATGCCCTGCCACTGGTCGAGGGCGATGCCGGAGAACAGCGACATGCCGATGGTCTGGACGCCCACGTAGAGGAACTCTGCGGCGACGCCGAGGGCCACGTGGGGCCGGCGCACGACCCGGGCGAAGGAGGCCTCCCTGTCGTGGACCTCGGAGCCGTCGGCCTCGTCGCCCGGGGGCACGGGCAGCTTCACGAACACGAACACGGCGAGCAGCACCGCGAGCACGACGCCGATGACGATGTAGACGGTGCGCATGTTGGCGAGGAAGTCGACCTTGGCCGCGTCGAAGCCGGGGTTGCCCGCGGCCACGGTGACGCCGAGGATCTGGGCCAGGATGAGCGGCCCCACGATGCTTCCCACGCCGTTGAAGCCCTGGGCGAGGTTGAGACGCATGGCCTCGTGCCTCTCGTCACCGAGCTTGGTGATGTAGGGGTTGCAGTTGGCCTCGAGGCTCGAGGCGCCGGCCGCCACCACGAACATCGACACGAGGAAGAGGGCGAAGCTCGCGGCGTTGGTGGCGGGGACCGTGATGAAGGAGCCCACCACGAAGAGGGCAAGACCGAGGACGACGCCGCCCTTGTAGCCGTAGCGGCGGGCCACCAGGGAGGCCGGCACGGCCATGATGAAGTAGGCGCCGTAGTAGGCCACCTGGAGCAGCGACGCCTCGGTGGCGGAGAGCTCGAGGTAGTTGGCCATGGGGCTGTTGAGGCCGTTCACCAGGTTCATGGTGAGGCCCCAGACGAAGAAGAGCGAGGTGACGAGGGCGATGGCCACCACAGCCTTGGAGCCGCGGCGCTCGCCGACGGCGTCCTTGGGACCGGTGGCCTTGGGGGCGGGTTCTGCCATGGGTCCCCTCCCCTAGTCCAGGGCGCGGTCGAGGTGGACGTAGCCGCCGTCGACGTGGAGCCACTGGCCGGTGGTGTGGCTGGAACGGTCGGAGAGCAGGAAGACGCAGGCGTCGGCGATCTCCTCCACCGAGGTCATGCGGTGCTCCAGGGGAATCTTGTCGGTGATCGTTCTGAGGCGGGCCTGCTGGGCCTCCTCGTCGCCGAAGGTCTTGATCCAGTTGGCGTAGAGGGGGGTCCAGGCCTCGGCCACCACGATGGCGTTCACGCGCACGTTGTCCTTGGCGAAGGCGGCGGCCCACTCGCGGGTGAGGCCGAGGATCGCGCCCTTGGCGGCGGCATAGGCGCTCGTCTTGCCCTGGCCGGTGAGGGCGGTCTTGGAGGAGATGTTGACGATGGCGCCCTTGGACTCCTTGAGGTAGGGGCAGCACTCGTGGACGAGCTCGTAGTAGTGGGTGAGGTTGCCGTGGATCGACTCCTCGAACTCGCGCCAGGTGGTGGTCTCGACGTCCTTGTTGTCGTTCTTGCCGGCGTTGTTCACCACGCCGTCGATGTGGCCGTACTTGGCGTAGACCTCGTCGACGATGGGCTTGATGGCGTCGTCGTCGTTGAGGTCGATGAAGTAGACCTCGAACCGGTCGGTGACCTCCTTGAGCTCGGCGACGAACTCGTCCTCCACGCCGTCCTTGCGGTTGAGGACGACCGGCACCGCCCCCTCGCGGGCCAGCTGGAACACGATGCCCTTGCCAATCCCCTTGAAGCCGCCGGTGACGAAGACGACCTTGTCCTTGAGATGCAGGTCCATGACGAAAGCTCCCTTCCTTGCCCGGCGCCGCCGGGCGTCCTTGCCGGTCCCCCGGCGTTTACATGTAGTTGCAGAGATGGGGCAGGGCCGTCTCGGTGTAGCCGATGGCCTCGGCGCAGGTGAGGCGCCCGCTGCAGACCTCAACGAGGTCGTCGACCATGGCGTCGCGCAGCTGCTCCATGGTCTCGGGGCCGTAGATGGTGGCCGAGGCGTCGAAGTCGGTGTTGTCGGCCATGGCGCGGGCCGTCTCGCGGTTGGCAGTGAGGCGGAAGACCGGCGCCATGGCGTTGCCCGTGGGAGTGCCCCGGCCGGTGGAGAAGACCACCAGCTGGCAGCCGCCGGCCACAAGCCCGGAGATGGAGGTCGGGTCGTTGCCGGGGGTGTCCATGATCACGAGGCCCTCGTGGGCCTTGAGCTGGTCGGCGTAGGGGTAGACCGCGTTGATGGGGCTGTGGCCCCCCTTGTGGATGCAGCCGAGCGACTTCTCCTCGAGGGTGGTGAGGCCACCCGCGATGTTGCCGGGGCTGGGGTTTCCCTGGCGCATCTCGGCGCCGAACATGTGCACGTACTCCTCGTAGTCCTTGACGATCCCGAGGATCCGGGAGGCCACCTCCGGCGTGGCGGCCCGGCGGGCCAGGATCTGCTCGGCGCCGAAGAACTCGCTCGTCTCGCAGAGCACCGAGGTGCCGCCTTGGGCGACGAGCCAGTCCGAGACCTCCCCGATGAGGGGGTTGGACCCCAGGCCGCTGGTGGTGTCGGAGCCGCCGCAGTTGGTGCCCAGGACCAGCTCCGAGATGTCGCAGGGCTCGCGCCGCTCGGAGGCGGCCCGCTCCGCCAGCCTGCCGGCGATGCGGGTGCCCTCCTCAACGGCGCGGATGGAACCGCCCACCTGCTGGATCACGAGGGTCTCGACGGGCTTGTCGGTGCGCTCGCGGATGGCCTCTACCACGAGGTCGTTCTGGCACCCCTCGCACCCCAGGGACACGGCCAGCACCGAGCTCACGTTGGGGTTGGCGGCGAACCCGGCCATGGTGTCCATGGTGACCTGCTGGTCGGCGGGCACCTGGGAGCACCCGTTCTGGTTGTGGAACGAGACGCAGCCCTCCACGTTGCGGGCGATGCGCTCGGTGGTGTCGGAGGCGCAGATGCTCGTGGGCAGCACGAGCACGTGGTTGCGGATGCCCACCCGACCGTCGGGGCGACGGTAGCCGTCGAAGACCCTACTCATTGCCGACCTCCTCGGCTCGCAGTCCATCGGTGGAGACGCAGTTGTGGGTGTGGACGTGCTCACCGGCGGCGATGTCGCAGGTGGCCACCCCGATGTACTCGCCGTACTTGACCACGTTCTCGCCCTTGGGGATGGGCGTTCGGGCGACCTTGTGGTACAGGGGCACCGTCTCGACGCAGTCGAGGCGGCCGGTCTCGCCGGTGCGGGTGACGTAGCAGACCTCGGTGCCGGCTTCGAGGGGCTCTATGGCAACGACGACGTTGTCCTTCTGGTCGATGAGGACGGCGTTGCGCATGGGTTACCTCCTTCGTGGGATCGGGGGTGGGCGGTGTTCGTACGACTGTTGCCGTACGCTTGTTGTTCGTATATACGAACTATGTTCGCTATTACGATTGCTATACTAGGAAGCCGTCGAGACGCCGAAGACGCGGTTCCGCCGGCTCTGCCACGAGCGGGCGTGTTTTCTCCGCGAACGGCAGTTCAGGGCAAAAATCGGTTTATATGTATATAGACTGAATATAGGTTGGGCAGCTGAGGGCAGGAGGATCCATGGCCGAGGAGACCGCCGCGGCACCGCATCGGGCCACGGCACGTGTGCTCGAGGTGCTCTCCCTCCTGGCGGCCCACGACGAGGGGCTGTCGTTCTCGGAGCTCTGCCGAGCCGTCGGCGCCCCCAAGGGGAGCCTCTTCCCCATCCTCAAGACCATGGTCGACATGCGCTTCCTCTCCCTCGACGCCGCCACGGGACGCTACCGCATGGGACCCATGACCGCCATGTGCGGGCGGGCCTTCGAGCGCGGCGACGGGACGTTCCGCCTCCTCGACGAGTGCGCCCGCGGCGTGGTGGCGGCCTGCGGGGAGACCTGCCAGGTGGGCTGCCGCGACGGGTCCCGGGTTCGCTACCTGCTGCGGGTGGACTCCCCGCAGGCCGTGCGCCTGGCGAGCGCCCCGGGGGCCACCCTGCCGCTCTACAGCACGGCCATCGGCAAGGCCCTGCTGTCCGCCATGGACGACGGGGAGGTCGACGCCCTGGTGCCGACCCCTTGGGAGCGGCTCACCGACGAGACCCTCGACTCCCCGGACCAACTCCACGCAGAGCTCGACGAGGTGAGGGCCGGCGGCTTCGCCTTCGACCGGGGGGAGACGAGCGAGGGGGTCGTCTGCATCGCCCTGCCGGTACACGAGGCGGGGAGGGTCGCCTGGGGCATCGGGGTGACCACGCCGAGCTTCCGTTTCGACGCCGCGAAGGGCCGCCTGATCGAGGATGTGCTCGCCAAGGCCCGCGACGGCCTCGAGGCCCTCCTGGCCTGACCTTCGGCCCGCCCCGGGCCGCCCGCCGCAGCCCATGGGCGCCGTGCGGCCGCCCCTTTCAGGCCCCGCACCCTCCTATGAACAAACTTTGGTCCCGAACCATTCGGTACCTTGCAATATCAGTTCCAGGGGACTAGTATCCTTAGGCCACATCGTGAAGACCTGAGGAGGTGTCTGGAAACCCATGGACAACGTCGAGGCGCACCGCATCGACTCCACCTTGCTCGACATCAAGTGCCTGGGCCACTACCTGTACTTTCATGGAAGAGGCGTCTCGGGAAAGCCCCAGATCCTCTGCGCCCTCTTCGAGAGCGGGGGCGTCAAGACCCAGCGGGAGCTCGGCGACCGCTTCGGCATCAAGGCCAGCTCCCTCTCGGAGGTCCTGGCCAAGATGGAGGCCTGCGGCTACGTGGTCAGGACCCGCGACGCCGACGACAGCCGCAAGCTCATCGTGAAGCTCACCGAGGCGGGGGCCGCCGAGGCCGAGGCCGAGATCGCGCGCCGGGACCGGTTCAGGGCATGGAGCCTCTCCTGCCTCTCCCCCACCGAGCAGGAGCAGCTGCAGGGGCTGCTCGACCGGGTGCTCGACCACTGGAAGCAGAAAGACTGGAAGGAGCTGGATGATTAAAAGACTGGCCAAGAGCCTGCGCGAGTACAAGCGGGCGGCCATAGCCACGCCCATCCTCGTCACGGGCGAGGTGGTCATCGAGGTGCTGATCCCCTTCGTGACCGCCAACCTCATCGACGCGATCAATACCGGGGCCCAGGTGACCTCCATCCTGCAGGCCGGCCTGGTGCTGCTGGTCATGGCCGTGGCCTCCCTGGCCTTTGGCACGGCGGCGGGCATCACCTGCTCCCGGGCCGCCGCGGGCTTCGCCAAGAACCTGCGCAAGGACATGTTCTACAACATCCAGACCTTCTCCTTCGCCACCATCGACCGGTTCTCCACCCCGTCGCTGGTCACCCGCATGACCACCGACGTCACCAACGTGCAGATGTCGTTCATGATGATCGTCCGCACCGCCATCCGTGCCCCCATGATGATCGTGTTCGCCCTGGTCATGGCCTTCGTCATGGCGGGCGACATGGCGTGGGTCTACGTCTACGTCACCATCCCGCTGGCCTTCGGCCTGTTCCTCGTGATCCGCCGCGTGCTGCCCATCTTCCGCCGCGTCTTCCGCAAGTACGACGCCCTCAACGAGTCGGTGGAGGAGAACGTCTCGGGCATGCGCGTGGTCAAGAGCTTCGTGCGCGAGGACTTCGAGATGGAGAAGTTCGGCGTGGCCGCCAAGGACGTCCAGGCCGACTTCACCCGCGCCGAGAAGCTGCTCGCCCTCAACGGCCCGATGATGAACCTGGCCGTGGCCGTCATCTTCGTGAGCGTGATCTACTTCGCCTCCTACACCATCGTGTCCACGAGCGGCACCGTGATGAACGTCGGCCAGTTCTCGTCGCTGTTCACCTACGGCTTCATGATCCTCATGAGCCTCATGATGTTCTCCATGATCTTCGCCATGATCGCCATGTCCATGGAGAGCGCCCGCCGCATCGACGAGGTGCTCCAGGCCGAGACCACCATCCACGACCCGGCAGACCCCGTCCGCGAGGTGGCCGACGGCTCCATCGACTTCGACGGCGTCGACTTCTCCTATTCCGAAAGCAGCGAGCTCCCCGCCCTCCACGGCATCGACCTGCACATCGGGAGCGGCGAGACCATCGGCATCATCGGCGGCACCGGCTCCGCCAAGTCCACCCTCGTGCAGCTGATCCCGCGCCTCTACGACGTCACGGAGGGCACGCTCAAGGTGGGCGGCGTCGACGTGCGCGACTACGACCTCGACACCCTGCGCCACGCCGTGTCCATGGTGCTCCAGAAGAACGTGCTGTTCAGCGGCACCATCGCCGACAACCTGCGCTGGGGCAACCCCGACGCCACCATGGACCAGGTGATCGAGGCCTGCCGCCTGGCCCAGGCCGACGAGTTCGTGGAGCGCTTCCCCGACGGCTACGACACCTACATCGAGCAGGGCGGCACCAACGTCTCCGGCGGCCAGAAGCAGCGCCTCTGCATCGCCCGGGCGCTGCTCGCCCGGCCCAAGGTCCTCATCCTCGACGACTCCACGAGCGCCGTGGACACCAAGACCGACGCCCTCATCCGCGAGGGCTTCAAGAGTTTCATCCCCGAGACCACCAAGATCATCATCGCCCAGCGCACCAGCTCGGTTAAGGACGCCGACCGCATCGTGGTCATGGACCGGGGCACCATCGCCGACGTGGGCACCCACGAGGAGCTGCTGCGCCGCTCCCCCATCTACCGCGAGGTGTACATGTCGCAGAACAAGCAGTCCCACGACGAGAAGATCGAGGACATCGACCGAAAGGAGGCCAAGCGTGGCTAAGCAGACCATGCAGGCGAAGCGCCCCGGCGTCAAACCGGCGGTCATCCTGCGCGTGTTCAAGTCGCTGTTCCGGTTCTATCCCGTGCTCATGCCCATCGTGTTCGTGTGCCTGCTCATCAACGCACTCACCAACGCGGCCCCGGCCATCTTCATGCAGCAGGCCCTGGCCGTGGTGGGGCGCTGCTGGCCAACCGGGGACTGGGAGTCCGCCGCGGGCCCCATCGGCCAGATCACCCTCTCCCTGGCCGGCATCTACCTCGTGGGCCTCGTCGCCAACTTCACCTGGAACCGCCTCATGGCCATCATCTGCCAGGGCAGCCTCGAGAAGTTCCGCGAGGAGATGTTCGACCACATGGAGACCCTGCCCATCCGCTACTTCGACACCCACGCCCACGGCGACATCATGTCGTTCTACACCAACGACATCGACGCCCTGCGCCAGATGATCTCCCAGTCGCTGCCCCAGATCACCATGACCTGCCTGGTGCTCGTCTCGGTCTTCTTCATCATGCTGTGGTACTCGCTGTGGATGACCATCGTCGTGGTGGCGGGCACCGCCCTGATGGCCCTGTCCTCCAAGGCCCTCGCCGGGCGCTCCGCCCGGTTCTTCCTGGCCCAGCAGCGCGCCATCGCCGCCGTCGAGGGCCACGTGGAGGAGATCATGAACGGCGAGCGCGTGGTGCAGGTCTTCTGCCACCAGCGCGAGTGCGAGGCCGACTTCGACCAGTACAACGAGCGCCTCTTCGACGCGAGCCGCAAGGCCAACACGTTCGCCAACATCCTCGCCCCCATCCTCATGAACATGGGCAACGTCATCTACGTGGTGGTGGCCGTGGTGGCCGGCATCCTCCTGGCCCTCGACGTGCCCAGCGTCTCCATCTCGGGGTCGGCCTTCACCATCGCCATCGCCGTGCCCTTCCTCAACATGACCAAGCAGTTCGCCGGCCAGATCGGCCAGATCTCCCAACAGGTGAACCCCGTGGTCATGGGTATGGCCGGCGCCGAGCGCGTCTTCACCCTCATCGACGAGGAGCCCGAGACCGACGACGGCTACGTCGAGCTGGTGAACGTGCGCATGGTCGACGGCAAGCTCTCCGAGGCCGGGGAGCGCACGGGCATGTGGGCCTGGAAGCACCCCCACCACAGCGGCGAGGTCACCTACACCCCGCTGGCCGGGGACGTGCGCTTCCACGACGTGGACTTCGGCTACACCCCCGACCACACCGTGCTCCACGACGTCTCCCTCTACGCCAAGCCGGGCCAGAAGGTGGCCTTCGTGGGCGCCACCGGTGCCGGCAAGACCACCATCACCAACCTCATCAACCGCTTCTACGACATCGCCGACGGCAAGATCCGCTACGACGGCATCAACATCAACAAGATCCGCAAGGGCGACCTGCGCCGCTCCCTGGGCATCGTGCTCCAGGACGTGAACCTGTTCACCGGCACGGTGCTCGACAACATCCGCTACGGCCGGCTCAACGCCTCCGACGAGGAGTGCTTCGACGCCGCCAAGCTGGCCGGGGCCGACGACTTCATCCGCCGCCTGCCCCAGGGCTACGACACCCTGCTCACCGACAACGGCTCCCAGCTCTCCCAGGGCCAGCGCCAGCTGATCTCCATCGCCCGCGCCGCCGTGGCGGACCCGCCCGTCATGATCCTCGACGAGGCCACGAGCTCCATCGACACCCGCACCGAGGCCATCGTACAGCGCGGCATGGACGCCCTCATGAAGGGTCGCACCACCTTCGTCATCGCCCACCGCCTCTCGACGGTGCGCAACTCCGACGTGATCATCGTGCTGGACCACGGCCGCATCATCGAGCGCGGCAGCCACGACGAGCTCATCGCCAAGAAGGGCACCTACTACCAGCTCTATACCGGCGCCTTCGAGCTGGAGTAGGGGCGCTCCCTTCCGGTTGTCCGGGGAGGGGCTCATGCATCAACGGGAGTCACTTCGAGGGCCTGTGCATCTTCGGATGCACAGGCCCTCTCAGGAGGACTCCCTAACGATGCATGAGCCCCTCCCCTGCTTTGGCGAGAGCCCCTGTCGCGACGGCGCCGGTGCCGACCTCGCATTGACGCCCTTTACCACTTTTTTGTTGGAAGGCGCCGCTGCATGCGGGGGTTCGGGGGCTGATGCCGTCCGGAACCGGCTGCAGGCCGCGACGGCCGCCTTGTTGAAGGGGCCGCCCGTCCGAAAGCCATGCCAGATGGAGCGGTCGCCACGTTGAAGCGACTGACCGTCCGGATGCGGTCGCGGGCCGGGGTGGCTACCGTGCTGGAGAGACGGAGCGCCCGGGAGCGGTTCCGGGCGGGGGCGGTTTCTCGGCTGAGGCCGCAACGCCGTCCTGGAGGGGCCGCAGGCGGCGTTTTCCCGCCCGGGAGCGGTTGCGGGCGAAGGTGGTTTCCCGCTTGATTGAAGTGCCCCGCCCGGAACCGGTTGCGGGCGGATGGCCTGTGTCCCCACCCCGCCCCCTGAAACCCTAGACTGGTCGGGGACGCCCGGACCCGTCACACCACCGCCGCCCCGTAGAACCGCAAAGGAGGCTGCCATGCTTGCCGACTTCCACGTCCACACCGAGTTCTCCGACGACTCCGTCTACCCGATGGAGCAGGTGGCCGCAGACGCCTTCCGCCTGAACCTGGACGCCCTGTGCTTTTGCGACCATGTGGACTACGGCGTGAAGCCCGATGCCGGCGAGCCCTGCGACCGATTCGACCCCGACAACGGCAAGCCCGTCACTAACGTGGACTACGCCCGCTACTTTCCAGAGGTAGAGCGCGTACGAGCGCTCTTTGACGGGCGGCTGACGATACGGGCCGGGCTGGAGCTGGGCGTGCAGCGCCACACGGTGGCCCGGTACGAGGCCGTACTGGACCACTGGGGCGACCGCTTGGACTTTTGCCTGCTGTCCATCCATCAGGTGGAAGACAGAGAGTTCTGGAACGGCGACTACCAAAAGGGACGCGACCAAGACGCCGTCCACCGCGACTACTACGACGAGATGCTGGCCGTCATGGACGCCTTCGACGGCTATGACTCCGTCGCCCACTTGGACCTCATGCGCCGCTATGACCCCTTTGGGCCCGTGCCCTTCGAGCGGGTCCGAGACCAGGTGGCCGCCGTGCTCGAGCACGTCATCGCCCACGGGAAGGCCATCGAGCTCAACACGTCGTCCTGGCGCTACGGCCTCGACGACACCATGCCGTCCTCAGATGTTTTCAGGCTCTACCGCGACCTCGGCGGCACGCTCTTGACCCTGGGCTCCGACTCCCACCGGCCCTCGCACCTGGGCTCCTACCTGCGGGTGGGCCAGCGGATGCTCCGCGACCTGGGCTTCACGGAGTTCGTCACCTACGAGCGGCGCGTGCCCACGGCGCACCCCCTGGCCTTCTAAGCCCGCGCCCCCTTGGCCGGCAGCCACACCGTCACGGTGAAGGCGTTGGCGCCGTCGGCCCCCGGGCCCTGGGTGGCCCGGACGGTGCCGCCGTGGGCCCCCACGATACCGGCCGCCTGGGCGAGGCCTATGCCAAAGCCGCCGGTCTCCCGGGACCGCGCCTCGTCGGGCCGGTAGAAGCGGTCGAACACGCGCCCCAGCGCCTCCGGGTCCAGCGGCTCGGCAGGGTTGGACACCCGGAGCTCGGCGCCGCGGCGCACCCGGGCCAGGGAGAGAGTCACCTCGCCGCCGGGCAGCGCGTACTTAACGGCGTTGTCGAGCAGCACGGAGAGCAGGGTCCCCACGGCGCGGGGGTCGGCCTCCACGGACACGCCCGGCTCCACCTCGGCGCGGAGCCCGTGGCCCTCCACCGAGGCGAAGTCCGCCAGGTCGTCGGCCACCCCCGCCACGAGGGACGAGAGGTCCACGCGCTCCCGGACGGCGGCGCCCTCGTCCTCCAAGCGCGAGAGGACCACGAGGTCGTCCACGAGGCGCGCCAGCGAGTGCGCCTGCCGCGAGGCCTTCTCGATCCAGCGGTTCTCCCCCACCTCCATCTCCAGCACGCGGAGGCTCGTCACGATGACGGTGACGGGCGTCTTGAGTTCGTGGGAGGCGTCGGTGACGAAGCGCTGCTGCCGCTGGGCCGCCTGCACGAGGGGGTCGATGGCCCGGGCCGAGAAGAGCCGCACGAACAGGTAGACGAGGAGGTCGGCCGCCGCGCCCACGGCCACCGTGGCGAGCGCCGTGGTCTCGAGCGACGCCAGGCCGCCCCGGCAGTCGAGGAAGACGGCGGTGCGGCGCTGGCCGTCCTCGGTCACGAGGCAGCGGTAGCCGTCGTACCAGCTGAAGCCCGGCGACGCCGCCGAGGCCCGGCGGGCGAAGGCAACGACGTCCGCGGCGGTGACGGTCGCGACGTGGGAGAGGTCCGTGCCCACGGCGGTGCCGTCGGGGCCCACCTCCACCACGAAGTACCTGGCGGAGAAGGGCGTCTCGGGGTCGAGCCCCGCCGTGCCGCGCGGGATGGTGCCCCCGTTGGCAGCGATGACGGAGAGCACGTGGTCGGCGCGGGCGCACACGCCGTAGAGGCCGGCGCCGCTGATGGCCAGGCCCACGAGCACGATGACCACGGTGGCGGCGGCCATGGCCACGGCGACGAAGCGTCGACGCAGCCGCTCAATCACCGGCGGCCTCCCGGAGGGTGTAGCCGAGCCCCCGGATGGCCACGATGGACACCGAGGAACCCAGGGACGCCAGCTTCTTGCGCACGTTGGAGATGTGCACCCAGACGACGTTGACCTCCGCCTCGGCGTCCCAGCCCCACACGCGCTCGAGGATCTGCTCGGCGGGCGTCACCGCCCCCGGCGCCGCCATGAGCAGCTCCATCACCTGGAACTCCCGGCGCGACAGCTGCACGGAGCGGACGCCGCACGACAGCACGGAGCCGTCGAGGTCCAGCACGAGGTCGCCGAAGGACGCGGTGCGCGGCTGCCAGGGACCGCGGCGTCGCAGCATGGCGCGCACGCGGGAGAGGAGCTCGTCGGGCGAGAACGGCTTGGGCAGGTAGTCGTCGGCACCGGCGTCAAAGCCTTCGATGCGGTCGCGTGTGGCGCCCTTGGCCGTAAGCATCATTACCGGTGTGTCCACACCGGCGTCGCGGAGGCGCCGCAGCACCTCGATGCCGTCCATGGCCGGCATCATGACGTCGAGCACGATGCCGTCGTAGGCGCCGGAGAGCCCGTGGTCGAGGGCCGTGCGGCCGTCGCCCACCACCTCCACGGCGAAGTTGTTGCGCTCGAGGAACACGCCGAGCACCTCGGCGAGGTCGCGGTCGTCCTCTGCCACCAGCAGACGCATGGCACCCCCCTCTTTGCACTGCATGATGTCTTTACGCCCAATCATGGCATGGCGATTGTGCGCCATCGGCCTCAAGCGGGCCTCAAGGATCGCGCCCGCTCCGCCGCGCGCCGGACTTCAGCGCCGCGCCGCAACGCTAGACAGGCACAGTGGACCGTCAGGTTATGGACGTTTGCGGCACGTATGCGCCAAGCCCGTGCGACCGGCCACAATGGAACCTGTGACCTCACTGTGCCTCGACCGTCTCCTTGGAGGAGCCATGCCCCGTTTCTCTATCGTCATCCCGGCCTACAACGTGGAGGCCTATCTCGAGCAGTGCCTCGACAGCCTTTTGGCCCAGACCTTCGGCGACTGGGAGGCCGTGGTGGTGGACGACGCGAGCCCCGACGGCTCCGGCGCCGTCGCCGACCGCCTCGCCGCTTCCGACCCGAGGATAACGGTTGTCCACAAGGCGGCGAACGAGGGTACGCACCTTGCCCGGCGCACCGGCATGGAGCGCTGTTGCGGCGAGTACACCGTGTTCCTTGACGGCGACGACTCCCTCAAACCCGACTGCCTTGCCCTTCTTGACGAGGCGCTCTCGGCCGACCCCGTGGACTCCATTCACTGTGGCCTTGTCGCCCAGGCAGCCGGGTCCACGTCCGACGAGGCCGCCAAAGCCTTCGAGCGCTTCAACAACGAGGGCGAAGGCACCCTTGCCCGCCAGGAGCTCCTCACCCAGGTCTTCTTTGAGAGGGGTGGCTATCGCCGGGACTGGCGCGTCACCAACCATGCCTACAAAACCGAGGCGCTCAAGCGCGCCTTTGAGGCGATGACGCCCGAACGCCTCGATCGGGCGGAGGACGCCTACGAGTACCTGGTCATCTGCTCCGTCATCGAGCAGGAGGCCACCCGCAACGACATCCTCGGCTATGTCTACAACCTGGGCCGTGGCATCATCAACTACGACCGGCTCACGCCCGAGGCCTATGCCCGCGAGGCGGCCCAGTGCCAGGCCTGCATCGACGCGTCTGTCGACTTCGCCCGCATGTCGGGAGACGAGGCCTTGGCGGAGGCGGCGTCCGGCGCCAAGGTGAAGCTCGCCGAGATCGTCACCAACGACTGGCAGAACCGCGTCGCCCCCGAAGACCAGGCCAAGGCGGCCGAGCTCATCGCCTCCGTGCTCGGCCCCAACGAGGTTGCCGCAAACCTCGCGCGGCTCGCACGCGACGGCGCCTACCGTCTGTGGGATACCGACGTCTCGCTGGCTGACGACCCGTCGGTGGAGCGCACCTTCAACCTCGCCTTGGAGCTCTCCGACACGGCACACGTCGCCGACGACGCCCGGGCACGCCTTGACGCCGCCGTCGCCGCCGCCGCCAGCCACATCGGCGATTTGCGCCGCCGCGATGCGGAGCGCGCCGAGCGGGACCTCCTGGCCGACTACGACGCCCAGAAGGTGCGCATCCTCGTCTCGGCCCACCGCGACTTCGCCCGCTTTGACGCCAAGAGCCTCCAGATGATCCAGGTGGGCTGCGCCGTCAACGGGGGCCGCCTGCCCGACATGCTCCACGACGACGAGGGCGACAACGACTCCGGGCTCAACAAGATGCTCTGCGAGATGACGGCCCAGTACTGGGCCTGGAAGCACGTGACCGACGCCGAGTACGTGGGCTTCTGCCACTACCGCCGCTACTTCAACTTCTCCGACACCCGCTACGAGGAGAACGGCTGGGGCGAGGTCATGGCCGGCACCATCGACGAGGCCGCCCAGAGGAGGTTCGGCCTCGACGACGCCTCCATCGCCCGGGCGATCGAGGGCTACGACATCGTCACCGCCCCCATGCAGGACATCCGCTCCCTCCCTGCCCCCTACACCACGCCGGCCGAGCAGTACGCCGACGCCCCCAAGCTCCACATCGACGACCTTATCCTGTGCGGCGAGGTCGTCAAGGAGCTCCACCCCGACTACGCCCAGGACGTGGACGCCTACCTCAACGGCCACACCTCGTGCTTCTGCAACATGTACATCATGCGCACGGAGCTGTTCCGCGAGTACGCCGAGTGGGTGTTCCCCATCCTCGACCGCTGCATCGACGCCATCGACTTCTCCCACTACTCCGTGGAGGGCGTGCGCACCCCGGGACACCTTGCCGAGCGCCTGCTCAACATCTACCTGATCCACGGAGAGCGCGTGGGCCGCGGCTGGAAGACCAAGGAGCTCCAGGTGGTGCACTTCCAGGACCCGGCACCCCGCCCGGCCCCGCGGCCCCTCCCCCTGGAGACGCCCGTACGCTCCACCATCCCGGTGGTCTTTGCCGCCGACAACAACTACGTGCCCATGGTGTCCACCACCATCGTCTCGATGCTCGAGAACGCGGACCCCGCCTACCGCTACGACGTCATCGTGCTCACGAGCGACATCTCCGGCGAGAACCGCGCCGAGATGGGCGCCGTGATGGCCCGCTACCCCCATGCCCACCTGCGCTTCCTCGACGTGGCAGACATCGTCGAGAAGTACGACCTCACCACGAGCAACGCCCACATCTCCAACGAGACCTACTACCGCTTCCTGATCCAGGAGCTGCTCCCCTTCTACACCAAGGTGCTCTACCTCGACTCCGACCTCGTGGTCACCGGAGACGTGGCCGAGCTCTACCACACCGACGTCACCGGCAACCTACTGGCCGCCGCCCGCGACGTCGACTTCCTCGGCAACCTCAACATGCCCGACGGCAAGCGCATGGCCTATGCCGAGGACGTCCTCGGGATGCGCGACCCCTACGACTACTTCCAGGCCGGCGTGCTGCTGCTCAACACCGGGGAGATGCGGCAGTTCATGAGCATGGAGCAGTGGCTCGAGGCCGCGTCGGACCCCACCCTCATCTACAACGACCAGGACGTGCTCAACCGCTGCTGCGAGGGGCGCGTGACCTACCTCGACAACGCCTGGAACGTGATGATCGACTGCGATGGCCGCATCGGGCGCATCTTCTCGTTTGCCCCGGCACCTGTATTCGACGCCTTCCTGCGCGCCCGCGGCAACGCCCTCGTCACCCATTACGCCGGGTTCCAGAAGCCTTGGACCATGGTGGGTTGCGACAAGGCCGAGCTCTACTGGGAGTACGCCCGCAAGACGCCGTTCTACGAGCGCCTCATCGCCCAGCTGGCCGCCGCGGTGACCCACGTCGACCTCGGTGGCAAGCGCATCTCCTGGCAACCGCCCAAGGCGATCGGCGAGAACAACCCCATCCGCAAGCTCGTTGACCCCATCATGCCCTACGGCACGCGCCGTCGCGAGGTCATGAAGTCCATCGGGCGCACGGTGCGCGGACTGAACTAAGGCGCCCATAAAGCCAGGCACACGAAGGCGGGCCCCTCGGCAGAGGGGCCCGCCTTTTCCTTGGAACGGAAGGCGTTCCGCCATCACACGGGCAGCCTCGGTTCAGCCGAGCGCCTCGATGCGGTAGAGGCGCATGTCGCCTTCGGAAAGCACCTCGGTAAAGCCCGGCGTGGTCGGGCCCACGGCGTCGATGCCCGCCCAGTTGTCGTGGCGGTAGGTGTGGTACATGCCGGCACCGTCGAGGTTGCCCTGATCGAGCTGCAGGACATAGTGAGCACCCGTCTCGGCCACTGCCCGCTGGACCTCCGGGTCGGCGGCATAGCGGTCGAGGTGCTCACGAAGCTCGGGGTGGGCGTCCGAGTCGCGCTTCCAGAGCACGTCGAGGTCATCGAGACCGTAGAGCAGGCAGCTCCCGTCATCTGGCACGTTGAGCACCACGGCATCTCCCACCTCGGCCTTGACCCGTGCCGCAAAGGCGCGCTCGTCCGCAGGCAGCACGCGGTCGAGATTTTGCACCGTGGCACGGGCCACGCGGTCCTCCCAGTAGCCGAACGCGCCCACGTGGTCTCCCGCCCCGTAGACCGCGACCGCGGGCGCGAGGACCATGGCGGAGAAAAGGCCGGCCAAGGCCAGCGACGAGGCCCATCGGGCCACGCACCCAAACTCCCGACGTCCCACCAGCACAGACCACGCGCGGTCGAGGAAGACGGGCACCACGGCCATAGAGGCAACGACGACGAGCGCCCCCATGCGCAGGGGCTCGGTGTACCAGAACCCCGAGAGCAGGTGCTTGAGGAGCCCCTCCGAGGAGGCCGTGGCCACATACCCTGCGGCGAAGATGGCGTAGGGGGCGACGAGCCATCGGAAGCGCCTCTCGGCGAGGCAAACGACGAGCCCCAGGGCCACGGCCGCGCCCAGAAGCGGCTGGGCCACATCGGCCGCGGAGGGCGAGAGGAGCAGGAGGTTCGCCATGGCCTGCTCGGGCGAGGCGAAGGCGTCCCACTGGTAGTGGACGAGCGACTGCAGAAACGGCAGCTTGTAGCAGACTGCCCAGAGGACGACCGCACAGGCCGCCACCACGGCCGCCTCCCGGCGCCTTGCGGCCTGAAACAGCGAGAAGCAGGCGTAGGAGACCCCAAAGACCCCGAGGGCAAAGACAGCGCTCGTCTGCGAGAGGGCCAGCGTCACAAAGGCGATGGCGAGGAGCACAGACAGGGTGCCGAGCCCTGTGCCGCGCCCCGCGAGAAACCGGGAGTCCGCCCGGCGCGTCCCGTCCGTCGCCGTCTCGGCACCCGTCAGGTCGTCGACGAAGGCCATGGCCACGGCAACCGCGGCGGGAAGCAGGGCCATGGAGAGCACCACGGGATACCACGTGCCACCCACGACGCACGAGACCGGGAAGGCCGCGAACATGACCGGCACCAAGCACCCCATGGCCAGGAGCCGCGGGCGACGCCCATAGAGCCGCTCGAAAAAGACCAAGGTGGAGAGGGGCAGCACCAAGCCGCACACGAAGAGGATCGACCCGTTCGTGGCCGCCACCACGTCGGTGCCTACAAGCTCCATGGCAAGGGTCGCCACCACATGCCAGGCGGCCGGGTAGAACGACGGCGCCCCCTGCAGGACAGTCCCCTCCCCCGCCGCCCGGTAGATGCCCTGGGACACCGACGACAGGTCACCCGAGGCAGCCATGGCATGGACGAGGTTGACGTGGTAGACGCCGTCATAGCCTTGAATGAGGTCGTAGGCGCCGGCCATGGGGGCAAAGAGCACGCGCCAGGTCACGACGAGGCCGCAGGCGCCGTACAGCGCGGCGATGATCCAAGGAGCCAAGTCGCGGCCCTCTGGACGGCGAAGGGATGGCCGGGTGTCCTCCAACCCCCGTGCGCACCGCGCGGCCAGAAGCACGCCGAGCAGGGCGGCCGGCACGAAGACCATAGTCACCGGGTTTCCCGGAACCGAGAGCAAGCCGTAGACGGTACCCAAGGCCGCCAGCAGCCCGTAGGATCCCAAAGGTGCCAGCAGCAGGGTCTTGAGCCGGCAGCCGAGCAGGGGCGCCAGCGCCAGGAAGCCCAGGCCGTAGACCACCACCGCCTCGACGAGGCAGACCTTGAGCACGCAGATCACGCTCCTCTCAGAAGACCGTTCGAGCCGGGGCCTCTCCTGCGCCGGCGGCGTCGGAGGCCCCGTCGCGACCGGGCCCCTGGCTCTTCTCGGCGGCCTGCTCCTTGGCCACAGGCATGGGCTCAATGGCATAGAGGGCCATGTTGCCGTCGGAGAGCACCAGCTTAAAGCCCGGCGTATCGGGCGTGACAGAGGCGATGCCCACCCAGTCTTCCGGCCGGTTGCGCTCGTAGTCGGCGTAGTTGGCACCCTCGGGCCCCTTGACCGAAAGCTGCAGCACATACTTGGCGCCAGTCTCCTCCACAGCCTTCTGGACCTCGGGGCTCTCGGCATACTCGTTGAGACGGAGCCTCAAGGCCTGGCTCGTCTCAGAGTCCGGTCCTGTGAGCTCGCGCTTGTAGAACACGTTGGCGTCGTCGATGGGGTAGGCGTACATGGAGCCGTCGAGAGGGATGTTGAGGATGAGGTCGTCGTGACCGGTTATGGCGACGACCCTCCGCATGAAGCCCGCATCGTCCTTGCGATAGAACAGCGCATGATAGGGGTCGGAGACCCACTGAAGCTCCCACTCCTGCCAGGCGAACGCCCCACCGGGAAGGTCTTCGGACGGGCTGAGGTAAGGACGGCCCTCGTCCTTTGGATAGGAGCTGACGGCCAGGGCCTCGCCGTAGTTGCCAGCGGAGAAAGCGGCGCAGACAACGGCCGCAACGGCCCACGGGACCGCCTTGGGAAGCGTGCACTCGCCCCTGCGCCCCCAAGCCTTTCTAAGAAGCGCCGTCACACCGCTGAACAGCGCATAGAGGCCAAAGGCGGCCACGATGGAGGCCCATAGGCCCACAAGGGCGGCCGTCCGGTCGGGATCGGTGTAGAAGAAGCCGGCAAAGATGCGCTTGACCGTGGGCGAGCCTGCCGCGTTTCCAAGGAAGATCGCGGCAAAGACCCCATAGGCCAAGGCGATCCAACCCCGGCCCCTGTGGGTGACGCACCAGACGAGGCCCACGGCGACCATGGCGGCCAGCACAGGCTGCTCCACCGGGATGCGAAGCCCCAGAAGCACCAGCTGCACAAAGGCGTCGCCAACGGGCAAGGTCCACTCCCACAGAAAGCCGACGGCAGACGCGAACGGGGGAGATACAAGGCAGGCGAGCCAGACGCTCAAGCAAACGACAAGAATGCCCGCCTCGGCGCCCACGAACAAGAGCACCGAGGTGAAGCGGCGCGGCAGCGTGCGCGCCCATGCCGGCACCACGCGGCCCATGAGAAAGCACGAGGCAGCCAATGCGCAGGCGATGACCGCATTGGGATGAAGGTCCACAAGGCCCGCCACAGAAACGAGGAGCAGCGCCAAAGGAGCCGCAGAGACACCCACCGCAGGCTCCTCTCCCCCGTCGTCCACGGGAAAAGCGGCCACCAAGAGGGCGCAAACAAGCGGGATGCAGCAGAACGCGACGACGTTGGGATAGTTTTGGTGGACCACGAGCGCCCGCAGAGGGAAAGCGTAGCTGGCCCCGCAGGCGACGGAACCCAAAAGAACCGCCTTTTGATTGCCGCTGGTCACCTGCGCGAGCAGGACGCACACCCCCAGGGGAAAGACCGCCGCCGTGAAAACCGCGTTGACGGCGTTTTGCACCACGGCGATGGCTCCCACGCCGGAGGCGAGCACCAAGGCGGCAACGTTGTGATAGGCCGACGGGTAAAACGACGCGGGGGCAGAGAAACCCGACGTTCCAGGCGGAAGCGGCGACTGGTTGGCGAGCACGTTGGAGCCGTACATGACGGAGCGCACGGGCGATGTGGACGCACCGTCCACCATGGCCTTGATGCTCGTGAGATGTGCGGAGTTGTCGTTGTACTGGAGGAACCAGCCGAGCCCCCCGGAGTTTCTCGCAAACAGGATGAGGAACAAGACGCTGCCCACGGCCACATAGACTGCCATGACCCACAGCGCAGGCTGCTCGATGGCAGGGTGCCAGCCCGTTTTGTGACGGACGGCCCAGGCCACGGCCGAGGCCACGGCCGCGACGCCGAGCACGCCTGCGCCAAGCGGGAGCACGCCGTCCACTGACAGCGCTCCCAGCCCAAGGCTCACGGCAAAGTACAGGAACAGGCTCGTGCCCGGGGCCACGCATATCGACGCGCGCCACCCCAGGCCAAAGGACGTGCACAGAAGAAAGCCAGGGACCACGACCGCAGCAAGAGCGAGCAAAAACGCAAGAACGAAGGATACGCCCACGCCCTATCGCCTCCCTGCGGCAGCGAGGCGCCTCAAACCGCCCTTGAGTGTGCCCCATGCCGTGCACCAAACCACAGAGAGGGCCATCGCCACGGCGAACACCACGAGGCCACGGACCACCGTGTCCTGCAGCCACCCGTACCCAGGCCAGAAGAGCCTGTGGCCGATCCAGTTGATGACGGGCATCTGAATGAGGTAGACGCCAAGGGACGCCCCGGAAAGGGCCACGAGCACGCTCAGCCCCCGCCCTTTGAGGCGCGAGAAGCGCGGCTCCAACGCCATCGCTCCCATGAACACCGACGCCGCCTGCACCATGCACAACGGCGAGGCGATGGAGATCCAATAGGGGTCGTAAGCACCGGGAACGGCATTGAAGCCCACGAAGCCGTTGGAGGCCGCCGACACCAGGGCCATAGCCGCGGTGGAGACGGCGTAGACGGCCGCCGAGGCCTGCCATGGCACTGGGAAACCCTCGGGCCTGTTCACATAGCGGGCCAGGTAGAAGCCGCCCACGTAGTACAAGAGCGCCACGTTGGCGAAGGCGCCCCAGCCAAAGAGCGGGTCGAGGTAGGAACGGTCGAACCCGAGGGCCGCCGCAAGGGGGAGGAGCACCGCCGACACGGCACAGCACGCCAGAAGGTATTCCAAAAGGCGCTTGCGCCCGGCGGCAAGAGAGAGCAGGGGCGTAAGAATGTACAGGTAGATAATGGTATAGAGGAACCAGTAGGTGTCGTTTACCGTATTGGACAACACCCCTTTGACAAACCCTTTGACGGAGAGGGTGGCCCCTTCCGCGCCCCAAAAGTCGCCGGGAAACAGCCCGTAGGCCAGATAGCACACGGCGCTGCCAAAGAGCAGGGCCACGCCCACCCGGCGCACCCTCTTTACAAAGAACGTGCGCGTGTCGTACTTGGACCGGTAGTCCAAAAGGTTCATACCGCTCACGGCAAAGAACACCGGCACGGCAAAGATGAAGGCCGCCTGCAAGAAGAACGAGGCAAACCACTTGGGGTCCCCGCCCGCCCGGGGCGAGAAGACATCCAAGGACACGTGGAGCATCACCACCGCGAACGCGGCGAGGACGTTGAGCACGTACACAAAGACAAGGCGCTTTTTAGCCATGGGTTAGCAGGCGTCCTTCCGACAGCCGTATGAACGGACGACGACACCCATCGATGTCGACAGCTAAATCCTATCGTTTGCGCTTGCGGTCATGCTTGAGGATGTCGTGGACCATGTAGACGGAGAGCGATATGGCCAGCACGTACCCGAGGAAGCCCAGCAGCGGCACGCCCAGGACCGTGAAGCTCGCGCCGGCGAAGTAGATGATGGAACTGCCCACGAGCAGGCCCGCGATGATGATGCCCAGGGTGAGGCGGTCCGCGATGTGCGAGAGGTCCTCGATGGGGTCCTGGGACCCGGAGAAGTCCAGGTTGAGCTTGAGCTGGCCGCGGGTGAGCATGTCGGTGACGAGCCCCGCCTGCCCCATGGCCTCGAGCGCCCCGTGGAGCGCCTTGTGGCCCTCCAGGGCGAGCGTCCGGGCCTCGTCCCTCGCCATGGCGCGCAGGTCCTGGCTGTCGCGCACGTGGTTCTCCACGATCTCGATCATGGAGACGCCGGGCAGGAACTCGTCCACCACGCCCTCGAGGGTCACGAGCCCGCGGGCGATCATGGTCATGGCGCCCGGCAGCTCGATGGAGTAGGTGCGTGCCAGCTGGATGAGGTCCGAGAGGAACTGCCCCAGGTTGAGCTCCTCGAGGCTCATGGACCCGTAGGTGTCCACGATGGCGTCGAGCTCGGCGAGGAGCGCACCGTGGTCGATGTCGGCCCCGCTCGCGCGGTTCTCGGAGAGCTCCAGAAGCCCCTGCTTGAGCTTGGGCGAGCTGTGCTCGGCCACGGCCGTGAGCATGGAGCGCAGGATGCCGCGGTAGTAGGTGGAGAGGTGCCCGGCCATGCCCCAGTCGATGAACACGATCCTCCGGTCGGCCACCATGATGTTGCCGGGGTGCGGGTCGGCGTGGAAGAAGCCGTCGTCGAGCACCTGCTTGGCGTAGTTCTCCACGAGCTTGGTGCCGATCTCCACGAGGTCGTAGCCCTCGGCCTCGATCTCCTTGGGCTTGGAGATGGTGGGGCCGGCCACGTAGTCCATCACGAGCACGTGGGCCGTGCACAGGCGCATGTGGGGCGCGGGCGCCGTGACGTATCGGACCGAGGCGTTCTCGGCCCGGAACTCCTGGAGGTTGCGCGCCTCCACGAGGAAGTCGGTCTCCTCGTTGAAGCTGTCCCAGAGCTCACCCACCACGGCCTTGAGATCGAGGAACTGGTCCCCGCCCATGAAGGGCGCCACGTGGCGCACCACGGTGCGCATGATCTCGATGTCCTGGCCCATGACCTCGCGCACCCGGGGGCGCTGGACCTTCACGGCCACGTCCTCGCCAGTGCGAAGCGTGGCGCGGTGCACCTGGGCGATGGAGGCGCTTCCGAGGGGCGTCTCGTCGACGTGGGAGAAGACCTCCCCCACCGGGCGGCCGTACTCGTGCTCAAGCACCTCCACCACCGTCTGGTAGCCCATGGGCTCCACGTCGGTGCGGAGCTTCTCGAGCTCGCGGCAGAAGCTCTCGGGGAGGATCTCGGAGCGCATGGAGAGGATCTGGCCGGCCTTCACGAAGGTGGGGCCCAGGTCCTCCAGCATGGCCACGAGCTTCTGGGGCGTGAGGCCCCGGAGGATGTCGTAGCGGCGCAGGATGGCGAAGATCTCGCGCAGGCGGCGGTGGCGCGCGCGGGCCGACAGGTCGCCGGTGCCCACCACCCGCTCGCCGAACAGGCCGATGACGACCTCCTGCGAGCCGGATGCCGAGAGGTCGGCGTCGACCTGCTCGGCATCCAATGAGATCTTCCTCGAGTCCTCCGCCATGGGTCCTTAGTCCTCGTCGACCTCGATGGCGTCGGCCTCCACTGCCTCGGCGGCGTCGTCGGCGTCGGCCGCGGCCTCGTCGGAGGCCTCCTGGGCCTTGGCCTCGATGTCGTCGGCCATGGAGCGCACGTTGGCCACGAACTCGGCGCGCTGCTCGGGCGTCATGTTCTTGAGGTGGGTCTTGATGAGGTTCTCGGTGGTCTCGTTGACCACGCCGGCCGCCTTCTGGCTGAGCTCCTCGTTCACCACCTTGCCCTGCTGGACGGTGAGCTCGCCCTTCTTGACGAGGTCGTCGACCACCTGGCCGGCCCTCTCGCCGACGATGGCCGCTGCCCCGACGCCCGCCAGGAACACGTTGTGGGCGATGTCGCCCAGGCCCTCGATGGGGTTCTTCCGATCGTCTGCCATGGTCCTCTCCTTATGCCGTCGTGAGACCTGTTTAAAGAAGCTTACCCGTCCCCCGCCCGAGCAAAACGTCGGATAGGGCGGCCACAGAGTCGACGACGCACTGCGCGCCGGCCTCCCAGAGCTCGTCGGCGGTCCCGGCGCCGTAGGCCACGCCCAGGGCAAGGACGCCGTTGGCGCGGGCCCCCTCCATGTCGTTTTTGCGATCGCCCACCATGACGGCCTGATCGGGCGCAAGCCCGAGCTCGGCGAGGGCCGCGGCCACAAGCCGGGCCTTGGTCGTGGGCGTGTCGTCGGCCTTTCCCATCACAAGCCCGAAGCGGTCCAAGTAGCCGTGGGCCTCGGCCCCCGCCGAGGCGAGCGACGTCAGCTTGCAGGTGACCACCGCCGCCGTGCGCCCCTGGGCGCGAAGCGCGTCCAAAAGCCCCACGATGCCCGGGTAGGGGGCGCAGGCCTCGGGGCCCTGCTCGCGGTAGAGCTCGCGGTAGCGGGCCGTGACCCACGCGGCGTCCTCCTCGGTGAGGCCGTAGACCTCGGAGAAGGCGCCGGGAAACGCCGGACCGATGATACGGTTGACGTCGCCCACCTCCTCCTCGGTGAGGCCGTAGTCCATGAGGGCGCGGCGCCCCGTGGCGCGGATGGAGTCGATGGTGTTGGCGAGCGTGCCGTCGAAGTCGAAGAAGACGGCGGGGGCCGCGGAGAAGGCCGAGGGGTCGGCGTCGGGGGCGAAGGGCATGGGCGGGACTCCTTTCAATCTGCACCAAGCATAGCGCAGCGGCCGTTCCCCCTCGTTACCACCCGGTGTCAGGGCCGGCCGCGCCGCCGGGGCCCGGGCTATGCTCTTAGCGTCTGTCCCGCGACGTTGGGAGATGCCCCATGGTCCGACCGCGCAACTTCTCGGCAGGCCCCGCCCAGATGCCCGAGGACGTCCTCCTCTCGGCCCAGGCGGAGTTCATGGACTTCGCCGGCACCGGCATGTCCGTGCTCGAGACGAGCCACCGCTCCGCCGCCTACCGGCGCGTCATCGACGCCGCCGAGGCGTCGCTCCGCGAGGTGATGGGTATCCCCGACTCCTACGGCGTGCTCTTCCTGCAGGGCGGTGCCACGCTCGAGTTCGCGGGCATCCCCATGAACCTCATGCGCCGCGGCCGCGCCGGACACATCGTGAGCGGCCACTTCGCCAAGGTCGCCGCTGAGGAGGCCGCGAGGTACGGCAGCGCCGAGATCCTGGCCACGAGCGAGCCCACGGGGTTCGACCGCATCCCGGACCTTCCGGCGCCCGAGGCCTTCGCAGGCATGGACTACGGCTACATCTGCCAGAACAACACCATCTACGGCACCATGTTCCACGGGCTCCCCGACTGCGGGGGCACGCCGCTCGTGGCGGACGTCTCGTCGTGCTTCCTTTCGTTCCCGCTGGACGTGACGGACTACGGCCTGCTCTTCGCCGGCGCCCAGAAGAACGCCGGACCCTCGGGCGTGTGCGTGCTCGTCGTGGACCGCTCCCTCGTGGAAGCGGGGCCGGCGCTCGGCGTCTGCCCCACCTACCTCGACTACTCCGCGCAGCTGGCCAAGGGCTCCATGCTCAACACCCCCAACACCTTCGGCATCTACCTCTGCGGCAAGGTGTTCGACTGGGTGCGCGGGACGGGCGGCCTCGAGGCCATGGGCGAGCGCAACGCCGAGAAGGCCGCGCTGCTCTACGGCGCCGTCGACCGCTCCGACCTCTACCGCGGCTGCGCAGTGCCCTCGTCGCGCTCCGTGGCCAACGTGACCTTCCGCCTCCCCACCCCCGAGCTCGAGCGCGAGTTCGTGGACCGGGCGGCCGGGCAGGGCCTCGTGGGGCTCGCCGGCCACCGCCTCGTGGGCGGCATCCGTGCCTCCATCTACAACGCCGTGGGCATCGACGCCGTCCGCGACCTGGTGGCCTTCATGGAGTCCTTCGAGCTCTCGGTGACCGGGCGATCTTTCTAGCCGGCCGCCCGGGCCGGCGCCCAGCCACCGCACACCGCTCACGAGAGGACCAGACCCCATGCGCACCATCAAGATCATCGACGACATCGTCAAGGACGGCCTGTCCACCATCGCCGAGGGCTACGAGATCGTGCCCGACGCCGAGGGCGCCGACGCCATCCTCATGCGCTCCACCGACATCCACGGCATGGAGGTGCCCGACTCCGTCCGCTGCATCGCGCGGGCCGGCGCCGGCGTCAACAACATCCCCCACGAGCGCCTGGCCGAGCAGGGCGTCGTGGTCTTCAACACCCCCGGCGCCAACTCCAACGCCGTCAAGGAGCTCGTGGTGGGCCTGCTGCTCATGGGCTCGCGCGACGTGCTCGGCGGCATGCGCTGGTGCCGCGAGCACGAGGACGACCCGGACGCCTACGCCGAGGCCGAGGCCTCCAAGAAGGCCTTCGTGGGCCGCGAGGTGGCCGACCGCAGAATCGGCGTCGTGGGCCTCGGCGCCGTGGGCTCCAAGGTGGCCAACGCCTGCGTGGACCTGGGCATGGAGGTGTGCGGCTACGACCCGTACCTCTCCGTGGACCACGCCTGGCAGCTCTCCCGCGACGTCACGCCTGTGGAGGACCTCGACGAGCTCTGCCGCGGCTGCGACTACCTCACGGTACACGTGCCCCGCAAGGAGGACACCGTCGGCATGATCGGCGCCGCGCAGCTCTCCCTGCTCAACCCCGGTGCCGTGGTGCTCAACTACGCCCGGGAGGACGTGGTCGACGAGGACGCCATGGAGGCCGCCCTGGCGTCGGGCCAGGTGCAGCGCTTCTTCACCGACTTCGCCACGCCCAGGTCGCTCCACATGCCCCACACCTACGTGACGCCCCACACCGGTGCCGGCACCGTGGAGGCCGAGGCATCCTGCGCCCGCATGGCCGTGGACGAGCTCGTGGACTACCTGGACAACGGCAACATCACCAACTCCGTCAACTACCCGACGTGCCACATGGGCGTGTGCCGCGGAGCCAGCCGCGTCGCGTGCCTGCACGCCAACGTGCCCAACATGATCGGCCAGATCACCGCCGTGCTGGCGGACGCCAGCGCCAACGTGCAGCGCATGACCAACGAGAACGCCGGCCGCGCCGCCTACACCATGTTTGACACCGACGAGCACCTGGAGCCCGCTATCATCGAGCGCCTCTCCTCCATCCCCAACATGTGGCGCGTACGCGTCATCAAATAGGAGCCCCCATGCACATCCATCCCTTCGCGGCCCTTAGGCCCGCACCCGAGCTGGCGGCCCGCACCGCCGCCCTGCCCTACGACGTGGTGGACCTCGAGGAGGCCCGGCGCGCCGTGGGGGCCGAGCCACTCTCGTTCCTCGGCGTCGACGTCCCCGGCCTCTGGGTGGCAGACGGCGGCGACCCCGACGGCGAGGAGGCCTGCGCCCTGGCCGCCCGGCGCTTTGCCGGCCAGGTGGAGGAGGGCGTGTACCGCCAGGACGGCGAGCCCACGTTTTACGTGTACCGCGAGCAGGACGGCGGCCGCTCCCAGACCGGCCTCGTGGCCTGCGTGGCCGTGGACGACTTCGTGGCCGGCGCCGTGCGGCGCCACGAGAACACGCGCCGCGAGAAGGAGCTGGGGCGCGTACGCCACATCCGGGCGCTCTCGGCCCAGACAGGGCCCGTGTTCCTCGCATACCGCGCCGACGCCCAGGGGGCCGGCCGCGTAGCCGCCGCCGTGGAGACGGTGTGCGCGGGCGAGCCGCTCTACGACTTCACCGACGCACAGGGCGTGCGCAACACCGTGTGGCGCGTGGACGACCGACACCTGCGCGGCGAGCTCGCCGACGCCGCCTCCGAGATCCCGGGAGCCTACATAGCCGACGGCCACCACCGCGCCGCCTCGGCCGTGCGGGTGGCCATGGAGCGGCGGGAGGGCTCCGGCGCCATGGCCGGCCGCGACGCCCCTGCCGGCAGCGAGGCGGCCTCCGACACCGTCATGGCCGTGCTGTTCCCGGCGGACGGGCTCGATCTCCTCTCCTACAACCGCGTGGTGGCCGACCGCGCCGGCCTGGGTGCCGAGGAGCTCGTGGACGCCGTGGGGGCGGCCGGCTTCGAGGTGGCGCCGGTGGATGCCGCCGACGCCGCGCCCACGGAGCCCGGCACCTTCGGCATGTGCTGCGGCGGGGCCTGGTACCGGCTGACGCCCTCCCCGGCCCTCGCGGCCGAGACCGCCGCGGCAGACGCCGCAGACGCGCTCGACGTGGCCGTGCTGCAGGACCGCGTGCTGGGACCGGTGCTCGGCATCGCCGACCCGCGCCAGGACCCGCGCCTGGACTTCGTGGGGGGCAACCGCGGCACCACGGAGCTCGAGCGCCTGGCCGGCGAGGGGGGTGTGGCCTTCGTCTGCCACCCCACCTCCATGGACGAGCTCATGGCCGTAGCCGACGAGGGCCGCCTCATGCCGCCCAAGTCCACCTGGTTCGAACCCAAGCTGAGAAGCGGGCTGTTCTTCCACCGGATCTAGCCGACCGCGGGGCCGTGCAGCACGGGCGAGGCACGGCCCCGCTCCGCCCCCACCCACCTGAACACCCTCACCCGAGCACCTCGCACCTGAACGCGGTTGAGGACACCCCCGCCTCCACCTGAACGCAGTTGGGGGCGGAAATCGCCCACCTGAACGCGGTTGAGGGCGGATCGGGGGCCGAACCGGCCTTCGAGATCGCCCCCAACCGCGTTCAGGTGCGGAGGAGGGGGCCTCTCGGCGGCAGCGGCGGCGAGGCTCAGCGGGACAGGAGCCCCCGGGAGGCGCGGCGGACGGCGTCGGCGAGGGCCTCCGGCTCCACCCCCTTGAGGGCGGCGACGGTGGCCAGGGCCCCGTCCAGGGCCGAGAGCCCCGCGCCGGCGTCCCAGGCGGTGCCCGGATGTTCGGGGAGGTCCGTCTCCAGCAGCAGGCGGCCCACCGGCACCTGGCGGGCGTACTCGCGGCCGCGCCGGGACCGCAGCATGAGCGGGCCCACGGAGAAGAGGCATCCGGCGCCCCGGGCGCGGGCGAGCTCGTCGGACGTGCCCGAGAACCAGTGGAACACGCAGGCGCAGTCGGCCAGACGGCCGCTCTCCCCGAGGATGTCGAGCACCTCCCCCGCCGCACCCACGCTGTGGATGGAGAGGACCGACCCTGGCGCCACGGCATCGCACGCGCGCCGGAAGGCCGCGACCTGGGCGTCGAACGCCTGCCGGTGGGCCCGCCCCCGGTCCAGGCCCACCTCGCCGACGAGGCGGCAGCCGCCGGCGAGCTCGCAGAACCGCTCCACGCGCCGCCCGGCGTCGGAGCCCTCCCCCAGACACCACGGGTGCAGCCCGAGGGCCGGGACCAGCCCGGGGCCGCCGCCCTCCCGCGCGGCCTCGCCGTCCGGCACACGGCCCTCGTCCGCCAGCTCGGCCGCGAGCCCCTCGTAGCCCGCCGGCTCCACGGTGCACCCCAGCGCCCCGCCGCCGGCGGCGGCGAACGACGCCGAGCAGGCCCGCGGGTCCGAGAACCAGTCGCCGTGCAGGTGCATGTCGAACGGCGCCGGGCAGGCGCCCTCCGCGCCGGAGACCACGGCCGTCACTCCCCCACGCCGGTGAGGTCGCGGATCACCTTGCCGGCCATGGCCAACCCCATGGCCGGCGGCATGAACGACGCGGTGCCCAGGTTGGTGCGCTCGGCGCGGCCCGTGCCCGGCTCCATGGCCACCGGCACGGCGTGCTCGTCCGAGAACACCACCGTTAGGTCGCGGATGCCGCGCTTGCGGCACTCCTTGCGAACCACGCGGCAGATGGGGTCGTTGACGGTGTCCCAGATGCTCGCGACCCTGATGCGCTCGGGGTGCACCTTGTTGGCGCCGCCCATGGCGCTCACGAGCGGGATGCCGCGCTCCTGGGCGAGCTCGGCCAGGGTCAGTTTCACGGCGATGGAGTCCACGGCGTCGCAGAGGTAGTCCACGGGGCCCATCTCGTCCAGGAGGCCCGCCGCCTCGTCGGACAGCACGAACCTCCGGAACGTGTCCACCCGGGCCGCGGGGTTCACCTGCGCGGCGATGGCCGCCATGACGTCCACCTTGGGCAGGCCCACCGTGTCGAGAAACGCCACGGCCTGCCGGTTGATGTTGGACGGCGCCACGGTGTCGCCGTCCACGAGGGCCAGGTTGCCCACGGCGCCGCGGGCCAGGGCCTCGGCGCAGGCGGAGCCCACGCCGCCGATGCCCACCACCGCCACGCGGGCGCCGGCAAGCCGGGCCATGGCGTCGTCGCCGAAGAGCCGGAACAGCCGCTGACGGGGGTCGTCGTCACCCACGGGCCGCGCCGCGGTCACGAGACCCTCCTCCACCGCGGGTCGGTGATAACCCGGGCGGCGATGAGGCCGACGGGCAGGAACACCACGATCATGGCGGCCCTGATGAGCCAGTCGACGGCGTCGGTGGGCTGGAACGTGCCCATGTAGTAGACGGCCCGGTACATGTAGAGGCCAGGCACCATGATCACGATGGAGGGCACGGTGACGGCGGTGCGCGGGATGGAGGTGCGCGCCTTGCACGCGGCGGCGAGGAGCCCCGCCACGAAGGCGCCGGCCAGGGCCGCGGCCTCGGGGGGCACGGACCAGAACCCCGTCAGCGACAGGCGCAGCGTGTTGGCCACGGCGCCGATGGACGCCGCGGTGGCACACATCCGGGGCGTGGAGTTGAACATCACCGAGAAGCCGTAGACGCCCACGAACGAGAAGAGGGCCCGAAGTGCGGTGAGCGGCACGGGGCCGAGGCCCAAAGGCGCGAAGTCGTCGGGATAGAGCCGCACGCCCGTGGCCACGAGCCAGCCCACGGCGGTGCCGGTGAGGATGACGGTGAGGGCGTAGGCCAGCCGCTCGATGCCGCTGCGCATCTCGGACTGGAAGAGGTCGAACCCGCTTGTGATGAGGGGAAAACCCGGGATGACAAAGAGCATGGCGCCGATGTAGCCCGCCTCGTGGCTCATGGCGTCAGGCACCCAGGGCGACATGGCCATGAGGGAGAGGAGGTAGGCCACGCAGGCCACGGCCACACCGCAAGCCACGGCCACGAACTGGTTGATGCGGCGGCCCGCCACCACGCGGCGGGCGAGCTGCCCGAACCCGGCGCCGAGGGCGGCGCCGGCCATCTCGACGGGGCCGCCGCCCAGGAGGAAGACGAACGAGCCGCAGGCGAGACCCGAGGCGAGACCGCTCTGCCACGGGCGGTAGCGCTGACCCTTGGACTCCACGACGTCGAGCAGGTCGTGGAAGGCGCCCACCGAGATCTCTCGGCCCAGAGCCTCGACCTCGTGGAGGTAGTGCTCGAGGAGCATGACCCGCTCGGTGTTGACGCCGGCCGTGGGGTTGGCCACCACCTCGGTGATGGACCGGGAGCCCTCGATGCAGGTGGCCTCGATGTTGACAAGCGAGATGTCCGCGTGCACCGTGACGCCGAGGACGTGGGCCACGCGGTTCATGAAGTCGCGGACCCGCCAGGCGGAGTCCCCGGCCGAGAGGGCCAGCTGGCCGGTGCGCATGATGACCGAGACCTTGTCGGCGAGCGGGGCGTCCACGGCGGGGCGGCCCGGCTCGCTGAGGGCCTCGTGCCAGGGCACCCGCATGTGGTGCGGGCCCGACACGTCGAGATAGGTGGAGAGGTTCCGGTTCCCTTGCTCAGGCTCTGGCACGGCGGCTCTTTCCTGACGGCGGCAGACACGAAAACCAGCCTAGCACCGGCACCCGCCGCCGGGTGCCGGTGCCGGCGGAAACGCGCCCGCCTGCCGGACGGGCCCTTTAGAAGCGCGTCTCCCAGGGGGTCATGAGGCGCATGCCGTTGAGGACGACGATGAGGGCCACGCCCGTGTCGGCGAAGATGGCCGCGCCCATGCCGGCCACGCCGAGCACCGCGAGCACCAGCACCGCGACCTTGACGGCGATGGCGAAGACGATGTTCTCGCGCACCACCGCCATGCAACGGCGGGACAGGGAGAAGAACGACGGCAGGCGCTCGAGGTCGCCGGAGAGCAGCGCGACGTCGGCCACCTCGAGGGCGGTGTCGCTGGCGGCGGCGCCCATGGTGACGCCGAGGTCGGCCGCGGCGAGGGCCGGCGCGTCGTTGATGCCGTCGCCCACCATGGCCACCGTCCGGCCCTGGGAGCGGAGCGCCTCCACGCGGGCCACCTTGTCGTCGGGGAGCAGCTCGGCCGCCACCTCCGCGACGCCCACGCGCCCCGCCACCACGGCGGCCACCCGGGCGTTGTCGCCCGTGAGCATCACGGTGTCGCGGATGCCCATGGCATGGAGCCGGGAGACGGCCTCGGGGGTGGTGGCGCGCACGGAGTCGGCCACGGCCACCACGCCGGCGACGCGGCCGTCCACCGCGACCACGAGGGCCGTGGCCCCCGATGCGGCTGCGTCGTCCACGGCCTGCCCGGCATCCCCGTCGAGCGCCGCCACGGTGCGGGCGAAGGCCGGCTTGCCCACGAGCACGGCAGCGCCGTCCACGGTGCCGGTCATGCCGTTGCCCGCCGTCTCACGGACGTCCGCGGCCGCAAGGGCGGGGGCGACGGACCCCTCGGCGGCCATGCGGACGGCGGCGGCCAGGGGGTGGGTGGACTCGCGCTCCAGGGCTGCGGCCAGGGCAAGCACGCGCTCGCGGGAGAGTCCGCCGAAGGGCGTGACCGAGACCACCTCGGGCGTGCCGGCGGTGAGGGTGCCGGTCTTGTCGAACGCCACGGCGTCCACCTTGGAGCCGATGTCGAAGTACGCCCCACCCTTCACGAGCACGCCCATGCGGGCCGCACGGGAGATGGCCGAGACGAACGAGACCGGCGTGGAGATCACGAGGGCGCAGGGGCAGGCGATGACGAGCAGCGTGAGGGCGCGCCAGACCCAGGCGCCCCAGTCGGGCGCCGCCCCGAGGCCGAGGGCCCCCACGAGGGTGAGGCAGAGCGGCACGCCGACGCCCACGGCCGCCGCCACGGCCACCACGGCCGGGGTGTAGACGGCGGCGAAGCGGTCGACGAAGGCCTCGTAGGGCGCCTTCTGCGCCTGGGCCCCCTGCACCATGGAGACGATGCGGGCCAAGGTGCCGCTGTCGGCGCGGCTCGTGACGCGCACGGTGACGGGCGCCACCGTGTTGAGCGAGCCGCCGTACACCCGGGCTCCCGCCCCCTTGTCCTGGGGCACGGACTCGCCGGTGACGGGCGCCTCGTCGAAGCTGGAGTCGCCGGCCACAAGCGTGCCGTCGAGGGGCACGCGCTCGCCGGGGAGCACGCGCACCTCCCAGCCCACCTCGACGTCGGCCAGGGGCTCGTCGGCGACGGAGCCGTCGGCACGCACCACGTGGGCGGTCTCCGGGGCGAGCTCCATGAGGCCCTCCACCGAGCCGCGGCTGCGGCGCATGGACCAGCCCTCGAGCCACTCGCCCACCTGGTCGAGGAAGATGACGATGGCGGCGTCGCGGAAGGTGTCCACCTCCAGGTGGCCGCCGAGGGCCTCCACGAGGCCCATGACCAGTGCGCCCACGACGGCGATGGACATGAGCACGTTCATGTCGGCCTTCCGGCGCCCGAGGGACGCGGCGGCGAGCGGGAGGATGAACGCGAGGCCGGCCAGGGCGGCCGCGGCGTAGAGCCAGGCCGTGGCGAGGCCGCCGGCGGCGGCCTCGGCCACGATGCCGGCGATGATGAGGGCGGCGGAGGTGCCGAGGAGCACGGCGGCGCGGTGCTCGGCGAACCAGCCGCGACGGGCGTCGAGGCGCTCGAGCTGCTCGTCGGTGAGCTCGAGGTCCTCCCCGCACGAGCGCACGGCGTCCAGGACCGCGCGCTCCACGGCGGCGGGCTCGGCCCCGGCCGCGGAGACCACCGAGAGGGTGGCCGTCGCATAGGTGAGGCTCGCGTCGGCGACCTCGGGCAGGCCCCTCACGGCCTCCTCGACGGCACGGGCGCAGTTGGGGCAGTCGAGGTCGGCGACCTTGAACGTGAGGTCCGGGGTGCCGGAGGGCCCATGGGCCGGGGCGGCTTCGCCGTGGTCGTGGCCGTCGCAGCCGCAGTGCACGCGGCCGTCGTGGCCGTGGCCGTCGTGGCCGTGGGCGTCGCAGCCGCAGTGGCCGTGGGCGTCGCAGCCGCAGTGCCCGTGGTCGTGGTCGTGGCGATCGTGCCCGCTCATGAGAGCTCCTCCCCCGCGTGCTCGAGGCCCACGCGGATGAGCGTGGCCACGTGGCCGTCGGCCAGCGAGTAGATCGAGCGCTGCCCCTCGCGGCGCTGGGCCACGAGCCCGCGGTCGCGCAGGAGGCGCAGCTGGTGTGAGATGGCCGATTGCGACACCGGGCAGATCTCCTGGAGCTCGGAGACCGAGCGCTCGGCCGTCATGAGCGCCCCGAGGATCTGGAAGCGCGTGTAGTCGGACAGGGCGTCGAAGATCTGCGTCGCCCCGTAGATGGCGTCCTCGTCGGTGAGGAACGCGTCGGTCCCCTCGGTGGCCGGTCCGTCGATGCCCATGGGCCCCTCCCTCCGCCGCCGTCAAAGGCGGCCTCTCCGCAATTCATGAGCACTTGCTCATATGTTCATCAGCAGTATACCTCACAGGCTCCCACAGGCAAGCCCGTCCCGCCGGCTCCGTCGGCCGGCGCCCCTGGGTCGGCGGACGGCCTCGCATATACTGTGGGTGGAACGGCGGGGACACCCGCCGGCACCGGGAGGGAGGGGTCCATGGACCTTCGCCGACGCATCGACTCCATGGGCGACGCCGCCCTCGGCTGGGCCGGGGCTGCCCTGCTCGGTTGCGGCGCCATCCTAGCGTCGCTGGAGGACCCCGCCTGGGGCGCCCTCGCGGCGCTGCTCGGGTGCCTCGGCGGCCTCGCCTGCGGCGTGGGGGCGGGCAGGGCCTTCGCCCGGCGCGCCCTGTCGCCTGCCGGCCCTACCCGCGAGACGCCCCCCGCCCCCACTGTCCACGCGCCCGTCCCCGCCGCCGAGACGGGCTCCCTCGACATGGACGCCCTCGCCGCGGCCCTCGCCGGGACCCCCGAGCCCGTGGTGGCTCTCGCCGGGCTCGTCCGCGACGTGCGGCTGCGCCAAGGCTCGGCCGACGGCGTCTTCGGCGGCGGCACGGCCCCCCTCCCCTGCACCCTCGAGCTCTTCCTCGCGGCCGAGCTCGAGGACGCCGACATCTTCTCGCTGGGCGACGCCCCCGTGCGCGCCCGTGTGGCGCCCCGCACCGGGTGCCTGCGCCTCTCCTTCGCCGAGCCGCCCACAGACCCCGCCGCCCCGCTCCGCCTGAGACGCGTCGAGACCGCGTTCAACCGGACGCTCTTCTGCGACCGCCGGCTGGGCTGCTCCCCCGCCGGGGGCACGGACGCCTGCTACCGCTTCAGCGCGTCGGTGGAGGCCTCCGTGGCCGCCCAGGCACCGTGGCGCAGGGACGGCGACGTCACCGGCGCGTCCGGGGAGTGGGACGTGCGGCGCGCCGTGTCGGAGGGGCTCGAGGAGTTCCAGCTCCCCTACCGGTTGGACGCCCGGTGGCGCGTCAACACCGGGGCCGGGGTCGTGGGGTTCTCCCTGGCCGCGCAGCCGGCCGACGCCATGGCCCGGCACGTGTGGGTGGAGGGCCTCGGCCGCGTGGTGAAGGCAACCGGCACCATGCGGCGCCGCGCGGCCGCCGAGCTCGCGTGCCGGGAGGCGCTGCTCCTCGCGTTCCACGTGTTCGACCGCTGCGACGGCGTGGGGCGCGTGTGGGTCCGCGTCGACCGTGGCCCCTCCTGCGTGCTCTCCGCCCAGATGACGCGGGCGTCCGTGGCCGACCTCGACCCGACGGCCCTGGGCGACCCCGTGGAGGCCATGCGGCTCGCCGGCGGCTCCGTCTCCTGGAACGGCGACGGACTCGATCCCGTGGCGCCCGGGTTCTCCCTCGACGACGAGGCGCTCTGCCCCCGTTGGCGCACGGAGGAGCCGGAGGGCTCCGACCGGGCGCTCCCCGAGCAGGCCCGGCAGGCGCTCGGGTCCCCCACCCTGGCGGGGCTCTCCCGCGACGCTGCGGCACGGCGCCGCGCCCTCGCCGAAAGGATCGCGGCGGGGCTGGGCGGGTCATGCGAGAGCAGCGTCTCCTTCCTGATGGGCGCGCTCGACGGCATCGACGACCCGGAGGTGCGCGAGGCCGTGCGCGGGCTCGTGGACGTGCTGCTCGAGGGGACCGTCGACGGGTGCGACCCCATGGCCCTGGCCGTGGGGGTGACCCGCGTCGACGCCGTGCGCGACGCCATGGCCCGGGCTGCGGCCCACATCCACGGCGGCGACGGCGCGGCCGCCCTCTCCGAGGTGCAGGAAGCCCTGGCCCGCACCGAGGCCTGGGTGCCGGAGGGCGCCCGCTGCTTCTCCAACTACGTGGAGCGGAGCCTCTACAACCGGCTCGAGGGGGCCGACGGCGCCCAGGCGCCCCTCGTGCCCGCCTCGCGCCTGGCCGCCCACCTGCTGACGTCTTCGCTCCTGGCCGCCACGGGCGACGGCGACGGCGCCACGGCCCACGCCTTCGCCGCCCGTGACCTCGACCCCTTCGACCCGTCGGCGCACCTCGCCCTCGTGGCCCGCTACGAGGCCCTGGGCGACATCCCCATGGCCATCTCCTCCTGCTGCGACCTCCTCGAGCGCGCCTACGATCCCACCGGGGCGGCCGTCGCCTACTACCGGCTCGCGTTCCTCTCGTGGCAGGAGGGGGACCTCGAGCTGGCCGACGCCTGTTACCGGCGCTCCATCGCCCTCAACACGCCCTGCGCCCTCATCGCCTCCCTCGAGCTCTCGGCCCTCGAGGCCCAGGAGGGCGTCGCGCCGGTGCCGGAGGGGGAGCAGGGGCGCGTGCTCGCGAGCCGCGGCGTCCCGGACGCCCCCACCGAGGCTGTGCGCTCCGCCGTCCGCGAGGCCGCCCGGGCCGCTGTGGAGGCGGGCGTCTTCCCCGTGGCCCGCGAGCTCGCCACGGCGGCGGCCCTCCTCGACGGCGACGAGGTGCTCCTGGGGCTGCGGGAGTCGCTGGAACAGCCCCACGGCGACTGACCCCCGTCCCACCACCCGGACACTTTTGTCCCACCCGGGCGGCAGACGTGGCACACGCAAGGATCCCAATGCTGCACTGTCCCTTAAATACGGGGCAGAAAAAGAGGGGGACGTACCCTGCGCACGAGAGCGCAGGGAGGATCCATGGCATCACATGAGACGGGCTGGGGCGCGGCCGAGGGGACCATCGACCTCGACGGCCTTATGGCCGCACTCGAGAGGGGCCCCTTCCCCGTGGAGCCCCTGAAGTCCGTGCTCGGCGCCCTCCGGATGACGCAGGCCCACCGCACCTCCCCCACCCTCCCCGACGCCCTCTCCTCGTTCGTGGCCGAGCAGCTCGACGACGCCGGACTGCTCGACCTCGCCGACGACGCCCCCGCGCGCCTCCGACCCGATGCCCGGTCGGGCCAGGTGCGTCTGGACATCAAGGGGCCAGCCTCGACGAGGAGGGCGTGCGGGCCCTGCGGCGCGTGGAGTCGGCCCTCAACCGCGCCGTTTATGCCAAGCGCTGCCTCGGCCGAAGACCCGAGACCACGGTCTCCGAGCTCTACCTGCTCTCGGACGTCATCGAGCGCTCCGTCACCTGTGAGGCCGCCGGCATCGACACCGGCGCCGCCGGGTACGGCGACCGCGGCGAGTGGGAGGTGCGCCGGGCCCTGGCCCTTGGCATCCGGTCGCTACGCCTCCCCTACCGTCTCGAGTGCCGCTTCCGCCTCAACCTCGAGGCCGGCGTGGCGGCCCTCTCCTTCGGCACCGTGGAGCCAGACGTCGTCGCGCCCCGCGAGTGGTGCGGGGACGGCGGCACCCGCCGCACCACCCGGGCGCGCCGCGAGCTCAGGGCCGCCAGGCTCGCGTGCCGCGAGGCCATGGTGCTCGCCGCCATGGCGCTCTCCACGTCGCCCCGCCTCCACGAGGCGTGGGTGCAGGCCGCCGACGTCGACGGGCGCCCCCTCGTCTCCTGACGCGCCACCCGCGCCGCCGTGGCAGCCCTCGACCTCGAGGGCCCCGGCGAGCGCCCCGAGGACGAGCTCGCCGCCCTGGGCGCGTCCGTCGACGCCCACGACGGGCGCCTCCACCCCGTGACGCCGCGTTTCTCCATGACCGACCCGCTCCTCTGCCCCCCCGTGGCGGGGCGACGAGCCCGAGGCATCCCGGCACCCCCTGACGCCCGAGGCGGCCCGGGCCCTCGGCGCCTCGGCCATGGCCGACCTCGCCATCCGCGGGACCGCGCGCCGGGAGGCGGCCGCGGACCGCGCCTGCGCCGCCCTCGACGGAACCTGCTCCCACGCCGTGGCGGCCGTCCTCGAGGCCACGGCCCACGACGACGACCGGGAGGTCCGCGCCGCGGGTCAGCGCGTCGTGCGCTCCCTCATCGACGGCACCCTGGACGGCGGCGACCCCGGGGCCGTGCGCGACGCCCTCCTGACCGACGGCGACCTCGGCCGCGCCGTGGCCGAAGCCCTCTCGCTCCTCGCCTCCCCCGAGGGCGGTGACCCCGTGCGGGTGGAGCGGTGCGCCCGCAGGCCGGAAGGGCTCCTGGCGGCCGAGGAGGACGCCGAGCCCTACCACGACGACGCCTGCCGCGTGTGGCGCTTCTTCAACACCTACGCCGAGCGCGGGCTCCACAACCGGCTTTCGGGCCCCGACGGCCGCGAGGTACGCCTCGTCCCGGCGCCCTACTACCACGCCCACGGCACCCTCTCGAGCCTCTCCATGCGCCTGGGCCGCGCCGACCGCGCCCTCGCGTTCGCCCTGCGCGCCGTGGAGCTCGACCCCATGGACGTCAACGCCCGCCTGAGGGCGGCCCGGTGCCACGAGCTCCTGGGCGACGCCCCCATGGCCGAGGCCACCGTCAGGGAGCTCCTGTCCCTCGCCCACGACCCCGACTCCATCTGCGCCGCCTACCTGCGTCTGGGTGGCGCGCTCCGCCAGGAGGGCGAGCTGCGCCTGGCCGACGCCAGCCTGCGCCACGCCCTGGCCGTGGGCGGCGTGTGCGCCCCGGCGGCCGCCAAGGCCCTTGGCGACCTCCAGGCCCAGGGCGGCTACGAACCGGCCCCCGCCGGCACCGTCGCCGACGAGCTCGAGGGCGCCGGCATCCCCCTGGCCCCCGTGGCCCGGGTGGGCGAGGTCCTCGTGGACGGCGCGAAGGCGGCCGTGGACGCCGGCATCTTCCCCGTGGCCCGCGACCTCACGACCCTCGTGGGCATCCTCACCAACGACGAGAGCCTGCTCACCGTGGCCCTCTCCATGGAGGCGGACGCCTGACCCACCGCCGGCGGACAGGGACGGAAAAGGGCGCCCCAGCCGCCGTGGCCAGGGCGCCCTCCCGTTCGCGGAGCGCCGGTGCGTGGGGCCCGACCCCTAGAGGTCGAGCTCCATGAGGCGCGCGATGGCGTCGATGTAGATGGAGAGCGAGTCGCGCAGGAGCTGCTCGGACACGCCCTCGTTGGGGCCGTGCATGCCGCCCACCCAGTCGGGGTTCACCAGGTCGGTCTCCTCGGGGCCGAACGACGCGGCATTCTTGAAGTCGCGGGCGTAGGTGCCGCCGCCGATGGTGAATGGCCTCTTGTCCTTGCCGGTGTGGTCGTTGTAGGTCTGGATGAGGGTCTGGATCTCGGGGCTCGAGGGGTCGACGTAGAACGGCACGAGGGCGAGGTCCACCGTGAGGGTGCAGCCGTGCTCCTCGCCGAGCTTGGAGAGGACCTCCTCGAGGTGCTCGGCCGTGGTGGACTTGGGGAAGCGGGCGTCGACGGTCTGCCTGAAGCGGCCGTCCTCGACCTCGATGGTGCCGCCGATGCAGGTGAGGGGATCGAAGATGTCGTCGGTGGCGTCGATGCCCAGGGAGCTGCCGTCGGTGGTGGCGAAGATGAGGCGCTCGAGCTCGAGGAACGGGCGCTCCTCCTCGGAGTGGAGGCCGTTGTCCCAGAGGTAGTCCACCAGCATGCCGATGGCGTTCACCGTGCCCTCGGGCAGGGAGGCGTGGCCGCCCTTGCCGTGGGCCGTGAGGCGGGCCAGGCCGTCGCCGGCGTCCTCGATGTCGATGCCCTCGGCCGCGGGCAGGGAGGCAGCGTCGGCGCGCACGGTGACCTCGGCGAGGTCGGGGATGGCGTTGCCGGCGGTGCCGCCCTTGAAGTCCACGATGGTGCCGCCGGCCACGGGGCCGGAGGTGAAGGTGGCCGAGAAGCCGCCCTTCTCGCCGCAGCACACGGGGAACTCGGCGTCGGGGGTGAACAGGAACGCCGGCTGCTCGAAGTGCTCGTTGTAGTAGTCCACGTCGCCGAGGCCGGTCTCCTCGTTGGCGCCGACGATGCAGCGCAGGGTGTAGGGCAGCTCCTGGCCGCGCTCCTTGAAGAAGTGGGCGGCCCAGAGGGTGAGGGCGAGCGGGCCCTTGTCGTCGAGGGTGCCGCGGCCCATCAGGTAGCCGTCCTTCACCGTGAGGGTGAACGGGTCGGTGTCCCAACCGGTACCCACGGGCACGATGTCCACGTGGGCGATGGTGGCCACCTGCCTCTCGCTCCTGCCGGGCAGGTCGGCGTAGCCGATGTAGCCCTCCACGTCGTGGGCGTCGAGGCCCAGGCGCTCGGCGATGTTGAGCGCCGCGTCGAGGCCGGCCTTCGGGCCGGGGCCCCACGGGGCGCCTGGGGCGGCGGCTGAGAGGTCCTCCACCGAGTCGATGGCCACGAGGGTGGCGATGTCCTCGAGCACCTCGGGCCACACGCGCTCCACGTAGGCGTCGATCTCCTCGCGGGAGACCTTGGGCTCTTCCATGGCGTACCTCCTTTGCCGGCGCCCTGGGCGCCGCTTGTCCTGACAGCTTCCTTCACGGCCCATGAAACCACATCCAACCGGCCCGCGCTCGGCTATACTTCCCGCGTCCGCCGACCGACCACAGGAGCGCCCATGACCCTCACAGGCCCCGCCGACCTCGCCCCGGGGCGCACCCCCTTCACGGCCGCCATCTTCGACTTCGACGGCACGATCGCGGAGTCGTCCCACGTCTGGCGCCTCGTGGACGAGACGTTCCTCTCGCGCCGGGGCATCGCCTACGAGCCGGGCTTCTCCGCGCAGCTGGCCGCCCGGGGCTTCAGGGAGGGCGCCCGCTGGGTCATCGGCACCTACGGCCTCCCCGACACCGTGGAGCAGGTCTGCGACGAGTGGAACGACCTCGGCAGCGCCCTCTACCGCGACCGGGTGCGCCTGAGGCCGGGCGCCGAGGACTACATCCGGGCCCTCCGCGCGGCCGGCGTGGCCTGCGCCCTCGCCACCAACAACGACGCCGCGGTGCTCGACGCCCTGAAGCCGCGGGTGGACGTCGACTCGCTGTTCGACCTCCGGGTGCACGGCGCCGAGGTGGGGCGCGACAAGCGCTGGCCCGACATCTACGTGGAGACGGCGCGCCGCATGGGCCGGGAGCCGGGACGAACCGTGGTGTTCGAGGACATCCCCGCGGGGCTCCGCTCCGCCGCCTCGGCCGGGTTCACGGCCGTGGGTGTGCGCTCCGACGACCCCACCCAGGACCTCGACGCCGTGAGTGCCGAGGCCACCCTCGTCATCGACGGCTGGGAGAGGCTCACGGCCCGGTAGGCCGGTCTCCGCCGCCGGCGGTGCCCCGGGGGCTCGGCCGGGTCGAGGGGCGGCCCTCTCTCATCGCGCCCCCGCCACGGCAAGGCCGAGGGCCACATCCTCCTCCACGGCACCCTCGGCGAAGGCCGCGAACCGCTCGCAGCACCGCGAGACGCGCATGGACTCACCCTCGGCGACGTAGCGCGCCGACATCCTGGCACGCTCGTCGGGGTGCTCGATCCACCAGTCGAGGCGCTCGGCGAGCGCCCGGGGATCCCTGGCCGGGAAGAGGCTCTCGGGGGTGAGGGCGAAGGCCGCGGGCGCGCTCTGGGGCGCCTCGCCGATGACGGGTACGCAGCCGCAGGCCAAGGCCTCGAGGACCGAGATGGCCTCGATGTCGGCCACGGAGGCGTGCACGTAGAAGGGGCTCGCCTGCTCCAGCGCTACGAGCCCGGCCGCGTCGTGGAACTCGAACGACGGCGGCACCGGGAGCCGGGATCCCAGCCGCTCGAGGGAGCGCCGGCGGGGGCCGGAGCCGCAGATGTGGAGCCTGATGCGGTCCCGGTGCCGGCTGAGGCCCACGGCACGCAAGATGGTCTCCTGGTTCTTCTCGGGCGCGAGGCGCCCCACGGTGACCACGTGCACCAAGCCGTCGGGGCCGAAGGTGCCCGCCGGGGCCCCGGCGGGCACGAAGGGCGCGGGCACGCCGTTGGAGATCACGGTGGTGCGGGCGCGGTAGCCGTGGTCGGCGAGGCGGCCCGCGATCATCTCGCTGGGGCAGTGGACGCGGCGCACGCCGTCGTAGAGCCAACGGCGGAACAGCGCGTACACGGCGCCGCACACCGGGGGCGCCGCGCCGATGCCGGCGTTGTAGGTGACGTTCTCGGGCTGCAGGTGGAAGGCCGCCGATGCGGCCACGCCGTGGGAGCGCGCCCACCGGAGGGCCGCCCGCTCCAGGGCGAACGGGAGGAAGAGGTGCACGAGGTCCACGCCCCCGAGGGCGCGGTCGAGCGCGTCCGGGTCCGGCTCGCCGAACCGGAAGCCGCAGCGCGTCGACACCGGGGTCACCACGGGGATGCGGCGCTCCGGCAGGGGGAAGGCGTCGTCCCCCTCGGCGCCCACGCCCACGAGGCGGACCTCGTGACCCTGAGCCCTGAGAGCGCGGGCGTAGCGCCGGGCGGTGACGAAGGTCCCGTTGGAGTGGACCCCGAGGTCGTCCATGACAAAGGCGATGCGCATGGCGCGGCTCCTCTCGGTGCGTCGGTCCCGGGGTGGCTCGGCCTTGGGGCGCGTCGGCCCTGGGGTCGTCCCCGCTTTTCTCGGGGACCATGTACCCGTCCGGACCCTCGGGACCCCGCAGCCCGGAAAGAGAACGGGGGCCGCACCCGGTCGGATGCGGCCCCCGTACGGCGTGCCTTCAGGAGGCAGGTCAGACCCTACGCTACGCCTTGCGGACGTTGGAGGCCTGGAGCTTGCCGTTCTGGCCGGTGGTGATGTCGAACTCGACGACCTGGCCCTCATCGAGGGTCTTGAAGCCGTCCATCTGAATCTCGGAGTAGTGAACGAACAGGTCGTCCCCGTCCTCGCGAGAGATGAAGCCGTAGCCCTTGTCCGGGTTGAACCACTTAACAGTACCGTGAGCCATGACGTGCCTTTCTTTCTGTTGCCCTTGGCTTAGGGCAACCATGGTGCGCGCATGCGCGCTTGAACAAACGCCCCTGGGGTCAGACCCCGCAAGGGCATGGGTTAGTTTAACCGAAACCCCCGACCGCAGGCCCAAGAACCGGGTCCGGGCTCGGACGTTTTTGCGCGCCGGGGCCCGAGACGCACGGGACGGGCCGCTGAACTGGGGATACCGCCCCGGGCAGAAGGCGGGACCGACACCGTGCCCGACCCCGCCTCCGTCACATCTTCACTGAAAAACACCTTGACAACCCAACGACAGGCATCGATGGGAAGCCTAGAAGAGACCGGTGATGCGCCCCGTCTCGTCTACGTCGATGGACTCCGCCGCCGGGTGCCGGGGCAGGCCTGGCATGGTCATGATGGCGCCCGTGAGCACCACCGCGAACCCGGCGCCGGCGTCCACCTTGACCTCGCGGACCGTGATGCGGAACCCCTCGGGGGCGCCCAGCCTGGCCTGGTCGTCCGTGAAGGAGTACTGCGTCTTGGCGATGCACACCGGCAGGTTCCCGAAGCCGTTGCGCTCGAGCTCGGCGAGCTGCCGGAGGGCCTGGGGCGTGAAGTCGACGCCGTCGGCGCGGTAGACGCGCCTGGCCACGGCCTCCACGGCACGGCGCACGGGCGTGCCGCTGGGGTAGGCGTAGTCGAAGTCGTTGGGCTCCCCCACCAAGCGCAGGACCTCGCGGGCGAGCTCGAGGCCGCCCTCGCCGCCCTTGGCCCACACCTCGGAGAGGCGCACGTCCACACCCTCCTTGCGGCAGGCCTCCTCCACGAGGGCGAGCTCGGCCTCGGTGTCCGTGGGGAACCGGTTGACCGCCACCACGCAGGGCAGCCCGTAGACATCGCGCATGTTGGAGACGTGGCGCAGGAGGTTGGGCATGCCCTGGGCCAGGGCGCCGAGGTCCTCGGTGGCGAGGTCGGCCTTTGGCTGGCCGCCGTTGTACTTGAGGGCGCGGACCGTAGCCACCACGACCACCGCGTCGGGGGCGAAGCCGCCCATGCGGCAGGTGATGTCGCAGAACTTCTCGGCGCCGAGGTCCGCGCCGAAGCCCGCCTCGGTGATGGCGACGTCGCCGTAGTGCATCGCCATGCGCGTGGCCATGACCGAGTTGCAGCCGTGGGCGATGTTGGCGAAGGGGCCGCCGTGCACGAAGGCCGGGGTGCCCTCGAGGGTCTGCACGAGGTTGGGCATGAGGGCATCCTTGAGCAGGGCGCACATGGCCCCCTGGGCGTGGAGGTCGCCGGCCCGCACCGGCTCGCGGTCGAAGGTGTAGCCCACGACGATGCGCGCGAGGCGCTCCTTGAGGTCGGTGATGGAGGAGGACAGGCACAGCACGGCCATGACCTCAGAGGCCACCGTGATGTCGAAGCCGTCCTGGCGGGGCATGCCGTCGGCCACGCCGCCCAGGCCATCCACGACGTTGCGGAGCTGGCGGTCGTTCATGTCCACGCAGCGGCGCCAGGTGATGCGACGCGGGTCGATGCCGAGCTCGTTGCCCTGCTTGATGTGGTTGTCGACCATGGCGGCCAGGAGGTTGTTGGCCGCGCCGATGGCGTGGAAGTCGCCCGTGAAGTGGAGGTTGATGTCCTCCATGGGCACCACCTGGGCGTAGCCGCCGCCGGCCGCCCCGCCCTTGATGCCGAAGACCGGCCCCAGGGACGGCTCGCGCAGGGCCACCACGGCGTTGGTCCCGAGGCGCCGCATGGCGTCGGCCAGGCCGATGGTGGTGGTGGTCTTGCCCTCGCCGGCCGGCGTGGGGTTGATGGCGGTCACGAGGACGAGCTTGGCCCGGTGGCCGCCCCCCTCGCGCAGGACCCCGATATCCACCTTGGCCTTGTCGCGGCCGTAGGGGACGAGGTCCTCTTCGGGGATCCCGAGCCGTGCGGCAACACCGGCTATGGGTTCGGGGTTGGCCGCCTGGGCGATCTCGATGTCAGAAGGCATGTCTCTCCCATCTCGTCGTGCGAACGGTGAGCCCCCATGCTCCGTGCGACCTAGCCGATGCCGGCCTCGCTGCGCGCCCGTTGGATGTCGCGGTCGACCTCGACGTACTGCTCGGGCACGACGTCGCGGCTCACGCCGAAGGCCAGGGCCACGGCGCGGGCCTGGTCGCGGCGGAGGCGCGCGGTGTCGCGGTCGCCCGAGATGAGCGAGGCGTCGGCCAGCGCGTTGAGGACGTAGGCCACGAAGTCGCCCACGGCCTCGCCGTTGCCCCCGAGCCGCATCATGGTGACCATGGAGTCAGGTGCGAGGGAGAGGAACATCGCCGGGTCGAGCTCCATGAGCTCGCCGAGGGCGTCCTCGGTCTCCGACACCCCTTCGGCGGAGCGCAGCACGACGGCGTCGCGCAGCGTCTCCGACGTGCGCTTGGTGAACGACTCTATGACCTTGGCCAGGTAGTCTCTCTGCAGCATGGTTCTCCTATCCTACACCGGTTCCATTTCAGGAAACCGGCGGTGCGACCGACAGGTGCTCGAAGGCGGCCAGGGTCGCCTGGCGCCCCTGGGGCGTGCGGACCATGAGCCCCTGCTGGAGCAGGAACGGCTCGTAGACCTCCTCGATGGTGGAGGGGTCCTCCCCCACCGCGCTCGCCAGGGTGGACAGCCCCACGGCGCGGCCGCGGAACGTCTCGGCCAGGGCACGCAGGATCTTGGTGTCCATCCAGTCGAGCCCCAGCTCGTCTATCTCGAAGAACGCCAGGGCCTCGGCGGCCACCTGCCACGTGACCGTGCCCTGGGCGCGCACCTGGGCGTAGTCGCGCACGCGCTTGAGGAGGCGGTTGGCCAGGCGCGGCGTGCCGCGGCTCCGGCTGGCCACCTCCTGGGCGCCCGGGAGGTCGATGTCCACGCCCAGGATACCCGCGGATCGCAGCACGATCTGGGTGAGCTCCTCCACCGTGTAGTAGTCGAGCCGGTACGAGATGCCGAAGCGGTCCCGCAGCGGACCCGTGAGCAGGCCCGTGCGCGTGGTGGCGCCCACGAGCGTGAACGGCGGGATCTCGAACCGCATGGAGCGGGCGCCGGGGCCGTCGCCCATGATGATGTCCAGGAAGAAGTCCTCCATGGCCGAGTAGAGGATCTCCTCCACGTTGCGGCTGAGGCGGTGGATCTCGTCGATGAAGAGGACGTCGCCCTCGCCGAGGTTGGTGAGGGTGGCCGAGAGCTCCACGGGGCGCGTGATAGCCGGACCCGACGTGGTGTGCAGCGTGCCGCCCATCTCGTTGGCCACGACGGCCGCCAGCGTGGTCTTGCCCAGGCCCGGCGGGCCCGAGAAGAGCACGTGGTCCAAAGGCTCGTTGCGCGAGGACGCGGCGTCGATGAGCACCCGGAGGTTCTCCTTCACGCGGCTCTGGCCGCAGTAGTCCTCAAGCGTCTGGGGCCTGAGGCCGCGCTCGATGTCGAGGTCCTCGACCGCGAGGTCCGCCGACACCGGACGCCGCTGGCCCGTCACGTGGTTGCCGGCGCCGTCCGCGAAGAGGTCCCTGCCGGCCTCGGCCTCCCACATCACGGGCGGCCCCCGATGCGCTTGAGGGCGTAGCGCACCGCCTGCTCGACGGTGGCGTCGTCGGGCAGGCCCTCGAAGACGACCTCCGCCTCTTGGGGCGTGAGGCCCATGGCGAGGAGCGCTGCCGTAGCCTCCTCGACCACGGAGGGGCCGCCCGTGGGCGCCGGACCCGCGCCCACGAGGTCGAGGGGCGCGGCGGCGGAGGCGATGGCCTTGAGCTCGGGGTCCTTGGAGAAGGCCTGGGCGAGGTCGAGCAAGAGCCGGGGCGCGGACTTCTTGCCCACGCCCGGCACCGCCGTCATACGGCCCACGTCCTGGCACGCCACCACCTCGGCGAGCTGCCGGGGCGTGAACGACGAGAGGATCTTGAGCGCCAGGGCCGGGCCCACCTTGGGGATCTGCACCAGGCGGTCGAACACGGCCCGCTCCTCGCGGGTGGAGAAGCCGAACAGCGCCACGGCGTTCTCGCTCACCCTGAGCCGGGTGAGGAGTGTGACGCCCGGCGTGCCCGGGGCCGGGAGGTCGGCCGCCGTGGTGCGGGAGACGCCGAGCTCGTAGCCCACGCCGCGCACGTCGAGCACGACGGCGCCCGGCTGCGAGGCATCGACGACGGTGCCGGTGAGCTGTGCGATCAAATGGGGCCTCCTATCGGGGGACGGCCACGCGGGCCTTGGCGAGCGTGCGCTCCAGGTGGGCGTGGCACACGGCGGCGGCGAGGGCGTCGGCGCAGTGGTCCGGTTTGGGGTCGTGGTCCAGGGCGAGCACCGTGCGCACCATGTAGGTCACCTGGTGCTTGTCGGCCGCGCCCGTGCCGGCCACGGCCTGCTTGATCTGCATGGGGGTGTACTCGCCGATGGCGCAGCCGGCGGTGGCGCAGGCCACGAGGGCGGCCCCTCGGGCATGGGCCGTGGCGATAGCGCTCTTGGTGTTCTGGCCGAAGAAGATCTGCTCGATGGCGACGTCCGTGGGATGGAACCGCTCTATCACCTGGGCGAGCTCTCTGTGGATGGCGCCAAGGCGCTCGGGCAGCGGGTCGTGGGCCTTGGTGGCGACGCAGCCGTAGGCGCGGGCGCGGCAGAGGGTGCCGCGGGTCTCCACGACGCCCCAGCCCGTGTGGGCCAGGCCCGGATCTATGCCCAGAATGACCACCGCGCCTCCCGCGAACAGACGTTCTACAGAGCCACCAGTGTAGCACGGGGAGCGCGGCGGCGCTCAGTTCTTGGAGAAGAGGCCCGATCCCCAGATGTCGTCGCCGTCGGTGGAGAGGCCCCCGCCGAGGGCGAAGTCGCGCAGGTAGCCGCGGATGTCGGTGGGCATGGCGGCCTCCGCCGGGTCGGGCACCGAGGCCTCCACACCGGCGATGGCCTGGAACCGCCCGATGAGCTCCGCCACGTCGTCCGTCGGCTCGCCGTCGTCGGAGAAGACGCCGTCGAGCTCCTCGTCGGTGCGCACGCGGTCGTCCCAGTGGCACGAGAGCGGCATCCGGTGCTCCACGAGGGAGCGGTCCGACAGCACGGGGCCCACGGGGCAGGTACGGCGCCCAAGCTCCGAGGCGATGACGCGCGAGAGGACGGCGCGGGCCTCGTCGGGGGGCGTCCCCGCGCGCACGAGGTCCGTGAGCGACTCGCCGCGCTCGATGACCCTGAGCAGCAGGGAGTCTATGTCCGACAGCGAGCGGGCCTTGGAGCGCAGGCGCGGCAGGGCCACGATGCCGACGGGCACCTCGAGGCGCGCCTGAACGGTGCGGGGCACCACCGGGCTCTTGAGGTTACGGTCGGACACGAGAGCGGTGAGGTCGGTGCGGTAGACGTCCGAGAAGGGCGCGAACAGGGCTCCGTGGTAGTCGTCGGGGTCCTGACCCAGGGCGAGGGCGGTCTTGTCCACTGAGGTGAGCGGCAGGAGGCGCTCGTCGGGAAAGATGCGCGGGGCGACGGCGCGGGCGAACCGGCACCAGAGCGACGGCGAGGCGTCGCCGAGGAGCTCCCCCACGGCCGAGAGGGTCTCCGCGGGCACCTCCTCGCAGCCGATGCGCAGGTTGGAGGCCAGCCGGCGGGCATCGGCCACAGCGTCCCCGCCCATGGCCGGTACGATGAGCCCGTGCACCCGGGTGGGGCCGAGGGCGTCCACGGAGAGCGCAGCGAGGGCGCAGGAGAGGAGGTCGCCCGTCATGGGCAGCCACACGCCGTCCCACCCCTGCTTGTCCACGAAGTCGCGGAGGGTCACCGTGAGGGCGCTCCAGAGTGAGCGCATGCGGTGGTACGAGGGCGGCGCCACCGGGTCCTCGAGCGGGCCCTCGGCGAGGGGCTCGACCTCGGTGACGGCAGCGGCCTCCTCGAAGGCGGGCAGCACGCAGGCGAGCTCGCCCCACGGCGCGAGGATGAACGAGCCGCCGGCGTAGGCCATCTCGTCCTGGGCGCCCACGGAGTTCACGGCCACGAGCCAGCTGTTGGCGCGCGTGGCGTCCTGAAGGTAGAAGCCGTCGCCCACCGAGCTGGCCATGGACGTGGCCTCGTCGTCCGTGTTGTAACCCTCGAAGGGCAGGTAGACGATGACATCGGCGTTCTCGACCCCCTGGGAGTAGACGTCCAGTCCCGCGAAGTCGAAGGCCACGCCGAAGTCCGTGTCGCCAAGCTGGAACTGCACGGCGGGCTCCTCCACGGGCATGGAGCCGCGGGCGTTGACGTTGGCCAGGTAGGAGGCCATGCGCAGGGGCACGATGCGACCCTCGTGGATGTAGGCGACCTCGGGCACCGGGGCGCCGGCGAACTCGAAGACGAAGGGCACGAGCGACGGCACGGAGCAGCCGTCGGCGAGGCTGTCGAGGGCCGCGGCGACGTCCGCCTGGAAGCCCTCGGCGTTGAGCAGGGTCTGGGGGTCGTAACCGGTGAGCACGCAGGCCGGGTACACGGCGAGGTCGGCCCCCTGGCGCACGAAGGCGCGGTCGTGGGCGAGAATCCTCTCGACCGTGTCCTCGAAGGCGCCCATGGTCGCGTTCATCTGGGCAATGGCAATCTTCATGGAAAGCCTCCCTCTCCCTTGGCCCCAAGCATACCCCACGGGCACAAACCGCGTGATAGCGCCCAATGGAATTGAGGAGGTCCCGCCATACATAGACGTATCCACCGCTGCGGGCAGCACCCGCCACTGTCCCACCACCCGGACACTTTTGTCCCAATGGTCGGACACTTCTGTCCCACCTCGCCGGCGGTGCGGGGCCGCCCCGGTCCGAGGCCGCGGCGGCGTGCGGCGGGGCCGCCCTGTAGGGGTTGCGTGCGGCGGGGACGCCCTGTAGGGGCGCCCTGCAACGGGGCGGCGGGTCGCGCACCGGGGCGCCTTTGCGTGCCGTAACCCGCCCTCCAAGGCCCCTTTGCGGCAGAGAGGCGCCGGAGGGCGCACGGCAACGCGGGCCCGCGCCAGAGGGGCGTTGCGGGGCGGCCCTGCACGGCACCGCCGCGACCGCCCCCGACGGGCAGGGTGCCGTTGCGGAGACGCCCCGCCTCGGGTCACGGTCGCCGCCGCGACCAAACATCACAATCGCAATAGGATAAGTGACAGATGGGCCAGGCACCTCTGTCACGTGACAGATGGGCCAGGCACCTCTGTCACGCGCCTCTGTCACGCGCCTCTGCCACGCGGCCCCGGAGACAACCCCGCCGCAGGCCACGACCCCGTCACAGGCCCCCGTCAGGCAGGGAGGCCCCGGCGACGCACTCGCCGGGGCCTCCCATCACAATCGCAATAGAGGAAGTGACAGATGGGCCAGGCACCTCTGTCACGTCATGCGCTCCGGAAAGGGGCGCGGCCTAGAACTCCCGCTTCCACAGGCCGTGGAGGTTGCAGTACTCGTAGGCGGTGCCGTGCTCGATGCCCTTGCCGTTGAAGGTGAGCTCGGGGGCCTCGCCGGGCTTGAGGTACTTGATCATGACGTTGCCCTCGGGATCCACGACGGCGGCCCACTGGATGTAGTGGGCGTCGAGCATGGGGTGGTCGGCGGAGCCGATGTGCACCACGATGTCGTCGCCGTCGCGGGTGACGACGGGGACGTGCTTCTCGGTGGCGGCGTCGGTGGAGTCGGCGACGAGGAGCTCCATGGGCTCCCCGCAGCACACCGGCGTCACGCCGCCGTCCTGCACGGTGTAGAAGATGTTGCCGCAGTGGTTGCAGCGCCAGAACTTGATGTCTGCCATGGTTGGGTCCTTTCGTCTGTCGGGAGCCGGTCCGGCCCCCACGATCCTTGACTGTCTACCACCGGGCGCACCGCCCATGCGCCGCGCGGGAACGCCCAGAAGAAATCCAAACCCTCCCCCGGCGAACCGGGCGGCGCCGGCGTCACGGGACGATGAGCACGACGCCCGCCACGGCAGCCGCGAGCACGCAGAGCGCGAGCACCTGCTCGCCGCGCGGCAGCCGCTCGCCCCGGCGCGCCCAGAGATACACCGGGAGCCCCGCCGCATAGAGGATACAGGCCACGGCAAGGAGCTGCACACCGGCCTCTAGCACGAGGTATGCGGAGAAAAGCGATCCGAGGGCGCCCGTGACGAGTCCCGAGCGGCGCCCGGTGACGCCTCCCCAGGGGCCCCGGAGCGCCAGCTTGAGGAGGAACAGGCAGCACACGAGGTAACAGGGCATGGCCATGACTGCCGTGATGTTGACCATGGCCGACCACGCGGCCCCCGAGAGGAAGTGGGCGGCCACGAGCATGCACTGGATCAGGACGCAGGTCACAAAGAGCGAGAAGGTGGGGGCGCCGAACCGGTTCTCCCGTGCGAAGGCGGCGGGGAACACGTGGTCGCGGGCGGCGAACAGCGGCATCTGCCCGAGCATCACAGTCCACACGAGCCACGCCGAGAGGAGCGACACCACGACGCCCGCCTTCACCACGGCGGAGGCCCACCCCATCCCGAGGGCGTCGAGGATGGAGGCCATGGAGGGGCTCGCGGCGGCGGCGACCTGGTCCTGCGTGAGGCAGCCGAAGGGCAGGAGCGACACAAGCACGTAGAGCACGAGCACCACGACGTAGCCGGCCACCGTGGCCGCGGAGACGGCCTTGGCGCTCTTGGCCTCCCCCGACACGACGACCGCGCCCTCGACGCCGATGAAGAGGAACAGCGTCACCGTCATGGTGTCGCCGACCTGGCCTAAGAAGGCCGCTGGCTCCAGGCCCGCGAGGCCGGCCGAACCGGCCAGGTGCTCCCCCACGAAGGCGAGGGAGAACCGCGACGCCAACAGGCAGGCGAACAGCACGATGGGCACCACCTTGCAGACGGTGCCCACGACGTTGATGGCGGCCGAGCTCTCGGCGCCGCGACGCGCGAGGAGGAACATCGCCCACGTGACGCACGAGGAGAGGGCCACGGACGCCCAGTTGCTGCCGTCGCCGAACACGCCCAGGAAGACGGCGTCGAGGGTGGCCGGCAGCAGCACGCCGTAGGCCACCATGGCGAAGATATTGCAGACCCAGTAGCCGTAGGCCACGAGGTAGCCCGCCAGCGGGCCGAAGCCCCGCTCGGCGTAGGTGTAGATGCCGTTCTTGAGCTCGGGCTGCTGGAGCGACAGCACGCGGAACGTGTTGACGACGAAGACCATTCCCACGCCGGTGACGACCCAGGCGAGGGCGACGGCGGCAGGGCCGGAGGTCTCGGCCACGGACTTGGGGAGGTTGTAGACCCCTCCCCCGAGCATGGCCGAGACCACCAGGCACACCAAGCCGAAGAAGCCTATGCGGCGGGTGGGCGTGCCGCCCGCCGGAGCCGCGCCTGCGGCAGCGCCTCTCCCACCCACGGATCAGCCGAAGTCGATCTCGTGCTTGAACACACGAGTCTGGACCAGGTAGTAGATGACGCCGAGGAGCACCCAGCCCCAACCCATGAAGAGAATCTGGGGGTCGATGGAGAACAGGATGGCACCGGTGACCAAGGCGCCGAGGACAGGCAGCACGGCGGACCGCAAGAAGGGCAGCTTGACCTTCTTGCGGCCGAGGGCGTACCAGATGACGCAGATGTTGAGCAGGCAATAGGTGGACAGGGCGCCGAAGTTGCTGAGCTTGGCCACCTGGGTCATGCCGAGCGGGATGAGGAACAGCAGCATGACAAGGGACAGGGCGCACACGAAGAGCGTGGCCACCTGGGGCACGCCGGTCTTCTTGTCCATGATGCCGAGTTCCTTGGGCAGGGCGCCCGAGCGGCTCATGACGTACAGCACGCGCGAGATGGAGGTGGTGGCGGTGAGGCCGGTGAAGGCGCCGAGGGCGATGGCGTTGGCGACGGCGCAGACCACGCCGAACCAGGGGCCGCCAACGGTACCCGCGAGCAGGTAGAAGCCGGTGTCGGCGTGGCCGGCCATGATGGAGCCGGTGGGGTCGACGCAGGTGGCCACGTAGCACATGCCCACGAACATGCAGGCGAGGATGACCACGATGACGAGCATGGACTTGGCCGGCCCCTTCTTGGGGTCCTTGGCCTCCTCGGTGAGGGTCGCCACGCAGCCGAAGCCCACGAACGACATGGCGCCGAGGGAGACGGAGCCCATGAGGCTCTTGGGCTCGATCTTGGACGGGTCGACGAACGCCGTGAGGGTGAAGCCGCTCGTGGAGGGGTGCCCGAGGATGTAGGCGACGCCGAAGACGATGAACATGGCGAAGACCACGATCTCGCAGACCAGGGCGACCTTCTCGACCTTGATGGCGTTGCCGAGGCTTCGGATGGACAGGCACGTAACGAACGTGAGGAAGATGAGGCACCAGGCCCACACCGGCACCTGGGGGAGGTACTGGTTCAGCGCCTGGCCGGCCTGGATGAACATGAGGTCGGGCGTGATGAGGTACTGCAGGAGCATGAGCCAGCCCGCGACGAAGCCCACGGCGGGCGAGATGGTCTGGCTGGCATAGGTGTAGATGGAGCCCGACGACGGGAACAGCGGGATCATCACGCCGAAGGAGAAGACCGTGAAGAGCATGCCCACGGCGCCGATGAGGTAGGACAGGGCGGGCATGCCGTTGGAAGTCTGGAAGATGGAGGCGTAGAGGGCGAAGGGCGCGATGGGCACCATCATGATCATGCCGTAGGACACCATGTCCTTGATGCCCAGCTTCTTGGGCGCCGGTATCTTCTTCTCCGGCGTCACAGGGGCCATGCCGCCCTGGGTCTCGGGGTCGTAGTGGTACCTGAGACCACGCTCGCCCGGGACCGCGACGGTCGTGGCGGACGCTCTCTCCTCCTGGGTGCTCTGGGCCATTTCAGCCTGCTTTCTTGTCTGGTCCGGAAAGGCGCCGGCCGGGACTGGTCCGACCGGCGCCGAGGTGTTTCCTATCTACCCACGGGGGCGTTGGGCTACGCCTTGGGGGCGTCGCCCTCGTCTGCCGCGACGGCGTGCTTGGCCGCGGGAGCGTCGTGGGCAGGTGCGTCGCCCCCGCCTGCAGCGGCGGCGTGTTTGGGCACGGGCTTGGCGGCACCGGCGTCCCCGACAGCGGCGTCCTTGGCGGCCTCCTGCTCCGCGGCCAAGGCCTCCCGGGCGGCGCGCTGGGCGCCGGCGAGGGCGGAGTCGGCCGCGATGCGGTTCTCCTCGGCCTGGATGCGCACCTGCTCGCGGGCCACGGCGGCCTCCGCGTCGGCGAGGGCCCGCTCGTCGGCCTGCTCCGCAGCGGTGGCGGCCCGGGCGTCGGCAGCGGGGTCGGCCGGGACCTTCTCGGCGGCCACCATCGCCGCGGGCGCGGCGGGGACGTCGGGGGCCTGCCTCACTGCCACGTCGGCCGAGGGGGTCGAGGGGTGCTTGAGGCCCGCATCGGCAGACGTGCCGATCTTGGCCGCGCGGGAGATCTGGGGCGGCTGGCTCAAGGGGATGGCGGGGCTCACGCCGCCGGCCGCGTCGATGGCGGGCTTCACGGGGTGGTTGATGGCGGCGGGGTCGTCGGCCGGAAGCGTGCCGGTGGCCTCGGCCTGCTTGATGGCGTCCTCAGGCAGCTTCTCGTTGGGGTCCCACAGGCGCTTGATAGGCAGGCCCATGGGGTTCTGGCCTTCGGAGAGCAGCGAGGTGGGGACGTTGGAGGCAACCGGGGCCGGTTTCTTCAGGCCCTCGACCTGCCAGGTGAACGGGGCGAACTGGTTGGCGGGGTCGGCCCAGTCGTGCTTGCGGGAGACCTGGTAGAGCAGGAAGGAGATGCCGAGGACCACGGCGATGATCACGGCGATCACCACCACATAGGTGACGGGGCTGCCCACCTCCTGGGCCACCTGGGCGGGAGGGATGATGGCGAGCACGATGCCGAAGAGGCAGGAGGCCAGGCCGAGGCAAGCCACCACCCAGGCGCCCACCTTGCCGCCGGGCACCTTGAAGCTGCGGGGACGGTTGGGCTGGTCGTGGCGGAGCTTGAGGAACGACACGAACATGAGCACGTAGTAGAGCATGTAGAGGATGGTGATGGCCTGGGTGATCAAGATCACGAAGCCCTCGATGTTGGGGATGAGGAAGCACAGGAAGGCCACGACGGTCATGAAGGCCATCTGCAGGTACATGAGGCGGCTCGGCATGCCGTGCTTGTTGTTGCTCTGGAGCTGGCGGGGCAAAAAGCCGGAGCGGCCGGCCTGGCCGAGCATGTAGGAGGGGCCGGCCATGTTGGTGACGAGCGACGCCATGCCGGCGCCGAGGCCCGCCCACACGAACACCACGTAGATCCACGGGGCGCCGAAGCACTCTCCTAAGATCTTATAGGTCTGATTGAGGCCGTAGACGAGGTTCATCTGGCTCTCAGGCGTCACGATGGCGATGACCAACGTGCCGGCGATGAAGATGACGAGCGTCAAGATCATGCAGATGAAGATCGAGGCGGGGAACTCCTTCTGGGGGCTCTTGAGCTGCTTGATGTGGGCGGCGTTCATGTCGATGCCCGCAAAGGAGAAGAACACGCCGGCGGCCAGGGAGAGCGTGGCCAGCTTGAAGCCTCCGGAGAACGGGTTGAACGCCTCGGGGGTCACGGTCACATTGGGCTTGTTGCCCTGGGCAAGCCAGACCACGCACATGACGATCATGAAGGCCAGCGGGATGAACGTGCCGATGAGGACGCCGTACTTGGTGATGCGCGCAAAGGCCTTGACGCCCTTGGTGGAGACCCACGTAAGAATCCAGTAGTAGGCAAGCCAGGCCACCATGATGAGGAGCTGGTTCTGGGGGTGGTTCATGAAGTCGACGGCCCAGTCCCAGTCGGGCGTGAAGAAGCCGATTGTGGTGGAGGCGGTGGCGACACCGGAACCGAAGTTGATGGAGGTCTGGAACCAGAGGACCAAAAGGCACGTGAAGGCCAGGCCGGGGCCCATGGCCTCGCCGACCCACCGGAAGATGCCGCCGCGCTGGGACCAGCCGCTGGCAAGCTCGGCCGCCACGAGGCCGGTGGGCAGGAAGAAGACGATGGCGCCGATGACGAAGAGCGTGATGGAGGAGAGGCCGTAGTAGGCCTGCTGCACGTCGTTGGCCACGGAGCCGATGATGGTCACATTCATCATGACCAGGGCCATGAGCGAGATGTACTGGCCCGACTTGTCGGGCCTGGGGGCCGCGGTCACCGCGTCGGCATGCCCCTTCACCTTGTCAAGGTGGTGATGTCCAAACATGGGAGGACCTTTCAAAAATCGAAAGGGGGAGGGGCCCGGCCCCTCCCCTAAGGACAAAAACTAGAGGCTGGTGACCGGGTTGAAGGTGTTCCAGAAGGGCCACACGACCGGCTCGCCCTCGAGGGCCTTCTGCAGCTCGGGCGAGAGGAACGACCTCCTCACGGCCACCTCGTAGACGAACTCGTCGAACCACTCGTCGCTGCAGACGTAGTAGCCGTTGTGGCCCACCTTCTTGCCGTGGGCCTCGGTGCCCCAGGAGTTCTCGATCTTCCATTTGTCGGGCTTGCCGTCCACGATGTTCACGCCGGCAATCATCATGGCGTGGGTGGGCAGGCTCTGGTGCATGGCGAAGCGCTCGGCCTTGTCCATGGAGAACTCGACGCCGAAGAGGTCGTCGAAGTCGTAGAGGTCGGGGCTCATGACGCCGAGCTGCTCGTCGCAGTGCTGAAGCACGTCGCAACCGAACCACACGGGCTCGCCGGCCTTGAGCTGGTCGATGACCGCGGCCTTGAGGGTGGGCATGTCGACGTTGAGGTAGAGGTTCTCGCGCTCGGGGACCTGGTCGGAGTCCTCGATGGCGTAGGTGCGGCCGTAGGGGTTGCCCTCGCCGGGGACGTTGATGACGCCCACGTAGTCGTCGAGGTCGATGCCCACGTAGCGCCTGTAGAACTCGAGGGGCGTGAGGCCGTAGACACCGTGGAACTCCTTCTTGGAGTCGGTGTACTCGAAGTCCACCTTCTGGGGCGGCTCTCCGAAGGCCACGCACAGCACGCGGTAGACCTCGGTGAGCATGGCCTCCTCGGCGGCCTCGACGTCGGCGTCTGCAGCGCCCTCCCTCACCATGGAGCGGAGCTTGAGGGCGTCCTGGCGCAAAAGGTGCGAGAGGACCGTGTTGATCTGGGCGGTGTCGTTGGTGCAGGCCGTCTCGACCATGGCGGCATGGGGCACGACGCCGTACTTCTCGATGAGGCCGCAGACCATGTCCCAGTCGCCGCCGTCCTGCATGGGGGCGTTGACGAGCCACGTGACCTCGCGGTCGTCGAGACCCTTGTCGGCCGTGGCCACGATGTGGTCGAGGAACCAGTTGGAGCGCTCGAGCTTGTTGTAGAAGGCGAGGTAGGCCTGGGAGAGCTCGAAGGTGCCGCGGGGCAGGTCAAGCTCCTTCTCCACGTGGAAGCGGCAGAAGTTGAGGCACGCGAACATCCAGCAGCGGCCGGACTGTTTCTGGTTGGCCACAGCCTCGTCGTCCACATCGATGGAGAACGCGAAGGCCGGGTTGGAGAGCCCCTTGGCCACCTGGATGTCCTCGGACGCGGCGAGGATGCCGTTCTTGGTCACCGCGCGCTCGGCGACGTGCTGGGTCGTGGCGCCCTTGTAGGCCTCGGCCATCCTCGCGATGGATTCCTTGCTCAGTTTCATGGTGTCTACCTCGTCTCCTGTCGTGGCCGCCCCGGCGGCCGCTGTCTTCCTTACGTCTCTATGGGCACCGCCGTGCCGGCCCTACTCGAAGAGGGTCCAGGGCTGGGAGGGGCGGCTCTTGGTGTAGCCCTCCTGCCAGCGCCAGAGCGGGTGATGCTCGAAGAACTCGTCGGCGTCGAACTCCACGCCGTCGGCGCGGCCGTAGCGGCCCCAGAAGCGCATGGCCTCGATGTCGTCGGCGCCCGCCGCCTTGCCGTCGCACGATCCCGCCGGGTAGAAAGGCACGTTCCACACGGCCGCCGGGTCATCGGCCCAGTACTGCGGGTCGACGTCGTAGTGGCTGCAGATGGTGCGGCTCGACGGGTTGTCGTAGCCGGTGTAGACGTCGTAGGTGTCGGCGAGCATCCTCTTGGCGAGCTCGACGTCGATGGAGCCGGAGTGGCGCTCGATGAGCTCCATCCAGCGTTGGCGCCGGGCGCCAGTCTGCTGGCGCGGGTCGTTGAAGCCGTTGTCCTTGCACTCGAGGTTGCGGATGCGCGGGTCGAACACCGCGTTGCAGCCGAAGAAGCAGCCGTCGTGGGTGCGGTCGAGGGACTGGAACTTGAGGCCCTGCTCGTAGCGGGCCACCTCGCCGGTCTTGGTGTCGGCGACAAGCCACGCGTTGGCGTAGCCGCCGTTGTTGCCCTCGTCGATCAGGCGCACGAAGTCGTCGATGGAGTCGGCGAACTGCACGGCGTTGCGGGCGCGCACGTACTCGGGCATGCCGCCCTCGTCGTAGCCGGAGAAGCCGGCCAGGGTGGTCTCGGTGACGGCCAGGCCGGCATCGTTGACGTAGTAGTCGGTCATGGAGTCCACATAGCACGGCACGGTCTGCATGACGAAGCGGCGCCCCTCGTCGGGCGTGACGTCGAGGCAGACGTTGAAGTACTGGCCCGCCCAGAACTCGTCGAACGACTCGTGGGCGATGACGGGGCGACCGTCGGCGGTGGCGCCGCCCGTGGCCACGATGGCCGAGCAGTGAGAGGCTTTGTGGGTCATGATGTTCTCGGGCATGGCCCCCACCACCTTGGCGGCGTTGAGGGGCCACCAGTACCCGGTGACCTCGTAGTAGGCGTTCCAACCAATGAGGTCGTCCACCGTGGAGGGGACGCCGGCCGCCGTGAGGCCGTCGGCCATGCCGCGGAGCTCGTCCATGAGGCGCTCGGGGATCTTATCCTTGTGCAGGCGCACGGCCTGCTCGCAGAACCACTGGTAGCTCATGCCGTAGGTCTGCAGCGTCATGTAGTCGTACACACGGAGGGCGTCGGCGTACTCGTCGGCCAGGAGGTAGCCCTCCTGGAACCCGCACTCGTAGGGCGTACCCGCCACCTTCACGTGGTGCCATCCCGCCACGTCGACCCTCGACGCCCCGTCGATCATGGCCTGCTGCCTGTCCGTGAGACCGCCCATGGGACCCCCTTGGTTGCCGGAACCTTTTCAGAGGGGGGTAGTACCCCTTTTTGTTTTCAAAAACCACGGGTATGCCCTCGTAACATCGATATATGCATACCTTATATTTAATATATTTTAGATACTTATTTTTAATCGAACCCCTCGGCCCGGTATGCCACGGGCCTGAAAGTTGCGGACGGTCAAATTAAATACATTGTAGGGACAGCGGTTGTGGAGAAAGCGTGCCCGTAGCTAAAAAATGAGGTAGGCCCTTCTTTTCTGTCCGTGCCCCCAAAGACTCAAGCAAGGACCTGCAACGCGAAACCCAGAACCGACGCCGCGGCCACGGCCACGATGGCCACCATGGCCGCCCGTTCCCACGCCTTGAGCGGGACGCCCCGCCCCGACTGGCGCAGCCCCACGAGGAAGAGCGGGAGGCCCAGGGCGAAGACGATGCTTGCGAGCATGAGGTTCTCCACCCCCGCGGCGACGAGCAGCACCACGCCGAACAGGCAGCCGGCGGCGCCGACGAGGAAGGCCCGGGGCCTCGGCACCCCCGGGGCCTGCCAGTCGCTCCCCACCACGGCCTCCTTGACCAGGAACAGGCAGCAGCAGAAGTAGGCCGGCACCGTCATCACCGAGGTGATGGAGACCATGGTGTCCCACGCCTCAGAGCCCAGCAGGCAGGCGAGGACCAGGAAGAGCTGGGTGAGGGCGGCGCAGGCCAGAAGGGAGCGCCCCGGGGCGCCGAAGCGGTTGCGGGAGGTGAAGCGGGCCGGAAAGATGCCGTCGGCCGCCGCCGACGTGGGCATCTGGCCCTGCATGCACATCCACACGAGCCACGACGACAGGATCGACACCACGATGCCCACCGAGACGAGGACCCTCCCCCAGTCGCCCGCCAACGCCAGGAGAATCTGGGCCGTGGAGGGCGAGGCCATGGCGGCGATGTCGTCCTGGGAGAAGACGCCGAAGGGCACCGTGGACACGAGGACGTAGAAGACCAGGGCCACGGCCAGGGCTAGGGTGACCGCCCTGCCCACCGCCTTCTGGCTCGTGGCGTCGCCGGAGACCACCACGGCCCCCTCGATGCCGATGAACACCCACAGGGTAACCATCATCACGTCGGCCACCTGGCCCGCGAGGCCGTCGGCCGTGCCACCGGGGGCGGCCGGGGCCGAGCCGAAGAAGCCTCCGGAGAAGACAGCGGGGTCGAAATGGGCGGCGCACACCGCCACGAAGACCGCCACGGGCACGAACTTGGCCACGGTGCCCACGATGTTGAGCACCGACGCCTGCTCCACGCCGCGCCGTGCGAGGGCGAAGACCGACCACACCACCACTGAGGCGCCCAGGAGGGCGGGCACGGTGTTGCCGGCCCCGAAGGCGGGCACCAACGGCGAGAGGGTTGCCATGAGCAGCACCCCGTAGGTGGCCATGGCGCAGCAGGACGTGCACCAGTAGCCCAGCATCACCAAAAAGCCGACAAGCCTGCCGAAACCCCGTTCTGCGTAGGCGTACACGCCGTTGGTGAGCTCGGGACGCACCTGGGCGAGGATGCGGAAGGTCCCCACCACGAACCACATGCCCAGACCGGTGAGCAGCCACGCCACGAGGGTGGCCCCGGCCGAGGCATGGGCGGCCACGGCGCCGGGCAGGGAGTAGATCCCGCCCCCCACCATGGCCGAGACCGAGATCCCCACGAGCCCCACGATCCCCACGCGCTCCGGAACGATCCCGCCCTTGGCCATGTCGCTGTCCCCCGCTCCCGTCGCAGCAGTGAAAAAAGACGGCCCCACTCAGCGCGGGGCCGCCGGCACTCCTTCTTGTGGGTTCCCCATATGGGGGTCCCTGATTCAGCCGCGGCGCGGCGGGCCGGCGCCTAGGCCACCTGCACCTTGCCCTGGGCGTCCACGAGGGCCGCCACCTCGGCGTAGAGCACCACGGACTGGGCGTCCACGGTCACGGGCATGGAGAGGCGCATGAGCCCCGCGCCACCGTCCACGTAGAGCTCCAGGGAGTCGAGGCCGCCGTGGCGTGACGCCGAGCGGGAGAGCGCCGAGAGGAACTCCTTGGTGACCCCTTCCGCGGGCATGAGCACCTCGAGGGTCTTGGGGCGGTTGGCCTCGTCGTCGAGCAGCAGCGGCTCCACCGACTGGGCCATGAACTGGTCGCCGCGGTCGGAGCGGTCCACGCGGCCCTCGATGCGCAGGAAGATGTCGCCGTCCTCGTCGGGGAACAGGAGCGACGCGCACTTGGAGTAGGTCTTGGGAAAGACCACGACGTCGATCTTGTTCTCCATGTCCTCCAGGGTGACGATGGCCATGGGGTCGCCCTTCTTGGTGGTGCGCTTCTGCACCGTCGAGGCCATGCCGGCGAGCCAGATGGTGCGCTCGTCGTCAACGGCGCGCATCTCGGTGACGCCGTCGTCGGCCGTGTGCTCGTAGCCGTTGAGCACCTCGCCGATGGAGTAGCTCCGGGCCTTGGTGAGGGCGTACTCATAGGGACGCAGGGGGTGGTCGGACACGTAGATGCCCAGCACCTCCTTCTCCTGGGAGAGCTTGAGCGTGCGGTCCCACTCCTCACCGTCGGGTTCGGGGACGTCGGAGGCGAAGCCGGAGTCGGCGACGTCGGCGAACATGTCGAAGAACGAGACCTGACCGGCGGCGCGGTCCTTCTGGCGCTTCACGGCGGCGTCGAGGATGTTCTCGGGGTTGGCCTTGTCGACGAAGTGGGCCAGCTGCTTGCGGGTGTAGCCCGTGGAGTCGAAGGCCCCGGCCTTGATGAGGGCCTCGATGACGCGGCGGTTCACCTGCGTGGTGTCCACGCGATCGCAGAACTCGTGGATGGTGGCGAAGGGGCCGCCCGCGGCGCGCTCCTTGAGGATGAGCTCGGCCGCCCCCTCGCCCACGCCGCGGATGCCGGCGAGGCCGATGCGGATGCCCTCGGGCACGGCGGTGAACTCGATGCCGCTCTCGTTGACATCGGGGGGCAGCACGTCGATGCCCTCCTGGCGGCAGGCGCCGATGTAGTGCACGATCTTCTCGGTCTTGCCGGTGTAGCTGGTGAGCACGGCCGCCATATACTCGCGGGGGTAGTAGGCCTTGAGCCAGGCGGTCTGCATGACGAGGATGGCGTAGCCGGCCGAGTGGCTCTTGTTGAAGGCGTAGGAGGCGAACTCGAGGACGTCGTCCCAGATCTTCTGGGCCACCTCGCGCTTGTAGCCGTTCTTGACCGCGCCGTTGACCCAGTGGTCGTAGGTGGTCTCATCGGCGCCGTCGTCCCAGTGGAAGACGGTGCTCGTAAGCAGCTTGATCTTCTTCTTGGCCACGGGCTTGCGGATGCGGCTGTCGGACTCGCCGGCCGAGAAGCCGCTCATCTTGACCGAGATCTTCATGACCTGCTCCTGGTAGACCATGGTGCCGTAGGTCTCGTCCAGGATGTCGGACAGGCGCTCGTCGTAGAAGGCCACGGGCTCGCGGCCGTTCATGCGGTTGATGTAGGAGTCCACCATGCCGGCGCCCAGGGGGCCCGGGCGGTAGAGGGCGATGAGGGCCACCACCTGGCGGTACTCCTTGGGCTGCATGGACTTGATGGTGGCGGTCATGCCGCCGGACTCCACCTGGAAGACGCCCGCGGTGTGGCCGCGGCCCATGAGGTCGAAGATGGCCGGGTCGTCGAAGGGAATCTTGTCGACGTCGATGTCCACGCCGGTGGACCCCTCCTTGAGGGTGGCGCGCACGGCCTCGGGGGCGGCCTCGGCGTCGGCGGCGGTACCGTGGTTGGCGCGGATGTTGGCGAGGGCCTTGGAGATGACCGTGAGGGTGCGCAGGCCCAGGAAGTCCATCTTGAGCAGGCCCATGTCGGCCACGTCGTGGCCCTCGTACTGGGTGATCTCGAACCCGCCCTTGGTGTCGAGCTTGGTGGGCACGTGGTCGTTCACCGGCGTGGGGGCGATGAGCACGGCGCAGGCGTGGACGCCCTCGCCTCGGGTGAGGCCCTCGATGGAGAGGGCCGTGTCGATGATGTCCTTGGACTCCGGGTCGTGGCCGTAGGCGTCGGCGAAGTCCGGGCTGTAGAGGTCCTCCTTGCCCGGGGTCTTGTCGAGCACCATCTTGAGCTTGGCCTTGGGGTCGCCCGACACCATCTTGGAGAGCTTCTGCCCCATGTAGACGGGCTTGCCCAGCACGCGGTTGGCGTCGTTGATGGCCTGCTTGGCCTTGATGGTGGAGAAGGTGATGACGTGGCACACGCGCTCGGGGCCGTAGAGCTCGCGCACGTGCTGCACGACCTCCAGACGCCGCTCGTCGTCGAAGTCCATGTCGATATCGGGCATCTCGGAGCGCTCCGGCGAGAGGAAGCGCTCGAACATGAGGCCGTTCTCCAGGGGGTCGAACGTGGTGATGTTCATGGCGTAGGCCACGATGGCGCCGGCGGCGCTGCCGCGGCCCGGCCCCACGCCGATGCCGTGGTCCTTGGCCCACTGCACGTACTCCTGCACGATGAGGAAGTAGTCGGCGAAGCCCTTCTCGCAGATGACCTTGTACTCGTACTCGAAGCGCTCGAGGATGGACTCGCCGCCGATCTCGCGCTCGCGCCAGTCGTCGCCGTAGCGCTTGGCAAGGCCCTCCTCGCACTCCTTGCGGAACCGCTCCTCGGAGGTCTCCCCCTCGGCGAGGCCGGGGAACTTGGGCAGGTACATGTGGGTCCAGTCGAGCTCGAAGTCGCACTTGTCGGCGATCTCGAGGGTGTTGTCGCAGACCTCGGGGCACCAGTCGAAGAGCGCGCGCATCTCCTCCTCGCTCTTCATGTAAAACTCGCCCTGACCCGACCCCGGCGGGTTCTGCGTCATCTGCATGCGGTTGGTGTCGTCGAGGGTCTTGCCCATGCCGATGCAGCTCACCACGTCCTGCATGGCGGCGTCGGTACGGGTGAGGTAGTGGAAGTCGTTGGTGGCCACCACCTTGACGCCGATGGCCGCGGCCATCTCCAGGAGCGTCTCGGTGAGGCGGCGGTCGGTCCAGCCGGGGAAGCGGTCCTCGAAGTCGAGCCCGTGCTCCTGGACCTCGAGGTAGAAGTCGCCGGGGGCGAAGGTCTCCTTGAAGGTCTTGGCCCAGCGCAGGGCCTCGCCGGGGTTGCCGGTCATGATGTTGCGCGGGATGATGCCGGCCACGCAGGCGGAGGTGCAGATGACGCCCTCGGAGTGCTCCTGGAGCATCTCGAGCGTGACGCGGGGCTTGTAGTAGAAGCCCCGGGTGGCGGCGTCCGACACGATCTTCATGAGGTTGACGTAGCCGGTCTCGTTCTTGGCCAGGAGGATCATGTGGTAGTACTCGGGCTTGCGGTCGCGCCGGAGCTCGGAGTCCGGCGTGAAGTAGACCTCGCAGCCGAAGATGGGCTTCACGCGGGGCTTGGGCTTGACCTCGTCCAGGGGGCGACCGGCCTCGTGGCAGGCCATGTCGGCCTCCCACTGGGCGTGGCGGCGCTCGTCGGACGCGTCGGGCTCCTCCACGGGGCGGCCCTTCTCGAGGTTGTCCTTGTCGTGGAACCACTGGTCGTAGTCGGGCTCCGCGTGGTTGACGGCGTCGGTGGCCCGGGCGAGGGCCGGGACGCCGCACATGTTGCCGTGGTCGGTGATGGCCACGGCGGGCATGCCGAGCTCGACGGCCCGGGCGACCATGTCCTCGACGCGCGTGGCGCCGTCGAGCATGGAGAAGTCGGTGTGGTTGTGCAGGTGCACGAATGCCATGGCATGACTCCGTAGGGTCGTAGGGACGGTCGTGCCGCGTTGGCGGGTCCTTGATACTACCCGACACGGGGGCTGGCGGAGAAGGTTCTGGAAACGCCCCACGCCAAGAAAACGGGGACCGACTCGGGGCATATTCCCCTTCCTGGCAGGAGACGAGGAGGAAACCGCCATGGACACGACCCATCTCATCGACAAGACCGGGGCGGGGTCGGTCATCCACTCGTCCACCGTGGCCGAGGAGCGCTTCGTCAACCTCTCCCACACCGACCCCCTGGCCGCCTTCTGCTTCGCCGTGGGCGTGCTCTCCATCGTCCTCATCGCCGCATCCATCGGCTCCGCCAGGCTCAAGAGCCGCTTCAAGTGGCTGGGGACCATGGGCGGCAAGTTCGCCCTCATCCTCGTGGGGGCGTTCTTCCTCCTGCTGCCCATCGCCATCCACCTGCCCGGGTCCCACGGCGACCTCTGGCCCGGGCTCGCCCAGGCGGTGCCGGCCACGTTCTACTTCACCGTCAACATCACCGGCGTGGCGGGCGAGCTGGAGGAGTGGACGCCGGTCATCCACCAGGTGATGGGCGACGGGTTGCTCTCCCTGCTCTACTACCAGGTGCTCTGCTTCTACACCGTGGCGGCGCCGGTCATGCTGGCCCTCACGGCCGTGGACTTCTTCGCCAACGGCTTCACGGGCCTGCTCCTCTATGTGGAGAGCGCCAAGAAGTCGGTCCTGGGGCGCGACATCTACGTGTTCTACGACCTCAACGACAACACCGTCACCCTGGCCAAGGACCTGCTCGACCACGTGCAGAAGGGCGGCAGGCGAAGCCGCTCCATGCCGCTCCTGGTGTTCTGCGACCTGTCGAGCGCCGCCGTCGCCGACGGCAACGGCATGGCCCAACAGGTGCGTGAGGAGGCCTACGGCTGCGCCACGGTGGTGTTCACGCCCCTGGGGCTCGAGAGCGTGCCCGGCCACCTGGCGCGCTGGACCCAGACCCGCTGCAACGTCTACTACCTCGTGGTATCCGACGACACCGACGACAACGTGCGCGCCACCATCGCCCTGTGCGACACCCTCACGAGCCAGATGGTCTCGTGGGAGATGGGCGCGCGGGCCTGGGACGTCGACCGCGTGGGCGCGCGGCCCTCCCTCACCGACCGCACGCGCCGCTACGCCGGCAACATCCACGTGTGGTGCGTCCACGGCAACCCCGACGACGACCTCATCTTCGACTCCCTCCCCCACCGCCGCCCCGACGAGGAGGTCCTGGCGCGCCTCTTCAGGCGCAACCGCGGCCACGGCTCCAAGGAGGAGCGGCGCCGTCGCATCGTGGAGGGCCTCTCCCCGCTCATGGTGCGGGTGCGCGACCTCGTGGAGGTGCGCCTGCTCTCCGAGGAGCGCCAGGTGGTGTGGGACTCCCTCGTGAGCCACCCGCTCACGGAGGTCCTCGACCCCGTGGACGTCTCGGCGGGGCTCGTGCCCCGGCAGCGCCTCGTCGTACTGGTGCTCGGCGTGGGGTCGTTCGGCGCCGAGGCGGTGCGCGCCGCCTTCTGGTTCGGCCGCCTGCCCGGAGTGGAGCTCCGCATCGTGGGCGTGGACCTGGAGGCGGGGAAGCGCCTGGGCGAGCTCGCCGCCATGTGGCCCGGCCTCATGGCCGAACGCGTGCCCGAGGGCGAGCCGTCGTGCCTGGCCGACCTCGCCGAGCCGCTGGCCGAGGACGGGGCGGAGGGGAAGGCGCTGCCCACCGTGTGCCTCGTGCAGGCGGACGCCCGCACCGAGGACCTCTCTCCGCTGCTCGCCGGCAAGGAGGTGGAGGCTCTCTGCTGGGGGCCCGACGGGGCCGGCACCTGCACCGTCTCCATCGGCAGGGAGAGCCGCGTCTACACCGTGACGTGCCTCGGAGACGACGAGGTCGACCTCGACGTGTCCCTGAGGCTGCACCGCACCCTCTCCGAGCGCGTGCTCGCCGGCACGCTCGACGAGGCTACGCCACCCCAGTGCAACCCTCTGGTCTCAGTGCTCGTGCGCAGCGAGGAGGTCCTGGAGTCCGTGCGCAACATCTCCGGCGGCGAGGAGCGGTTCGGCCTGGTGCCGTTCGGCTCCACCGAGGACGTCTTCTCCTACGACTCCATCCTGGCCGCCCCCTGGGAGGACGCCTCGGTCAACCTGCAGGCCGCCTACGACGGCGCCCAGGCGGCCGCGGCGGGGAGGCCCACCGAGGTGGGCCGCGGCCGGGCCATGGAGGACTACAACGCCTACGAGGTGAGGAAGCTCTCCAACCGCGCGGCCACGCGGTTCACGTTCTACCGCCTGTGGTGCCTGGGACTGGGCGACGGGGCGCAGCGCGACGTGTCGGGCGAGCTCCAGGGCCGCTGGCTCGCCAAGCTGGGTGTGGCCCCTGTGCTGGAGCGCCTGGCCGCCGGCGACGCCTGCGCCGTGGCCGCGCTGGCCGGCGTGCGCCCGGGGCCCGCCGGCACCGGTGCCGAGGAACGGGCGGCCCGCCGCAGGGCCCTGGCCGCCGGCGACGCGCGCCTGCGCTCCGAGCACCCGCTCCTCTGCGCCATGGGCGACCTGGAGCACGCGCGGTGGTGCGCCTTCCTCAGGGCCAACGGCTGGCGCGCCCTGGAGGGCGGGTTCGACGGTCTGGAGCGCACCATGGCGTTCGTGGGCCGCTCACCCCGACCCGGCAAGCCCCACCCCCACGAGTCCATGCGCCTCATGCGCCACTACTACCTCGTGGACGACCCCGCCACCTACCGTGACCACGGTGCCGACTGCGCAGACGACCCGGCTGCCTGCGACCGCATGGTGGTGGCCGAGTGCCTGCGGATCCTCAGCCACGGCTACGTGGCCCCCAAGGTGGGGCTCCCCAGGGGCGGCGCCCCGGCCGACGGTGGGGCGGAACGGGAAAGGCCCGCCGCCCCCGGGGGAAGGGAGGACGGCGGGCCCGGGAAGGCCGGTTCCGGCGGTGGGAACGCGACGGGCGCTCAGTCGTAGGCCACGTTGCGGATCATCGCGGCCATGGTGCGGGCGCTCACCGAGAGGTCGCTCTCCTGCACGCCGTCGAGCAGCGAGCAGATCATGCGGCTCTCGGCCTCGGCGTAGCGGGGCGCCTCGCAACGGGCCTTGCGGGTGGCCTCCACGCGGAGGGCCCGGTTGTCGATGTGGGACGGCTGGAGGGTCACGTAGCCCGCACGCTCGAGGCCCGACACGAGCTTCTTCACGTTCTGGCGCGAGTACCCCATGTACGAGGTGATGTCCGAGAGCGATATCTCGGGCGACCGCGCGGCGAGGACGACCTTGAGGGCCTCCCACTGACGGAACGTGATGTCGGAGGCCTCCGTCTCGAAAAGGGCGGGTATTCTCGTGGTGAGAAGCCGTGTGCCCTCGATGATCAGGCGGGCGGCATGCTCCTGCTCCTCCTGCAGCTCGACGCTCTCCCTCTCCATGGGTACCCCCTGTCCTCCCCGACCGACACGTCCTGCCCCGCAGCCACGGCGGGCATTTCACACCGGCTTATACAACGTGCTTAGTCGATATGTTAGCGGGTGGGACCTTCCCGCTGCAAGTCATTTCTGAATGCAATCCAAAATATGGGTGAATATAGGTGAACGGCAACTTGTCGGCGCCCACCGGCCGAAAGACCTCAGAGGGCCCGCCGGGCGCGCACCTCGGAGCACGAGAGGCGGGAGAGCGCGGCCGTCAGGCGGGCGAGGGTGGCAGCGTCCCCAGGGGCGTGAGACGCGGCCAGGCGCCCCGGCCATCCGCTCCCCTCGACGAGGGTACGGACCGCCGCATCGAGGGGCATCGTCGCCGCAGCCGAGACGGCGCCCCCCAGCACGGCGAGGGCGTGGGCGAGCCGGGACGACGGGGGCGCCGCGAGACCGGCCTCGCCAGCCAGCACGCCGCGGTCGAGGCGCCGGTGCGAGAGGCGCCCGGTCTGCGGGTCGCAGCCCGTGGCCAAGAGCAGGAGATCGCCGGCGGAGAGGGAGAAGAGGGGGCCCACGAGGAGCGGGGCGAGCCCCCGGGCCGTGTCGCCGGGCTGCGAGAGGAACGTTGCGGCTGCAGAGACCTGAAACTCCGGGGAGAGGGCAGCGTCGTCCACGGGCGCGCCCTCCGGGGAGCGGCGCCTGGGACAGCCCGGCGCGGGACAGAAGGCGCAGGCGCGGGCGTCCACGGGGGCGGGGGCGAGCCGACCGGCGAGGATGGACCCCACGGACGCGGCCACGTCGTCGGCCACGGTGTGAAGCACGGCTGAAAATGCATCCGGTTGCATATCGTTCACAAAAGGTAGCATGACCGTGGATCCGAGGCCCTCGGCCGTCCCCGCACCGGCCGGCTCCCACGGCGCCACGGTCCCCTCGTAGAGGGCCGATCCGGGGCGCAGCCGGGGGTCCACGCCGTCGACCATGAGGGCGTAGAGGTAGGCCTGGGCGTGACGGGGGGCCGGGGCGGCGACGGGGCCGGACGCGGTGCAGTACTCCTCGGCCGCGGAGCGGTGCTTGTAGTCCACGATGCGGGCCAGGCCGTCCGGGGCGACGTCGATGCGGTCCACCGTGCCCACGAACGACGCGCCACCCAGGACCTGCGGGCACTCCCGCCCGAAGGCGGCCTCGAACCACCGGGGCTGCAGCCCGTCGCCGTGGGCGGCCTCCCACGAGAGGAACCCGGCGAGCTCGTCGGCCACGGCGGAGAGGCGCGCCAGCTCCTCGGCCGAGTGAGGCACCACGGACTGCTGCGCCGCCCGACGGTAGGTGCGCACTTGGTCGCCCAGGTCCCCCGCGAGCTCCTCGTCGAGGAGCTCGAGCGCACGGCCCAGGGTGTCGGGCGCGACGGCGCTGCCCCGGACGGGGGTCAGGGGCCTCTCGTCCGGGTCGACGCCGGCCGCCGCGCAGGCCTCCTCGTAGAGGCGGCGGTGCACCCGCTCGAGGACGCGGTGGACGAGACTGCCCACCGCCGCGCCGTCGAACGTCGCGTCCACCCGACCCAGGGACAGGCGCCTGAGGGCCAGCCACTTGCCGGGGCACTCCCCATAGGACTCCAGCTGGGACGCTGAGAGGCGCGGCAGGCCGCCGACACGCTCGTCGGTGCGGCAGACGACGAGGGGCCGCGCCGCCTCGTCCACGGGCCCGGGGGCGTAAGCGGGCGGCACGGGGACGGCGGCGTCGGGGGCCGGCCCCGCCGCGGGACGGCCGGCAGGGACAGGTGGCGCAGGCGGGACGAGGGGCGGGAGCAGCACGGCGAGGGCGCGGCGGAGCTCCCCGGTGGCCGGCAGGGAGCGGGTGCCCCTCTCGGCGGCGACATCGAGCAGGGCGTCCCGCACGCGACGGAGCGCCTGGGCGCAGGCGGGGTCGTCGGCAGCGGGCCCCTCCCCCATCATGCGGACCGCACGGGCGGGGCGCCCCTGCTCGAGGGCCGCGAGGGCGCGGCAGAGGTCGGGGCGCCGGGAGGAGCGGGCGGAGGACGCGAGCGACCGGAGGACGTCGCCGGGGCCGAGGGTGCGGTCGCCCCTCCAGGAGCGGTCGAGGCGCCAGGCCTCCGCGGGGCCGGGGCCGAGGGGCTCCCTCATCCAGAACGAGGTCACGGCGCCGAGGCGCGTCCAGGACCGGTCCGCCGCGGCCGAGAGGCGCAGGGCCTCGTCGACGGGCATCCCGGCGAGGGACTCGCGGTGCAGGGGCCACTCGCGGGCGCGGCGGGAGAGGTCGAGGGCCGTGACGACGAAGCCGGCGACGAGCCACACGAGCTCGGCGGCCCGAGGCGTCACGGCACCGTCGTGCGGGGCCGTGCTCAACGGGCGCCGTCCATGCGGTCGAGCACGAGGCGGTAGCCGCCGAAGCCGCCGTTGAGGAACTTGGAGACCCGGCTCACGGTGGTCGAGGAGGCGCCGGTGGCCTTCTGCACGCTGGCGTAGGGGTCTCCCGCGTCGAGCATGCGCGCCACCTCGAGGCGCTGGGCGAGGTCGTCGATCTCGCGGACGGTGCAGAGGTCCACCATGAGGGCCTTGGCCTCATCAACGGTAGAAACGGACACGAGGGCGGCCGCCAGGGCGTCCACATCGGGTCTGCTCATCTGCTCCTCGCGCCGTCGGTCCATGGGGTCTCCTGGGAACATACCTTCATATCTGACACGTCACCCTCCCATGGTACGGTACGCCGGGGAGCGCAGGACAGGAGCAACTCATGGGTTTTATCGGCCGTTGGCTCGTCACCTTCATCGCCACCATCGTCACCGTGAACATCGTCCCAGGCATCTTCGCCGTAGGCGGCCAGTGGGTGGGCCCGCTCGCCTGCGCCCTGGTGCTGTCGCTGGTGAACGTCTCCATCAAACCGGTGCTGCAGGTCATCGGGTTGCCCATCACCGTGCTCACGCTGGGCATCTTCTACATCGTGATCAACGCGGTGCTGCTCGAGTTCTCCAGCTGGCTCGCCCGCGCGGTGCTCGGGGTGGGCATCTACATCGACAGCTTCGGCTCGGCCCTGATCGGCGCCATCGTGATCTCGCTCGTCTCGATGATCCTGTCGTCGGTGATAGGAACCGACTAGCCGGCCCCCGTCCCATCACCCGGACACTTTTGTCCCATCAGTCGGGCACTTTTGTCCCAACGGCCGGGCACCGCTATCACTTGACAGCGGTGCCCGGCCCATCTGTCACTTATGATATTTCTCAATTTATATATTCCGGGCATGCCGGAGCGGGCTTTGGCATGGGTCTTGACGCACATCGAGCCGAGAGACCCATGCCACAGGGGCCTTCGGCATGGCCGGTCCCGATGTGAGAAAGAGAAGGCGCCCCGACCCTCCCGAGGGGTCGGGGCGCCCGACGGCCCGATTGTCCTGCGCCGTTACTTGCGGCGCTTTCGGGCCGACGGCTTGGCCGCGGACCTGCGGCCGGCCGGGGACTTCGCGGGCTTGGCCTCGGGATCGGCGGGCTTGGCCTCCGCCGTGGCCGCAGGGGCCTTGTCGGCGGCGGGCGCCGGGGCCTTGGCGGCCTTAGGCGCGACCGCCTTCTTGGCCGGAGCCGTCGCGGCCTTGGTCTTGGGGGCCGCCGGGGCCTTGGCGGCGGCCTTCGGCTTGGAGGCGGCCGCGACCTTCTCGACCTTGGCCGCGGCAGGCTTGGTCTTGGACGGGGCGGCCTCGGCGGACGAGGACGGCTCAGGCGCCGCGGCCGCCTTGGTCGCAGCCGTCGTCTTCTTGGCGGCGGTCTTCTTAGCCCCGGTCGTCTTGGCAGTCGGCTTGGCTGCAGCCCCGGTCGTCTTGACCCTGGCGGCTGCCTTGGCGGGAGACGCCTTCTCAGTAGCCGGCTCGGCCTTCTTGGCCGCGGTCTTCTTGGACGCCGCCTTTGCCGCCTTCCTCGCCGCAGGCTCGGCCTGCTTCGCCGCGGGCTTGGCCGGCTTCGTAGCAGCCTTCTCCGCCGCCCCCTTATCCGCAGCGGCCGGCTCGGCCTCCGCCGCGGGTACTTTGGACATGGCCTCCACCAGCAGCTCGTTGAAGCGCTTGGGGTTGCCGGAGCCCTTGGCGCGCTTCATGCACTGGCCCACGAGAAAGCCCACCACGCGCTGGTTGCCGTCCCTGAACTGCGCCACCTGGTCGGGGCAGTCGGCTACCACGGCCTCCACGACAGGCAGCAGCGCACCGTCGTCGGTGACCTGGCGCATGCCCTTGGCGTCCACGACGGCGTCGGGCGTCCGGTCGGTGCCGGCCATGAGCTCCACGACCTCGCGGCCCTGCCTGGCGGTGATGGCGTCCTCGGCGAGCAGCGCGGCGAGGCCGGCCACCTGGGCCGGAGAGACGTCGGATGCCGAGAAGCCCAGACCGGCGGCGTTGAGGTGGCCGGCAACGTCGTTCACCAACAGGTTCGCGATGCCCTGGGCCAGCTTGGGCGCGCCCTCCACGGCGGCGTCGAAGAACGCGGCGGCATCGGGGTCGGCCGCCAGCTGGGCGGCGTCGGCGCGCTTCAGGCCGAGGTCGGCCACATAGCGGTCGCGGCGGGCGTCGGGCAGCTCGGGGAGCTCGCGGCGGCACCCCTCGACGAACTCGTCGGACAGGTCGAAAGGCGCGAGGTCGGGGTCAGGGAACAGCCGGTAGTCGTCGGCCGTCTCCTTCACGCGCATGACCACGGTGCGCTTCTTGGAGGGCTCCCAGTGGCGGGTCTCCTGGAAGACCTCTCCGCCGCCCTCGAGCACCTCGGCCTGGCGCCGGATCTCGTACTCGAGCCCGTCGTGCAGACTCTTGAAGGAGTTGATGTTCTTGAGCTCGGTCTTGGTGCCCAGCCCCTTGGAGCCGCGGCGCCGGAGGCTCACGTTGCCGTCGCAGCGCATGGAGCCGCTCTCCATGGAGCAGTCGGAGATGCCCAGCGCGAGGAACGTGCGGCGGAGCTTCTCCATGAAGAGGCGGGCCTCCTCGGGGGTGCGGAGGTCGGGCTCGGTCACGAGCTCGATGAGCGGGGTGCCGCAGCGGTTGTAGTCGACGAGCGACTCCGTGGCGCTGGCGATGCGGCCCTCCTCGCCGCCCACGTGCACCATCTTGGCCGCGTCCTCCTCCATGTGGATGCGCAGGATACGCACCGGCGCGACGTAGCCGTCGTCCAGCGCCTCCAGGCCGGCGCGGTCCTCGCGCTCCTTGGCGCCGGGGCCCTGTACCTCGAGGTCGAGGTGGCCGTGCATGCAGAACGCCACGGGCCCCTGGGTGGTCTGGAAGTTCTTGGCCATGTCGGGATAGAAGTAGTGCTTGCGGTAGAACATCGAGTGCTTCTCGATGGTGCAGTTGGTGGCGAGGCCCGCCTTGACGATGGAGCGGATGGCCTCCTCGTTGGGCACCGGCAGCGCGCCGGGCATGCCCAGGCACACCGGGCACACGTTGGTGTTGGGCTCGTCGTCATGGCTGAGCCTGCAGCCGCAGAACATCTTGGTCTCGAGGGTGGTGAGCTCGGTATGGACCTCGAGGCCGATGACGGCCTCCCAGTCCTTGAGCACCTCGTTCAGCGTCTTCATGCCAGGGAGCCTCCCCTTCCAGCGAAGCCGGGTGCCACGGCGCCGGCACCCACGGCCCTCTCGAGGGCACGGGCGAACGTGAGCAGCGTGCGGTCGCGGAACGCCGGGGTCTGCAGCTGCACCGACACGGGCATCCCCGAGTCGTGGCCGAGGCCCATGGGCACCGAGACCGAGCCGTTGCCGGCGATGTTGCTCGAGATGGTGAACGTGTCGGACAGGTACATCTGCGTGGCGTCGCCCATCTCGCCGGAGAACCACGCCGTGCGCGGGGCCACCGGCATGAGCAGGCAGTCAACCCTGGAGAAGGCGTCGGCGTAGTCGCGGCCGATGAGGGTGCGCGCCGAGAGGGCGCCCATGTAGTAGCGGTCGTACACGCCCGAGGAGAGCAGGTAGGCGCCCAGGAGCTGGCGGCGCTTGGCCTCGGTGCCGAACCCGTGGGCGCGCGACAGCGACGTCTGGCGGGCCAGCGTGCCGCAGCCCTGCTCCATGTAGCCGTAGCGCACGCCGTCGAAGCGGGCCAGGTTGGAGAAGGCCTCGCAGGGGCCGATGACGTAGTAGGCGTTGATGGCGGCGTCGATGTGGGGCAGCTCGACGTCCACGATGGTGGCGCCGGCGTCCTCGAGGGCGCGGCAGGCGGCCCCGCAGGCCTCCTTGACCTCGTGCGAGAGGCCCTCGGCCTCGAGGAGCGAGCCCACGACGCCCACCGTGCGGCCCTCGACGGGGTCGTCGAGGTGTTCCAGGAAGTCCACGGGAACGTCCTGGCTCGTGGAGTCGAGCGGGTCCCTGCCGGGGCCCACGAGCGCGTTCATGGCGCGGGCGACGTCCTCGACGCAGCGGCCGAACGGGCCCACCTGGTCGAGGGACGAGCCGAACGCCACGACGCCGTAGCGGCTGACCGCCCCGTAGGTGGGCTTCATTCCCACGACGCCGCAGAACGACGCCGGCTGGCGGATGGATCCGCCCGTGTCGGAGCCCAGGGCCAGCGTGACCTCGCCGGCGGCCACCGCGGCGGCCGAGCCGCCCGAGGAGCCGCCGGGCACGCGGCGGGTGTCCCAGGGGTTGCGGGTCTTCTGGAAGTGGCTCGTCTCGGTGGAGGAGCCGAAGGCGAACTCGTCCATGTTGGTCTTGCCGATGGGCAGAGCGCCGGCGTCGACCATGCGGCGCACGCAGGTGGCGGTGTAGGGCGAGTCGAACCCCTCGAGCATGCGGCTCGCGCACGTGGTGTGGGAGCCCTCGAGGTTCATGTTGTCCTTGAAGGCCACGGGCACGCCGGCCAGGGGGCCGAGCACCTCGCCGGCCGCGCGGGCGCGGTCGAGGTCGTGGGCGCGGTCGAGAGCCATGTCGTAGGTGATCTCGAGGAACGCGTCCACGTCGCGGTCGCGCTGGGTCACGGCGTCGAGGGCCGCGTGGCAGACCTCGGTGGCAGAGAAGTCGCCCGCCGCCACGCCGGCGGCGATCTGGGAGCTTGTGAGCTGGTCGATGTTGGCCATCACTGGTCGCCCCCCTCCGCCTCGCCGGGCATGATCGAGGGCACGCGGAAGCAGCGGCCCTTGACGGCGACGGCGTTGTAGAGCGCGTCCTCCAGCTCCAGGCCGGCCTTGACCTCGTCGGGGCGCATGACGTTGGCCAGGTCGCCGATGGGGTGGTAGGTGGGGTCCGCCTCCTGGGCGAACCCGACGACCGGCGCGAGCATTGCCACCGCGTCGTTCATGTAGGCGGTCATGGCCTCAAGCTCGTCGCCCTCCAAGGCGATGCGGGCATAGTCGGCGATGCCGCGGACGTCCTCTTGGCTCAATGCCATGGCTGCGTCCCCTCTTCGTCGAAAAAAGCTGCGGGCCGCCGCGCGGCCCCTCTGCCCCTCGCATTCTAGTGCAGGCCCGGCGCCGCGCCCCACGGTCCGGCCCCGCCGTTACACGGCGTCCACGTTGGCCCGGCCCCGTGCGGAGAAGTTGTCCCTTGTCAGCTGGACATCCCCCAACTAGCTGCGTTTTTCGCCTCTGTCCCCTCATTTTTCTTATGAACTTCTGACGGGGTTTGCCAAAGTGCGGGGACGCCGGGCGCGAGGGCGGCCCGCGCAAGCCTAAAGTCAGTGAAAGAAAACCGCACCCGGGCAGTTCCGGGTCGGGCGCTCACGAAAGGAGCTCCAAACAATGGCAGAGATTATCGATGTCTACGGCCGTGAGGTTCTCGATTCGCGCGGCAACCCCACCGTCGAGGTCGAGGTGACCCTCGAGGACGGCTCCCAGGGTCGCGCCATCGTTCCCTCCGGCGCCTCTACCGGCCAGTTCGAGGCCGTCGAGCTGCGTGACGGCGACAAGGACCGCTACATGGGCAAGGGCGTCCTCGAGGCCGTGAACCACGTCAACGACGAGTGCGCCGACGTGCTCGTGGGCATGGACGCCTGCGACCAGCGCGCCGTGGACGCCGCCCTCCTGGCCGCCGACGGCACCGACAACAAGGGCAAGCTGGGCGCCAACGCCATCCTCGGCTGCTCCCTGGCCGTGGCCCGCGCCGCCGCCGAGTCTGTGGGCCTCCCGCTCTACAACTACCTGGGCGGCGTGAACGCCCACGTGCTCCCCACCCCGATGATGAACATCCTCAACGGCGGCGTGCACGCGGACAACAACGTGGACTTCCAGGAGTTCATGATCGTGCCCGTGGGCGCCCCCACCTTCTCCGAGTGCCTCCGTTGGTCCACGCAGGTCTACCACACCCTGAAGAACGTCCTCAAGGACTCCGGCCACAGCACCGGCGTGGGCGACGAGGGCGGCTTCGCCCCCGACCTCAAGAACAACAAGGAGCCGCTGCAGTTCATCGTCGAGGCCATCACCAAGGCCGGCTTCACCCCCGGCGAGGACTTCATGATCGCCATGGACCCCGCCACCTCCGAGCTCTACGACCCCGAGACCAAGACCTACAACCTCAAGGGCGAGGGCCGCACCCTCACCTCCGACGAGATGGTCGACTACTGGGCCGAGCTCGTGGAGGAGTTCCCGATCGTCTCCATCGAGGACGGCCTCGACGAGGAGGACTGGGACGGCTGGAAGAAGCTCACCGACCGCATCGGCGACAAGGTGCAGCTCGTGGGTGACGACCTGTTCGTGACCAACGTCAAGCGCCTCCAGAAGGGCATCGACAACGGCGCCGCCAACGCCCTGCTCGTGAAGGTGAACCAGATCGGCTCCCTCACCGAGGCCATGGACGCCATCGAGCTCGCCCAGCGCAACAAGTACGCCTGCATCGTCTCCCACCGCTCCGGCGAGACCGAGGACACCACCATCGCCGACCTCGTGGTGGCCACCAACGCCGGCCAGATCAAGACCGGCGCCCCCGCCCGCACCGACCGCGTGGCCAAGTACAACCAGCTCCTCCGCATCGAGGACGAGCTCGGCGACTCCGCCCAGTACGCCGGCCGCAACGGCTTCAACGTCCTGCGCTAACCCGCTCCGGGGCCGCATGGCCGACCCCATGGACGCGAAGGGCCCCGCATCTCCGGATGTGGGGCCCTTTTTCCTAGGGCGGTTGGGGGCCGGGGCGGGGGGGCGGGGGCCGGCCACCGGTCGTTTGGTGGTTTTCCCTCGTCCGAAGACCGAAAAACCACCAAACGGCGACCCGTTTGGTGGTTTTCATCATGTTTGGCACCAAAAAGTACCAAACGGCTTTATGGGGGCTTACGCGGTCCCTCGCTCGGGGTCGGTGCGCGCCTCCTTGACCGAGGCGATCACCTTGTCGAGAAGGGCGCCCAGCTGCTCGCGCTCCTCATCGGTGAGGCAGTCGAACATGGAGGAGGGGTCGCGCTCGGCCATGGCCTGGGCGAGCTCGCGGCCGGCGTCGGTGATGCGCACCTCCACCTGGCGGCCGTCGGCCTGCGACTGGCTGCGCCCCACGAGCCCGCGGGCCTCGAGGCGCCCGAGGGACTCGTTGAGCGAGGAGGGTCGGACGTCGAGCAGCTCGACGAGGTCGCGGGTGGTGAGACCGTCCCGGTCGGCCAGGGCGGCGAGGATGCGGCCCTGACCCCGCATGGGGCTCATGGGGCCGGACGGCCCACGGCCGTGGCAGCGGCCATGGGGGCCGTGATGGCCGCCCTCGGGAGCGGGACCCTCCGGCCCCCTGTGGCAGCAGTGGCGGGGACCCTCGGGACCGTGGTGGCCGTGGCGGCCGCGGCCACCCATGGCCATGCGGCCCACCTTGGCAAAGCGGTGCATGAGCTCTTTGTTGTCGTACATGGAACCTCCTGGTTGCGGTGGGGGTGCCCGCATTTACAACAGGCACCTGTTATTCATGGCGACAAATCTAACAGGTACCGGTCAAACCCGTCGAGAGGATTCAAACGGTACCTGTCATTCTTCACGGTCCCACCACATGGGGCGTGCGGCCCGCACATGGGACGTGGGGCCGCGGCACGGGCGCGGGCACGGCGGGACCGCTCCCGGCACCTGAACGCGGTTAGGGGCGACCCCCGTGGCGAAATATCCGGCGAACCCGCCCTCAACCGCGTTCAGGGAGGGACAATCCGCCCTCAACTGCGTTCAGGTGCCGCGGGAGCCGCCCTCGGACGCGTTCAGGTGGTGAGGGAGGGGTCGGCTCCCGCTTTCGGGCTCGATCGCGGCATCACCGGCCCGGCGCCACGCGCCTCGCCACCGCCACGAAGGCCAGGCCCGCCACCAGCGCCACGACCCCGGCTGTCACGAGCACCGGCTGCACGCCGAAGGCCTGGGCCAGAAACGGCGCCGCGAGCAGGGGCAGCACGCCGGAGCTGCGCTGGCCCATCTGGAGCACCCCCATGACGCGGCCCACGGCGCCTTCGGGGGCGTCGCGCTGCACCACGAGGTTGAGCAGGGGCTCGAAAAGCCCCCAGCCGAAACCCAGGACCGCCATGCCGCAGGCGGCCACCAGGGGGCTCGTCGTGGCCACGTAGAGCACTGTGCCCGCACCTACCACGGCGACCAGCCCCGCAGCGAGGCCCACGGTCTGGCGCTGCTCGGGCACCCGCAGCAGTGCCAGGGAGCCGGCCGTGGCACCCAATCCCATGACGGCGTTGAGCCAGCCGGTCCACTCGACGCCCACCTGGAGGACGTCCCGGTAGTAGACGGTCTCCAAGGAGTCGAAGGCCCCGAAGGCAAAGAAGGCCAGGAACGCCATGGGCACGAGGCACGCCAGGGCCGGAGTGGAGAAGGCCAGACGGAAGCCCTGGAAGACGTAGGAGACACCGCGGTCGCGGGAGGCCTCGTCGGACGCGCCGTCGCACACGCCGTGGCGCCCTGCGCCGTCGGCCCCCGCCGGCAGGGCAAGGGCGAAGGGCACACCCAAAAGGCCGCCGATGCCGAGCACGGCAAAGCAGCCGGGCGCCGACCACGCCAGGGCCACCATGCCCCCGAGCGCGGGGCCCACTATGTAAGCGGCGTTCTCGGCCGTGGCCATGAGGGAGTTGGCCCGGGCCAGGGAGGCGTCGGACACCACGAAGGGAGGCAGCGACGTGAACACCGTGACGATGGCGCCGAAGACCGCGGAGTAAAGGCCGCAGACGGCGGTGAGGGCCGTCAGGGAGAGCGGCACGACAAAGAACACGACGGCGGTGAGCGTGTAGCCGACGAGCCCCGCCACCAGCACCCGTCGCGGGCCCAGGGCATCCACCGCCAGGCCACCCACGGCGTTGCCCGCCACGATAGCGAGGTTCACCACAAGCATGAGGAGGGAGACCTCGAACACCGTGGCGCCGAGGTCGTAGACGGCCGTGCCGAGCACACCCACGGTGAAGCAGCTGGTATTGGCGAGCGTGGCCACAAGCCGGCAGGCGACGAGCAGGGAGATGGCGCGATCGTCGGCGCGCCTGGGCGAGGTTGTGTCACGACCCATGGGGCCTCCGCTCTGCCCCCCCGGGGGGGGACTGCTGCAAGAGTCCCCATGATAGCCAGCCGCAGCACGGGCGCAACCGGTCTCCCGGTGCGCGGCCGCAGGACCAGGCGGCCCTCGGTGAGTGCCGCTGTACCTCTCAGTGAGCGGATAGGGCGCGCACGAAGGCTCCGTGAGCGGGTTTTCGCTCACTCAAGGGCCTGCCCGCACCCACCGAAGGAGGTCACTCACTCAAGGGCACCCTGGCACCGCTCACCCCTCGGACGCGTCCACCAGCCTCCCCAGCGCCTTGCCCATGAGGCCGGCCAGCACCTGCTGGAACAGCGTGCCCATCATGACGGCGAAGACCGCCGGGCCCGGGAAGAACTGCGCGGCGATCACGGCGCCGGCGCTGATGTTTCTGATGCCGCAGCAGAAGCAGGCCGTGACGGTGTCGGCGGCGTCACGGCCCAGGGCCCGGGCCAGAAGGCAGCCCAGGGCAAAGCCGCCGGTGGCAAAGGCCAGGACGAACCCGGCCACGCAGAACGTCTCGACGGTGACCGTGGCGAGGTACGGCGCCATGCCGGTGCTGTTAGCGGTGATGATGACCACGAGGAGCGCCCGCGCGGCAGGTCCCAGCGCCGGCGAGAGCACCCGCTCGCCCCAGCCGCGGGTGGCGTCGTTCACCACCATACCCAGCACGGCAGGGACGGCGATCATCGTGAGCATGCGGCCCATCATGGCCGCCACGTCCAGCTCCACCGTGGCGCCGAGCAGGGCCTCGAGGGAGAGCGGGATGGTGAAGGGCGCCGCCACGGTGGTGAGCAGGATGAGCGCGAGGGCCAGGCTGCGGTTGCCGCCGTACATGCCCACCCACATGTAGCTCACCACACATGTAGCTCACCACGCCCACGGGCACGCAGTACTCCAGCACGATGCCGCAGACCACCTGAGGGTCGTCGGCAAAGAGCAGCCGGGCAAGCAGGCAGGCCACCGAGGGCATGAGCACGAGGGAGACCGCCGGCACCAGCAGGAGCAGCAGCGGGCGCCTGAATACTTCGGCCACCTCGCGAAACCGGTTGTTGAGGGCGCCTTGGAACGTCATGACGGCAAAAAGCGCTGGCACCACCGCCTCGACGGGAGAGACCCAGCGCGCAAAGGTCACGCCCACAACCACGCAGATAGGGGCAATAAGGGCCATATGGCCGCCGATGAACCTACCCGTTGCCGCGTACCAGCCTGCGCGCGCCTGCCCCACCGGACTCCCCTGTCGCCGACGTCCCTTTTGTCACCGGCCCTTATACCTCTTTAGGGGAGCCGGCAACAACCGGGATTATCGGCCACTGAGGAAACACCGGCATCGCCCCAAAGAGACGGCATCCGTTTTTTATTGTTTTATTTCCCCGGCCGGGCGCCGCGGCCCAGCACGCGAGGAACCGCCAGGTAGAAACCGGCGCCCACGGACCCGGCCACGACGGCGGCGCAGACGAGCACCGGCTGCACGCCGAAGGCCTCGGCCAGAAAAGGTGCGAAGAAGAGCGGCACCACGCCGGCCAGCTGCAGGCCCAGCTGCATGACCGAGACCACGCGGCCGCACACGTCGAGCGGGCTCATCTCCTGCACAAGCATGTCGCGCGTGGGGCCGAGCATGCCGAAGCCCAGGCCGCACAGGAACTGACCCACGGCCGCCACCTGCCAGAGCCCGGTGCCCACGTAGACCACGCTGCCCACACCCACGAGGCAGAGCATGAGGGCGCACGCGCGCACGGTGAGCCGCTCGCGGGACAGCCGCATCATGGCCACCGAGCCGCACACGCAGCCCAACCCCACAGCAGCCGTGAGCCAGCCCAGGAACTCCACCGGGACCGCCAGGACGTCGCGGTAGAAGATGGACTCCAGCGAGTCGAACGCGCCAAACGAGAAGTAGCCGAAGAACCCCAGCAGGAACAGCAGCGCCAGGGTGCGGCTCGTGAACGTGGCGCGGAACCCCTCCAGCAGATAGCGCCCGCGGCCGCCCTCGGCGGGCCCCTCCCCGGCAGGGGCGGCGTCCGGCCGACGGCGCTCAGGGTTGGCCCCCGTGACCGCCACGGCGGCAGCGAAGAAGAGCGCGGCCAGCGGGAAGACCGCCTTGACGGACCACACCGAGCACACGGCGGCGCCCAGCACGGGACCCGCCACGATGGCGCCGTAGGTGGCCACGGACATCAGGCCGTTGCAGCGCTTGAGGCCCTCCTCCCCCACCAGGTACGGCGGGTAGGTGGCGAACCCCGTATTGGTGAAGCCGATGAACAGCGACCAGCACGCGAGGAACGCCACGAGCAGGCCCATGGAGTCGTCAACGAGCGCGTAGGCCGCGAAGATGCAGGCCGTGAGCCCGAGGGATCCCATGAGGCAGCGGCGCGGTCCCACGCGGTCCACCACGGGGCCGGCCAAGGCGGTGCCCACGACGATGAAGAGGTTGCCCACGAGCATCATGCCCGAGATGGCGAAGGCGTCGGCCCCCATGGCGTAGGTGGCGGTGCCGAAGACACCGATGAAGTAGCTGACCTCCACCCCCATGCGGGCAAGGAGGCGGGAGACGAAGAGCCTCGCCTCGGCGGACGGGGCGGCAGGGAACGGGCTGTAGGCCATGGGGACTCCAAGGAGGAAGGGGGCTGCAGGGCCGGGAGCGCATCAGGCACCGCGGACGGGTCCGGGTCACCTAATGCTCGATAAGCCTCCTGGCAGCCACTTCGCCTCAACTCCTCGGAAAACAAGGGATACGGTCCCGCCATCCTACCATGGGTGAGCGGATGTGTGGGGCACGCGTACGGAAGACGGGGCTTATATTCCCACTCTCAAAGGGGTATTTTGTTCGGGTACCGCACACCCCGAGGCAAGGACCAAGCATGCCTACCCCCCTTCTGAGCGTCAGGGACCTCTCGGCCTCCGCCGACGACAAGCCCATCCTCCACGGCGTTGACCTCGACGTGGACCCCGGCACGTGCCACGTGCTCATGGGCCCCAACGGCGCCGGAAAGTCCACCCTCGGCCACGTGATCATGGGCGACCCCGCCTACACCGTGACCGGCGGCTCCATCGGCTTCGACGGCGAGGATGTCACCGGCCTCCCGGTGGACAAGCGCTCCCTCGCCGGCATCTTCCTCTCGTTCCAGGCGCCCGTGGAGATCCCCGGCGTGCCGCTGTACAGCTTCCTGCGCACCATCTGCCAGAAGCGCCCCGAGCTCAAGATGACCGCCCGCCAGTTCCGCCGCCGCGTCACCGAGCTCGCCGAGCAGCTCGACATGGACACCGCCTACCTCACCCGCGAGCTGGGCGTGGGCTTCTCCGGCGGCGAGAAGAAGAAGGTCGAGATGCTCCAGCTCCTGCTGCTGCAGCCCAGGCTGGCCATCCTCGACGAGACCGACTCCGGCCTCGACGTCGACGCCCTCGGCGTGGTCTCCCGCGGCATCCAGGCCTACCGCGAGCAGTGCGGCGGCTCTCTCATCGTCATCACCCACAACACCCGCATCCTCGAGCGCCTCGACGTCGACGAGACCCACGTCATGGTGGACGGCTCCATCGTCGCCACCGGCGACGCCGCCCTCATCGCGCATATCGACGCCAACGGCTTCGAGGAGTACGAGGTCGCCGCGGCAAAGGAGGCCTAGCCCATGGCCGAGACCCAAGAGCGCGCCCGCACCGAGGTGGCCGACGTCGACCGCAGCCTCTACGACTTCGTGAAGAGCGAGGAGGGCTACGAGCGCTTCGCCGACGGCCTGTCGCCCGAGATCGTGGAGGACATCAGCCGCCGCAAGGACGAGCCCCGGTGGATGCTCGACCTGCGCCTGCGCTCCCTCCAGATCTACGAGCGCACCCCCATGCCCGCCAACTGGGGCCCCTCCATCGAGGGCCTCGACATGGCCAACATCTCCACCTACGTCACCGCCGGCTCCAAGCAGGCCGACTCCTGGGACGAGGTCCCCGAGGACATCAAAGACACCTTCGAGCGCCTGGGCATCCCGGAGGCGGAGCGCACGAGCCTGGCCGGCGTGGGCGCCCAGTACGACTCCGAGCTCGTCTACCACAACATGCGCGAGGAGGTCGCCGAGCAGGGCGTGGTCTACTCCGGCATCGAGGAGGCGCTCCACGGCCCCTACGAGGAGATGATCCGCGAGCACTTCATGAGGCTCGTCCCGCCGACGGACCACAAGTTCGCCGCGCTCCACGGCGCCGTCTGGAGCGGCGGATCGTTCGTCTACGTGCCCGCAGGCGTGTCGCTGGACTTCCCGCTCCAGAGCTACTTCCGCCTCAACGCCGCAGGGGCCGGGCAGTTCGAGCACACGCTCATCATCGTGGAGCCCGGCGCCGACCTGCACTTCATCGAGGGCTGCTCGGCCCCCAAGTACAACGTGGCCAACCTCCACGCCGGCTGCGTGGAGCTCTTCGTGGGCAAGGACGCGCACCTGCGCTACTCCACGATCGAGAACTGGTCCAAGAACATGTACAACCTCAACACCAAGCGCTGCCGCGTGGAGGAGGGCGGGTCCATCGAGTGGGTCTCCGGCTCCTTCGGCAGCCACGTGAGCTACCTCTACCCGTCGAGCCTCCTCATGGGCAAGGGCGCCACCTGCGACTTCACCGGCATCACCTTCGCCGGCGCCGGCCAGGACCTCGACACAGGCTGCAAGGTGCACATGGCCGCGCCCGACTGCCGCGCCACGGTGTCCACCAAGTCCATCTCCAAGGGCGGCGGCGTCTCCACGTTCCGCAGCTCCGTGGTGGTCACCCCCAAGGCCGAGAACGCCCGCTGCACGGTGTCGTGCCAGTCGCTCATGCTCGACGACCGGTCGGTCTCCGACACCGTCCCGGCCATGGACGTGCGCTGCGCCACGGCCCAGGTGGGCCACGAGGCCACCATCGGCCGCATCTCCGACGACACGGTGCTCTACCTCATGAGCCGCGGCATCGGCGAGGAGGAGGCGCGCGGCATGGTGGTCAACGGCTTTGCCGAGCCCGTCTCGAAGGAGCTCCCGCTGGAGTACGCCGTCGAGATGAACAACCTCATCAAACTCGAGATGGAAGGGGCGATCGGCTGATGGCGGACGAGAAGACCGTGCAGGGCACCGTCACCCTGTCCCACGTGGACCCCGCACCGGCCCAGACCTGGAACTGGCTCGCCGTCAACGAGACCTCCCTCGAGGTGCCCGTGGCAGACGCCGTGGCCGCCCGCCTCGCCGACGGGACGGCCCTGGGGGACCTCATGGACACCGAGGTGCCCGACGACGCCCGCGGCATCGTCATGGGCGCCGGCACCCAGGCCACCGCGTGGGTGGACGCCGGCGCCACCGGGCGCACCGTCGTGCGTGTGCCGGACGGCACCGACGGCGGCACCGTGACCGTGCCGTGCCTCTCCCCCGACGGCACCCTGGCCCAGACCACGGTGGTCGTGGGGGCCGACGCCTCCGCCGAGGTGCGCGTGCTCGCCCTGGGCGACGAGACCGGCGCCGCCACCACCGGCAGCGCCCTGCGCCTCGTGCTCGAGCCGGGCGCCCGCTGCTCCGTGGCCCTGCTCGTGGCCCAGGGGGCCGGCCAGCGCCACATCGACAGCCTGGGCGCCGTCCTCGGCGACGGCGCCGGGCTCGCGATCGACCAGTACGTCCTGGGCAGCGAGAGCTCGGCCACCGGCGTGGCCGTGGACCTCGCGGGCGACGGTGCCTCCGTGGAGGCGGCGCTCCACTACATCGGCCGCGCCGGCCAGGTGGTGGACGCCTCCTACGAGGTGAGCTGCCGCGGCCGCAGGACCCGCGCCGACATCGCCTGCACCGGCGTGCTCACGGGCGACGCCCGGAAGGCACTCCGGGCCACCATCGACCTCGTGCGCGGCTGCAAGGGCGCCGAGGGCTCCGAGAGCGAGACCGTCGTGCTCGCCGGCGACTCCGTGGTCAACAAGACCCTGCCGGTGATCCTGTGCTCCGAGGACGACGTGGTGGGAAACCACGGCGCCACCATCGGCTCGCTCTCCCCCGAGCAGCTCTTCTACCTGGGATGCCGCGGCATCACCGAGACCGACGCCGCCGACCTCATGGTCTCGGCCCTCGTGGACGACGCCGCCGCCACCCTCGGCGGGGAGGCTGCCGAGGCCGTGTGCGCCTGGGCGTCGTGGAACCTGGGGCCCGAGGCGGCCGAGAACGCGCGTACGGCGGCCGACCTCGCCGCCGGTGAGGAGGAGTGACCATGGCCAAGCAAGACACCGCGACCACCGTCGTCGCCGGCACCCCTGCGACCGCCGGGGAGGCCTTCCCCTCGGCCTGCGACGCCGCCGGCGCCCCCGCGGCCGACATCGAGGCCGGCGCGCCCCTCACCGGGGCCCCCTCCCTCGACCCCGCCGTGGCCGCCGACATCTCCAAGAACCCCTACAAGGCGGACTTCCCGCTGTTCTCCTGCCACCCCGGCCTGTACTTCCTCGACTCCGCGGCCACGGCCCAGCGCCCCGCCGCCGTCATCGACGCCCAGGCGGACTTCTACCGGCAGATGAACGCCAGCCCGCTCCGCGGCCTCTACGAGCTCTCGGTGCAGGCCACCCAGCTCATCGACGAGGCCCGCGTCAAGGTGGCCCGGCTCATCGGGGCCCCCGACCCCCGCGAGGTGGTGTTCACCCGCAACGCGAGCGAGTCGCTCAACATCGCGGCCAGCTGCCTGGGCAGGCTGCTGCTCCGCCCCGGCGACCAGGTGGTCATCTCCGTCATGGAGCACCACTCCAACCTCATCCCCTGGCAGCAGGTGTGCGCCGAGACCGGCGCCGAGCTCGTCTACCTCTACCCCGACGCCGAGGGGCACCTCTCCGACGGGGAGATCGAGGCCAAGGTCGGGCCCAGGGCCCGCATCGTCTCCGTGGCCCACGTGTCCAACGTTCTGGGCGTGGAGCTCCCCGTCCGCAAGATCTGCGACCGCGCCCACGCCATGGGGGCGAAGGTCGTGGTGGACGCCGCCCAGTCGGTGCCCCACATGAAGGTGGACGTCGAGGAGCTGGGCTGCGACATGCTCGCCTTCTCGGCCCACAAGGTATTCGGGCCCATGGGCATCGGGGTGCTGTGGGGCAGGATGGGACTCCTCGAGGCCATGCCGCCGTTCCTCACGGGCGGCGAGATGATCGACTCCGTCACCGAGACCGAGGCCGTCTGGGCGCCGGTCCCCGAGAAGTTCGAGGCCGGCACCCAGGACGCCGCCGGTATCGGGGCCCTCGGCACCGCCACGGACTACGTGGAGGCCGTTGGTTACCCGGCCATCCAGGCCCGCGAGGAGGCCCTCGTGGGCTACCTCACCGCCCGGCTGGCGGAGCTCGACTACGTGACCGTCTACGGCCCCGAGGACCCGCACGAGCGCCACGGGGTCGTGGCGTTCAACGTGGAGGGGATCCACCCCCACGACGTCTCGAGCCTGCTCGACAGCAAGGACGTGTGCATCCGCGCCGGCCACCACTGCGCCCAGCCGCTGCTGCTGCGCCTGGGGGTGGAGAACACCAACCGGGCCTCTCTGGCCTTTTACAACGACAAGTCAGACATCGACGCCCTCATCGACGGGCTCGAGTTCGTATGGGGGGTCTTCAATGGGAGCCGCTGACCTGTACACGCCGGCGCTGCTGGAGCACGTCTCGCACCCCGACTACAACTACGCCATCGAGGACGCCACCTGCACCCACGAGGGCATCAACCCCAGTTGCGGCGACGACCTCATGCTCCACGTCAAGGTGGGGGACGACGGCACCATCTCCGAGGCCAGCTGGACCGGCACCGGCTGCGCCGTGAGCCAGGGCTCGGCCGACATGATGAGCGACCTGGTCCAGGGCAGCACCCCCGAGGAGGCCCGGCGCCTGTGCTCGCTGTTCGGCCGCATGGTGCGCGGCGAGGAGCTCTCCGCCGACGAGCTCGACGAGCTCGACGAGGCCACCTGCCTCGAGTCCATCTCCCACATGCCCGCGCGCGTGAAGTGTGCCGAGCTGGCCTGGCGCACCCTCGACGAGATGCTGTCCGGGTCCGCCGAGGGCCCCACGACCACCGAGGAAGCCTGACATGGCCGTCATCTCCACCAAGGGGCGCTACGCCCTGCGGGTCATGGTCGACCTCGGGTGCCACGACGGCTGGGTGTCGCTGGGCGACATCGCCGAGCGCCAGCAGATCTCCCGAAAGTACCTCGAGCAGGTCATGGCGCTGCTGACCAAGGCGGGCTTCGTGGACAGCCAGCGCGGCAAGGGCGGCGGCTACCGCCTCTCCCGCGACCCGTCCGGGTACACCGTGGGCTCCGTGCTCCGTGTGGCCGAGAACGGACCGCTGGCGCCCGTGGCATGCCTTGACTGCAGCCACGGCATGCTATGCGAGCGCGCGAGCTTCTGCCCCACCCTGCCGCTTTGGCAGGAGCTCGGGCAGGTGATGTCCGCGTTCCTGGACTCCAAGACCCTCGCCGACCTCCTCGGCGACGACCGCGACTCCGTCCTGGAGGCGTTGGAGGGCGGCTGCGAGGGCCGCTGAGCGGCCCCGGGGGCGGCACCGGCCGCCCCGCGACAGGCACCTGACCCCGAAGGGGGCGTCGCACGGGATGCGGCGCCCCCTTTCCCATGGGCCGGCGTGGGCAGGGACACACCGGTTCTCCACCGTGCTTGGATGAGTTTAAATACATTGAGATTTTACCGCGAGGAACCCTTGCGGAATCTGCGGTCCTCACGTTAATATTTGCATATCTTTAACATAAAAATGAGAAAATGGTTGCGTCTGTTCTCATTTGCCATTGTAGCACAGGGTTGATTACCTGTGCTCATTCAGCACAGGATGGAATGGAGGATATGCAATATGAGAAGAACGATGATCGCATACGTGGTCTTTGGGGCGCTGGCGGCAGCCATCGTCCTCCTCGGTGCCGGGACTGTGGCGGCGGCGCGCGAGGCATCGGCCACGCAGCCGGTCGACGTGGCCGTGGAGCGCTTCTCCATACAGGACCTGAGCCACCGCGACGTGGACCGAGTCTACTACGCCTCCCGTTTCTACCTCGCCATGACCTGGGACGCCTCGGCGGCCGGCCAGGGGCTCCGGGCCGCCGACCACTTTGACGTGACCCTCCCCGACCAGATGCGGTTTCCCGAGGACAGCGCCGCGAGGGACTTCGACCTCTACGGCGAGGACGGCGCGACCGTGGTGGCGCGGGCCCACGTGGACCCGGACCCGGAGGGCGGCGGGACCGTGCGGATGACGCTCACCGACTGGGTGGAGGGCAGAAGAAACGTCAGAGGGTCCATCTACCTGGCGGCCTCGTTCGTCCGGAGCCGGCTGAACATGGACGGCCGCAACACCGTCCAGGCTACGGTGGGCGACAAGGTGACGTCCATGGAGGTCGAGGTGTTCGGTGACCGCGACATCCATGACGAGGTGCTGGCCAAGTGGGGATCCCCCGACACCGGCTCCCCTACCGCCAGCTGGACCATGCGCATCAACCGCCGGGGCGCCGACCTCACGGGGGCGCGGGTTGACGACTCCCTGAGCGAGGGGTCCGGCGGCGACACCTACGTGCCGGGCAGCTTCGTGCTCCGTCAGGTGGAGATGGACGCCAAGGGGCGCGTCACCCGCGTGGTGCGCACCGTGGACCTCGCCGGGCGCCTCTCCACGGCCCCGGACGGCCGGTCCTTCTCCCTCGACCTCGGCGACCCGGCAGCCTCGCTCGTCGCACTGGCGGCGGCAGCGGGGCATCGGCGACGGTCATGCTCTGGAGAAAGAGGCGGTGACCGGCCGAGGGCGTGAGTAAGGGATCCCGCCTGTGTGGAAAGGGGCGCCGCAGCGGCTGCGGCGCCCCTTTCCTTGGTGGCAGGGTCCACGCGACGAGGCGAGGCGGCCCCGGCCCGGGCGGGCGCAAGGCACCGTGCGGGACCGAGACGCCCGGTCGCCCGGTCGGCCCGCCTATCGCCCGTCGGTCATCCTCCCCGCACAGGAAGGCACCCCGCAGGCCGGGGCCTGCGGGGTGCCGATGGGTCGTTCCTGCGGGACTTGCAAGCCCCTTACGCCCTTACGCGGGCCAGCCACCCCTCCACTGGCCCGTGCCGCCGTAGAGCGGGCGCAGGGAGACTCCCACGCGCTCGTTGCCGGCATCGATGATCATGCCGTTGCCGGCATAGATGCCCACGTGGCCGGGATGCCACACGAGGTCGCCGGGAAGCAGCTGGCTCACGGGCTTCTTGGCCGTACGGGCCGCCTGGCTCTCGGAGTAGTGGTCGAGGCTGATGCCCGCCTTGGAGAAGCAGTACATCGTGAAACCGGAGCAGTCGAAGGCGCGGCCCGCGGGGTCGCAGGCACCGTAGACGTAGCGGCTGCCGATCATGGAGTAGGCGGCGTCGAGTACGGCCTGGCGGGCCGAGGAGCTGCCCGAGGGCTTGGAGGTGCTGCCGCCCGAGGGCTTGGAGGGGGTGGAGGGCTTGGAGGTGCCTCCCCCGTTGGAGCCGCCGTTGTTGCCCCCGTTGTTGGAGGTGCCTCCCCCATTGGAGGTGCCGCCGCCGTTGGAGGTGCCGGCGTTGTCGAGGGCGTCGTTGACGGTGGCCGCCACCTGGGCCTGGCCCTCGCTGGCGGCCTGGGACTGCTCGGCGGCGCGGGCCTGCTCCTCCTCGGCGAGCTTGGCCTTCACGTCGGCGTCGAGGCCGTTGACGTAGCTCTCGGCCTCGGAGACGGAGGCGGAGAGCTGGTCCTGCTGGGCCTGCTGCTGGCCGAGGAGGTCGGTCTGGTCCTGTTTCTGCTGCTCCAGCTGGGTCTTGGTGGCCTCGAGGCTCACCTTCTGGTTCTCGAGGGAGGCCTGGAGGTCCTTGGTGGCCTGGATGTCGCCGGCCTGCTGCGAGCTGATCTTGTCGGCGTAGTACACGCGCGAGACGAAGTCGTCGAAGCTGCCGGAGTTGAGGACGATCGACAGGAAGTTGACGCCACCGGTCTTGTAGTCCTGGGCCACGGAGTCGCCGAGCCTGGCACGGCGCTCCACGAGCTCGGCCTCCTTGGCCTTGATGTCGGCCTCGGTGCTGGCAATCTTCTGGTTTGACTCCTCGATCTGGGCCTCGGTGTTGGCGAGGTTCACCTTGGTGCCGTTGAGCTGCTCGGAGATCTGGCCTGCCTGGTCGTAGAGGGAGTCGAGACGGGACTGGGCGGCCTCGAGCTTGGCCTGGAGGTCGCCGGCGGTGTCGGCCAGGGCCGGGGACGACACGAAGAAACCCACGGTGCCGGCCACGAGGGCCGCGCCCACGAGACCGCAAACCTTGGTCTTGAGATTCATAACGCCTCTCTAGGAAGGGTGCATGGCTGCCGGGAGACGGCGGCACGCGCCGTTGCCCGTTCGAGCCATTGTATCAACCGGCCGCGACGGGGCTCCAGGGGGACGGCACGCTTCATAATTGAAAAGTGGCTTTGCAGAAACCGCGGGCAACGCAGAGGTCCCCTCTTTTCACCTTGATGGAAGCCCACAAAAAAAGGGCCGACCCGAGGGTCGGCCCGACAAGACGGCAGGGTGCCGAGGGGGGCGCTAGTTCCAGCCCTTGCCGGCAGAGCCGAACTCGCGGATCTTCTCCTCGGTCTTGGCCTGGATGGCGGCGGTGCCGGGCTTGAGCATCTTGCGGGGGTCGAAGCCCTTCTCCTTCTCCACGCCGCCGTCGCGGACGTATTTGGCCACGGCGTCGGCCCAGACGACCTGGAGCTCGGTGTTGACGTTGATCTTGGCCACGCCGAGGTCGATGGCCTTGGCGATCTGGTCGGCGGGGATGCCGGTGCCACCGTGGAGGACGAGGGGCAGGTCGCCCACCTCGGCCTTGATGGCCTTCAGGACGTCGAACTGCAGGCCGGTCCAGTTCTCGGGGTAGAGGCCGTGGATGTTTCCGATGCCGGCGGCCAGCATGTCGACGCCGAGGTCGGCGATGGCCTTGCACTCGGCCGGGTCGGCGCACTCGCCGGTGCCGGTGATGCCGTCCTCGGTGCCGCCGATGGAGCCAACCTCGGCCTCGATGGAGATGCCCTTGGAGTGGCAGATGCGCACGAGCTCCGCGGTGTTCTTCATGTTGACGTCGAAGTTCTCCTCGTGGGAGCCGTCGTACATGACGGAGGTGAAGCCGGCGTCGATGCACTCGAGGCAGGCGTCGTAGGAGCCGTGGTCGAGGTGCAGGGAGACGGGCACGGTGAGGTTCAGGGCGTCGTACATGGCGTGCACGAGGGCGGAGACGGTCTTGTAGCCGGTCTGGTACTTGCCGGCGCCCATGGAGCACTGGATGATGAGGGGCGACTGGGTCTCCTCGGCCGCCAGCATGATGGCGTGGCACCACTCGAGGTCGTTGGTGTTGAAGGCGCCGACGGCGTAGTGGCCGGCGACGGCGTTGTCGAGCATCTGCTTGGAATTGACGAGCATGGTCGAACCTCCGTTGGTCGTGACCCTTCCAGGCGCCGGTGACGCCTGCCCATATGCCTTGATTATGGTCCTGAACGGCGCCGGACCAAGCCGGCATCGGGCCATTCACCGCGGCCACACGGTTTATCAGCCGATTTTGACGAAGTTGTACCGTCCCGAGGGTACAACCTCGACTTCCTTGGCGGACGGTGCCTACGTGCTGCGCATGAAGCTCTTGGTGGGCAGGTGCCTGCCCACGTGGCCCACCACGAGCTTGCGGCGCTCCTCGTCGAACAGGAAGTAGATGCGCAGGGCCCCGTCGGCGTAGTTGCCGGAGTTGCCCACCTTGACGTGGTTGGTCATAAGGCGGTCGCGCCCCTGGTAGCGGAAGGTGCGCGCCCGGCGGCAGCTCTCGATCTCCAGGGTCTCGCGGCTCTCGTTGGCCGCGTACTGGAAGCCCGTGCGGTCGCGGAAGTCGCGGCTGATCTGGACGTCGGCCTCCTGGAACTTGAGGGACCACATGACGTCGTGCATGGCGATGAGGGCCTCCCAGTAACGGTCGAGGTCGCCCCCGTGGTAGTTGGCGGCGGCCTCGAGGGCCGACGGCAGGAACTCCACCCGGTCCTGGAGGCCCGAGAAGAGCCTCACCTCCTCCACGAGGGAGTGCGGGATGGTGCGGATGGCGTCGAGGGGGCCGCTGACGGGCCCGAGGTCGATCTCGGGCTCCCGGCCCCGGAGCTGGGCGAGCTCCGCCCCCAGGCGCCGCACCTCGTTCTCGAGGCGGGAGACCTCCCGGGCGTGGTCCCGCTCGGCCCGGGCGCGGGAGGCGCGCTCCTGCTCCAGCTGGCGGCCCGCGTCGCGCACGGCGGCGAGCTCGGCGACGAGGTCGTCTATGCGGGCCGTGGCCGCCCGGGCCTCCCTGCGGGCCGACCGGGCGTCGGCCTCGGCGGCGCCGAGACGCTCGGACGCCAGGGAGCGCCCCTGGCCGCGGCCCCTCTCCAGGGCCTCCCGCTCCCTTCGGGCCCCCTCGCGGCGTTCCCGGTCGAGGGCCCGGGCCACGGCCTCCCGAGCCTGGGACGTGGCGGCCGCCGTGGTGCGGGCGAGGGCCTCGGACAGCGACGCCACCTTGGCCTCGAGCTCGTGGCAGCGGGCCTCGAGCAGGGCGATGCGGGCCGTGTCCCCCTGCCCCGCCCGGCGGGAGAACCCCTCGCGGAGGCGTTCGAGGTCTGCCCGGGCCGCGGCGGCCGCCTCCGACTCCCGGGGGCCGGTCTCCTGGGCCACGAGGTCCTCGGGCCAGGGCACCTCGAGGGGCGGCCTGCCGGGCGCCCGGAAAAGGCCGGCCTCGCAGGGGCCCGGAAGGTCGGGGCCCGCACCGGCCGGGGCGCCGCCGGGACGGGAGGCCGCGAGGGACTCCCGGATTGTCTCCAAAAACTTATCTGTTTCCATGTGATTGATTCTACCACGGCCGCGAACGGGGACGGCCCCCGGTGCCGAAGGGCGCCGGGGGCCGTCAGGGAACGCGCGGGGAAACGGGGGTCTCAGCGCCCGCGGCGCCGCCCCTCCACCACCGTCACGGCCCCGGCGCAGGCGAGGGCCGCCAGGAGCGCCCAGCCGTAGGTGGCCGCCTGGTCGCCGGTCACCGGAACGATCGCCCTCAGGCGCTGGGAAAGGGTGGCCCTGATGGGGCTCCCGGTCTGGGGCAGCGTGGCGCCGGGGGCCGGCCGAGACACCTCGGGGCGCACGCCGTCCGGGTAGGCCACCTCGGAGGAGGCCGCCGTGGAGGCGTCGAGGCTGCCGTAGATGCCGAGGAGGCCGCCGACCTCGCGCCGGTCGCCGATGGGGGCCGACCCGCCGTCGCGAATCACGCCCTCGGTGGCACCGGACGGGTCGGTGCCCAGGGCCGAGGCGGTGTTGGCGATGTCGGTGCCCACGGCCGCCTCCTCCACGAGGGCGTCGAAGACGAGGGTGACGGTCTGGCCGCCGTCGATGGCGCCCACGGCCACCGACACATCCCCGGAGACGGGGTTGTAGACGGAGTCGGGGCAGGACATCTCGACGCCGTCGGGGAGCACCAGCCTGAAGCTGCCGGACACCGGGGTGACGCCGGCGGGCATCTTGTCGTAGAGGGTCACGTCGTACCAGCGGGTCCAGGGCTCGTCGCCGTTGGTGAAGGCCACGGTGTAGCGGATGGTGTCGCCCACCAGGACGGTGCCGGCCTCGCGACCGGAGAGGTTCTCAGCGGTCTTGGTGCAGGAGAAGCGGCTGTGGTCGGGGTCGCCGGGGACCACCTCGTGGACCACGTCGTCGATGAACGAGGGGTCCGTGGGGGCAACCTTCACCTCCTCGTCGTCGGGCACGGGCAGCCCGTCGCGGACCTGCTCCTCGGTCTCCTTCTCCACGTCCTCCCAGGTCTTGTCGTGGTCCTCGGGGTTCCACGGACCCGGGGTCTCGGGCTCGGGCCCCACGGAGGGCGGGCCGTCGGGGTTCTCGGGGTCGGGGGTGACGGTGGCGGAGGGCTCGGTTCCGAAGGGGGTGGCCACGTTGCCCTCCACGTCCACGGTGAGGGCGTCGGGGGTGACGGTGCAGTCGAAGGTCACCGACGCGGACGAGACGCTCACGAGGTCGCCGAGGCAGAAGCCCAGCACCCTGGTGGCGGGGTCGAAGTCGCTGGAGAACTCCGTGAGCTCGGTGCCGTCGGCCAGGGTGACCCGCGCCGACCCCGGCACGTAGGCGAGGCCCACCGGCAGCGCGTCGCGCACGACGACGTTGTACCAGGCGCCGCCGGGAAGGGTGTTGGAGACGGTCACGGTGTAGCGGATGGTGTCGCCCACCAGGGCCACGGACTTGTTGGGGCGCCGGTCGTGGCCCGGCGTCACGTTGACGGCCTTCTTGGTGCTGACGATGTCGCCGTCGGGACGGGGGTCGACGTCGGAGGGCACCGGGACCAGATCGTGGTCGTCGCGGTCCTCGGGCTCGGGACGCATGTCGGGGGTGATGGGCACGGTCACCACCACCTCGACGCGCTCCGGGGTGCCGTCGGGGCCGGGGCGCTCCACGGTCACCGGGATCTTGACCTCGGTGGCCTCGGGGTCCTCCTCGAGCTTCTTGCGGATCTGCTCCTCGAGCTCCTTGGCGATGTCCTCGGGGGTCACCGGGTCGGGGTCGTCGCCGAAGATCACGACGCGGTCACCGGGTTGGATGGGCTCCCTCACGGGCGGAGCATCCGGGTCGTCGGGATCGTCGGGGAGCTCGGCCTCGTCGAAGGGGCTGCCGGGGACCACCGGGCCCACGGGCACCCCGGGGGCGTCCGGCTCGTCGTCGGGGTCGTCGGGGTCCGGCGTCTCGTCGATGAGGTCGCCGCCCAGGATGTCGACGGCCTTGTCGGGGTCGGGCTCGGGTTCGCCGGGCTCGTCGGGGGCGGGCTTGGAGGGGTCTACCGTCACCAGGGCATCGTCCACGGGCATGCCCTCGGCCGGGAAGCGGGTGTCCCACTCGAACTGGTCGGGGTTGACGCCGTAGATGCCCGAGGCCTTGGAGGTGCTCGCAAGCTCCAGGGCGCCGTGGCCGGGGTCGAACAGGTCGGAGTCGACGGTCACATCGAGCACGAACCGCCAGGACTGCCCGCCGAAGAGGGTCGGGAGGCTGTCGACGACCACCTTGCCGTCGACGACGCGGGGGTTCTCGATGACGGTCTCGGTGCCGTCGGGGGCCACGGCCACGAGGGACTTGAGGGTGGTGTCGCCGGGAATGCCGAGCTCGTAGACGGGGTTGATGCAGGCCGAGTCGGCGGCGGTGTTGGTGGCGGTGACGGTGTAGCGCATCACGTCGCCGGGCCTCACGGTGCCGTCGTCGCGGGTGGTGTCGTAGGCGGTGGCGGTGAGGGTGAGCTCAGGCTTCTTGGCCAGGTCGGGGAAGACGTAGACGTCGAAGCTCCTGGAGGCGCCACTGTAGGCGCCGGTGCCCTTGACGGTGGCGGTGATGGTGGTCTTCCCCGCCGAGAGCACCCGGGCCCGGGCCCCCACGCCGTAGTCGGTCTTGTTCTCCACGTAGGTGCGGTCGGTCATGGCGTCGTTGGGCACCACCGAGATCACCGCCGGGTTGGAGCTGGTGAACTCCACGTCGCCGATGGAGTTGGTCTGGAGGTAGAGGGGGAACCAGTCGGGGTTCTCCTTGACCACGTTGCCGGCGTCGTCGAGCTTGTCGCGGAAAGCGGAGACGTCGGTGTGGTCCTCGGTGCCCATCCTCGTGCCGTCGGGGGCCGTCCAGTCGCGCTCGTGGTCCTCGTCGAGCTTGAGCTTGGCGTCGTTGGCGGCCAGGTCGCCCTCGGCCAGGCCCTCCCCGTTGGGGATGTAGCCGGTGCCGCTCTCGTTGAACAGGCGCAGGTCGGGGGTGGCCAGCTCGATCTCCACGGCGTTGTCGTCGTTGGCCGACTCGTAGTAGTTGACGTAGGCGGAGTCGTTGTGGGCGGGCACCCAGGGCTCGCTGTCGTCCTCGGAGGCCGCCGCGGCCTCGTCGCGGGGACCGGCGTCGGCGGAGGCGCTGGTGTACTCGACCCGCACGTGGTGCTCGTTGCCCTCGGAGCTCTTGTCCTCCAGGCCAAAGGCCTCGAGCTGGGAGCGGGTGAGGTCGAAGTAGGCCATGGTGTGCTCGCGGCCGCTGTCGTCGGCCGCGATCCAGGCGTGGGTGAAGGACGCGTCCTCGAGCCGGTCGCGGTCGACCTCGATCACGCCGCCCAGGCCCTCGGGCACCGCGCGGTCGTCGATGTAGAGCTGGAGGCGGCCGGTGGGGGCCTTGCAGCTGGTGCGGCTCATGGTGGAGCCGTCGGGGTAGGAGTCGCCGAAGGGCAGGGAGCCGCTGGTGACGTCCACGGGCACCACCAGGTGGTTGTTGGTGGCGGTGTTGTAGTTGCCGGCGTTGTCGTCCTGGGCCCAGGTGGGGGCGGTGTACTCCTTCCTCACCTCGTTGCCGTCGGCGTCGGTGGTGGAGAGGACCACCGGTTCGCTGAGCTCCCAGGAGGTGGTGGAGCACACCGGCGAGATGACCGCGCGGCCTGTGGCGGAGTGGCCCCAGTAGGTCTGGGAGAACGGGGCGTTCTCCTTGTACTGCTCGGAGCGGACCTCGATGTCGTAGAAGCCGGCGTCCGCCGGGGTCCTGGTGCCGGTGGTGGCGGCGCTGATGGGGTTGCCGTCCTCGTCCATCTGCTGGTAGTTGTATTTGATCTTGTCGTTGTTGTCGAGCTGGCCGCCGGCAGGGTTGTCCACCTTGATCGGCGTCTTGGAGACGTCCACCTTCTCCAAGGGCTCGCCGTCGTAGTACTTGCTCCAGTTCTTGGTGACGAAGTCCTCGTCCAGCTTGAAGCTCTCCCACTCCTTGGCGGTGGTGTCGCCCGAGCCGGCCGAGCCCTGGGGAAGGGTCGTGTTGGAGGTGAGGAGCTTCTCACCCACGTAGTAGGAGAAGTTGGCGTCGATCTGGTGGGAGGTGTTGGTGCCCTTGGGGAGCCACAGGTAGAGCTTGCCGTCGTTGAGGTTGGCCGGGGCGCCGTAGGGCGGGTCGGTGAGCATCTTGTCGAGCAGGAGCTCCCAGCTCTCGAGCTTGGCGTTGAAGTCGGGGGTGACGCCGGCGGCGTCGGCCATGGCCTGGATCTTGGACTTCACGTCGATGGTGAGCATGGCCACCTTCTTGGTGCGCTCGAGGTCGCCGTAGGCCAGGCCGTCGTTGTCGTTGCCCTGGAAGCGGGTGCAGTTGACCGACCCGCCGGTGATGACCACGTAACCCTGGCTGCCGCCGATCTCGAGGAAGCCGCCGTTGCCTCCCCAGTGGGGCAGCAGGGTGCCGCCGGTGATGAGGATGGTCCTGCCGGTGTTGGTGCCGCCGCAGCCCTGGCCGAAGGCGTTGCTGTGCTCGGCGCCCCATGCCTCCACGAAGCCGCCGTTGACGGTGATGTCGCCGGCGATGGTGTGGTTGGCGGTGCGGGAGATGATGGCGTCGCGCAGGGGCCAGGTGCTGGTGCTTCCGGACATCCCGCCGGTGTAGGTGCACCCGCCGCCGATGGCGGCGCCGTGGAAGGAGGCATAGGAGTCGACGGTGCCGCCGTTGAAGGTGATGGTGGTGCCGCCGCCGGCGTGACCGCCGCCGATGGCCGCGCCCGAGCCGTTGGCGGCCTTGTCGTTGGAGTAGACGTGGAGGTCGCCGCCGTTGAAGGTCATGTCGCCGCTGTTCTCGATGGGGCCGCCGCCGATGGCCGCCGACCGGATGCCGCTGTAGACCCACAGCTGGCCGGGGTCGCGGCTCTCGAGGTTGGAGAGGCTCGACACGAGGTCCTTGCCCACGCCCGTGGAGGTCTGGGTCTTGCCGTCGCGGTCCACATAGGTGGTGCCGGCCGGAATCATGCCCTGGGCGGGTACGACGGGCTCTCCCGACACGTCCTGGTTGAGCACCTCGTCGTCGACCACGAGCACGGAGCCCTCGCCGCAGCGCAGGCCCGGGAACATATAGGCGGCCGGGGTGTTGGACCCGGTGTCCAACGTGGAGTAGTAGGAGTTGTGCAGGGTGTTGGTGGTGCCGTCGGCGAGGATGAGGTGGACCGTGGTCTTGTCGGCCACGTCGTCGCCCGACACCTCGACGGTGCCGTTTCCGGAGGCGGTGGAGTTGGTGGCGATGTCCATGGGGAACTGGCCCTGGATGTTCACGCCGGCAAAGGTGATGGTGGCGTCGACCCCGGGGGCGACGCGGATGCCCGTGGCCACGGCGGTGCCGGACCCCGCGGTGTTGCGGACGGTGTAGGCACCGTCGGCCTTGATCACCAGCATCGCGATGGCGCGGGTGTCGGTGGTGGTCACGGGGAACTGGCGGCCGTCCTGGTGCTGCGGCGGGGTCTCGTTGGACCCGCGGCCGATGCGGGAGTAGGTGACGTTTTCCAGGGCGTAGCTCGTCCCCGGGGTGCCGCCGGCGATGGAGAGGCCGCCGTAGTCGGTGAAGCCGTCACCGATGTCGCGGGGCTCGGGAAGGCCCTCGGAGGCCGCGGCCACCGGCTCGTCGACGGGCACGGGGTCATCGGGAAGGCCCTGGGGGTCCGGGTCGGCCTGATCGACCTGGTCGTCGACGGGCGCGGGCCCGTCGGTCCCGTCGGCCGGCCCGTCCGTGGCGCCGTCATCGGCCGGGCCATCGACGGTGCCGTCGACCTCATCGACGGTCCGGGTGTCCATGGGCACCTCCGGCGCCACCTCCATGGCCTCCGCCAGTGCCGGTAGGCAGGCTCCGGGCAGGCAGAGCTCAAAGGCCAAGAACATGGAGAGCAGGAACGCAAAGGGACGGTTTTTGGGTGTTCGCGCATTCATGGGGTCACCTCCGGGTCGCGCACCGTCGTGGGGACGGCGAGAGTGTCATTTTTCCTAAACGTTTTCTGAATATACTCTCTCTAGTCCCTTGTATTCAAGGTGCTTTTAAATTCCGTAAGAAAGTAGGCGCCCGAAGGGGCCCGCACCTCTGAATCGCCCCCCCCGCTGCCTGAATACGGGGAATGGGAGGCGTCCCTATGCCCGGCAAGCCGGCTCCCGGCCGGGATGTCGGAGGGCACGAGGCCATGCTCGGACATGGGCCGTCAGAACCATAAATTGATGAATATAAGAAGCGACAGATGGGCCAGACGCCCCTGTCGCGCCAGTCACACCAATGGTTTGGTGGTTTTTCTCCTGCACGGAGGGGCCAAGACCACCAAACAACGCGATGTTTGGTGGTTTAGATCAGGGTTCATACCGAAAAGCACCAAACGACCGAGAAGGGCCTCCTAGCAGGGCCGCTGGGACAAAAGTGTCCGGGTGTTGGGACAGGCAGGGGGAGGGCCGGCGCCCCAGGTGCGGGTGCCGGCCCTCCCCGGTCGGGCGGTGTCGGTGCGTCAGCGGCGCCGGCGCACCCAGACGGTCGCGGCCGCCGAGACCGCGGCCATGAGACCGAGGGCCGGGACCAGGGATGCGACGTCGCCGGTCACGGGGACCAGTCCCCTGCCGCCGGTGACGGGTAGCACGCGGGCCTTGACGCCCTCGCGGGCACTCACGCGCTCGGAGGGGTAGACGGCGTCGCCGCTGTCCACCGAGAGGCTGCCGGAGTCGGTGAGGAAGGCGTCCCAGCCGGCAGGCGGGTCAAAGCGCGTACCCGGCACGAGCGGGACCCTCTCGCCGTCGCCCATGTCGGAGGGGAGCGTGGCGAAGGCACGGGCGATGTTGCCCACATCGGCGCCCACGGCCTCGGAGGTGACCTCCACCTCGAAGGTGAGCACCGCCTGCCCCCTGCCGAAGACGTCACCCGCCACCGCCGACAGGCGGCGGGTCGACGCGTCGTAGACGCCGCGGCAGGCCACGGAGCGGCCGTCGGCCGTGACCAGGCGGACGGTGGACTCGTCGACGGCCAGACCGGCGGGCACGGTGTCCTCGATGACCGCGTCGTAGACAGCGGAGCCGGGGGTGTCGTTGGCCAGGGTCAGGGTGTAGCGCACCCGGTCGCCCACATAGGTGTTGCCGTCGGAGCTGGTGAGGTTCTTGGCCGTCTTGGTCAGGGTCACGGCACCGTCGGCGGGATCGGTCACGTCGCTCACGGGGATCTCATGGGTGGCGGGCAGCGTGGCGAGCCCCTCGGTGGCGAGGAACGCGGCGAGGGTGCCGGAGGGGACGAAGGCCTCGGAGACCTGGGGGTCGGCGGAGTCGAGGTCGTAATAGCTCGGCTTCATGCCATGGCCCCAAGCGCGGTCGAGGATGGTGCGGCCCGCGGCCCCGGGGCCCACCACGGCGTCGTAGACGAGGCGCACCGAGGTACCCGCAGGCATGTGGCCCGAGCGCACGCCGATGGTGCGGGTGGCGTCCACATAGGCGCCGTCGGCCACGGCATAGCGCAGGTGGCCGTCCTCGGTGACCTCGGGCGCGGCGGCCGGGGCGACGCCGTCGGTGAGGGCGAGCAGGCTCACGGGCGCCGCGGTGTCGGGCACCTCGACGTAGATGGAGCCGGGGACCACCGTGAGGCCGTCGGGGACGATGTTGCGCAGGACGGTTTCGTAGAGGGCCGTGTGGTCCTGGGTATTGGTGAAGGTGGCGGTATAGCGGATGGTGTCGCCCACCATGGTGCGGGAGATGTCGCGGGTGAGGTTCTCGCCGGTGAGGGCCATGGCAAGACCGTCCTCGTCGGGATCGGCCGGCATGACGCCGCCGGACTGACCGGGCGTCACCGGGTCGCTGGGCTCGGGCGTGGGCTTGTTCTCCGGATAGGTGTCCCAGTCAAAGTCCTCCCACGGGTTGTAGGTGGGGTCGTCCGGGTCCACGCCGGCCGGCGGGTCGGGCACGAAGGGATCGCCGGGCTCTGGCTTGGGTTTGGGGGCAGGCGACGGATCGTCCGGGTTGTCCGGGTTGTCCGGATTGTCAGGGTTGTCCGGGTTATCGGGGTCGTCAGGGTCAGGGGTGGGGTGCTCCTCCTCCCACTTCTCGGTGGGGGTGGTGCCAAAGGCGAAGGCCACGTTGGCGCCCTCGGTGCCCTGGGCGTCGGGGGTCACCCGGCAGGTGAAGGTGAGCTTGGTCGACTCGCCGCCGTAAAGGTCGTCCACATAGACGGCGATGGTGCGGGTGGACTCCACGTATACCGCGTCGTCCACGGGCTGCTCCGTCCCGTCGACACGGGTGAGCACCAGGGTGCCGGGCACGAACTCGAGGCCCTGGGGCAGGGTGTCGCGGATCACCGGCGAGTACCAGGCGGTGTCGGCCCCCTTGTTGGCGAGGGTGATGGTGTAGGAGATCTCGTCGCCCACGAGGGCCCGCTTGGCGTCGGGATGGGTGAGGTTGGCGGCCTTCTTTGTCACGGAGATGTCGGCCTCACCGTCGGGGTCGTCGGGGTCGGGCACGACCACGGGGTCCTTGGGGATCACGGGCAGCGGCGGGATGGTGCCCGGGTCGACGGGGTTGGGGTTGTCGGGGTCGTCGGGGTCGGGGGTGGGGTCGTCGCCCACGACCACGATGTCGTCGGGGTTGTCCGGGTCAAGGGGCTTGGGCGTCCCGGGGTCCTCACCGGGGAGCGGGTCGGGGTTGACGCCCCAGGAGCCGCCGCCGCCAGGGGTCGGGTCGACGGGCTTGGGGTCATCGGGGTCGGTGGGACGGCCGGTGGTGCCGCTGTTGAGGGTGGCGACGAAACGCAGGGTGGTAGACTGGCCGCCGTACACCGTGCCGGCGCCGGCCGAGACCGTGGCGCCGCTCAGGTTCCAGGCGTCGTCGGCCAGGTCGCTCCAGTCGAGGTCCTCCCAGACAAAGCCCTGCTCGGCCGCGGCCGCATAGAAGGCGGAGGTGCCCAGGGTGGTGGACACGTCGGGCGTGGCGTAGTTGGCCGCCATGCGCACGGAGTCCTCGTCGAGGGTGAGGCGGCTGTCGAGGGTGGTCCAGAGGGTGGCGGCCTGCCATGCGGACCCCTCGGTGAGGTTCAGGCCGGTGACCAGGTACTCGATGCGGTCACCGGGGCGCGCCGGCTGGCCGGGGTGGTCGAGGTTGCGCGTGACCATGCGGATCTGGACCTTGGGCTTGATGGAGGGGTCCGGGATGATGTTGACGGTGAGGATGTAGCGGGTGCCCGTGTAGAGGGCGTTCGCCCCCTGCTCCATCACGATGGTGGCGGTGCCGCAGCTGTTCACCTGGACCTTGATGTTCTCGAGGTCGATGGAGCCGTCCTCGGCGCGGACGATGTCGGCCACGGCGGCGTTGGACGTGGTGCATATGACCTTGGCCGAGGAGCTCGACTGGAACTTGAGGTTGAAGAAGTCGGCGATCTCGGCGTCGTTGCTGTGGAAGGAGCTGTAGGACGCGGTGATGGTCTTGCGGACCACCAGGGTCTTGTCGTCGGGGTCCACGGGGCCGTCGGGGTCGTCGGGGCCGGGGTCGGGGGTGGGCTCAACCTTGATGGGGTCGTCGGGGCCGGGGACCACGTCGCCGGTGGGCGGCACCGGCACGATGAAGGTGTCGTCCTCCTTGGCGTTGTCGGGGTTCTTGTCCACGCCCTGGATGTAGTTCTTGTCGGCGATGTACTCGATGTTCACCGTGTGCTCGCCGCCGCCCGCGGCCGACTCGAGGATGTCGAGGAGGCCGTCGCGGTTGGCGGGGTCGAGGTAGTAGGTGACCTTGGTGGCGTGGCGGGTCTCGGTGCCGCCGGTCTGGGAGCCCACAGCGATGTCGGGCCACTCGATGGTGGAGAAGGCCGAGGCTCCCACACCCTCGGCGGTGAGGACGATGGGGTCGCCCACCTTCTTGCCGTCGATGCGCACCTGGAACGAGCCGGTGGGGGCGGCACAGGTTAGCGCCGTGGTGTTGGCGCTGCGTATGTTGAAGGTGAGCTTGAGGCGGTTGCCGGCCTGGCCCGCGGCGCTGTCCTGGGTGATCTGGGTCCAGGTGCCGTCGTCGGCCAGGTGGCCCCACTCGACGCCCTCCATGGTGAGCACGGCGGGCACCGGGTTGATGGTGGCCACGCCCTTGGCCTGGTGACCCCAGTAGCTCGAGGCGTAGGCCGGGTCCTTGGCGTACTGGTAGGAGGTCATGGTCACCTGGAAGCGACCGGTGTCGGTAGGCAGGGTGGCGGCGCCTTCCTCGGACTCGGCCCCGTCGGGCACCCACTCCCCGTCCTCGTTCTCCTTGAGCATCTGGTACTTGAACTTGACGTCGTCACCCTTGTCGAGCAGCTCGGTCAGGGTCTGGTCGCCCACCTGGCGCACCACCTTGATGGGGTGGGCGGCGTCGACCACCAGGGCCGGGAAGGGCAGGCCGTCGTAGTCCTTCTCGAGGGTCTTCTGGTACTCGTTCGGGAAGGGGAACTCGATGTAGCGCTTGACGGTCTGGGTGGTGTCGGAGGTGGAGGGCTTGGCGATGTAGAGGGGGTCGATCTTGGCCACGGTGCCGTCGTCCTTGCGCACCGACATCTCGATGCGCACCTCCTTCTCGGCGTTGGGGGCGGCCACCCACTCGGGCAGCCACAGGTAGAGCTTGCCGCCCTCGAACTCGGTGGGGGCGCCGTAGCTGGCGTCCTCTCCGCCGATGAAGAGCTTGAAGTCCTCGAGCTTCTCATTGGTGAGGTGCTCGGCGGAGGTGGAGAGATCCACGGTGAGCATGAAGACCTTGTCCTCGGCGGGCAGGGAGCCGCCGAGGGCGGTCACGTCGCTCCACGTGGTGACGCCCTGGGTGTTGTAGGCGGTGTTGCCCACGCCGGTGAACTTGTTCTTGTTGGAGACGTAGACCGAGCCGCCGGTGACGATGGTGTAGCCGCCGGTGCCGCCGATGTCGAACTTGCCGGAGTAGGAGGAGGGGTGAAGGGTGCCGCCGGTGATGCGGATGATGCAGTTGGTGGCGGTGGTGCCGCAGGCGCCGCCGAAGGCGTTGCCGTGCTCGTAGCCCTGGGAGGTGAGGTAACCGGCGTTGATGTAGATGTTGCCACAGGTCTTGTTCCCCCCGCCGGCCACCGCGCCGGCCTGGGTGGCCACCGCGCCGCTGGACCACCCGGCGCCGATGCCGGCACCGTGGTAGGAGCCGTAGGCGGCGATCCGGGCGCCGTTGAACCACATGTTGGTGGCCCCGCCGGCGGCGCCGGCGCCGATGCCGGTGCCGGAGCTCCAGTTCTGGTTGGCGTTGGTGCCGCCGTTGTTGGCGTGGCCGCCGGCGCCGTAGGCGGTGATGACGCCGCCGTCGAAGATCATGTTACCGGCGTTCTCCTGGGAGCCGGAGCCGATGGCGGCCGACCCGCCGCCGCCCCGCACGACGAGCTTGCCGGGGTCGGGGCTCGCCAGACGGGTGACCGGGTCGCCCTGGGCGACGGCCGTGCCGTTGTCCAGGGTGGCCGTGGTGTCCACCACGCCGTTGAGCACCTCGACGTGGGTGGAGCCGCTCCAGTTGGCCACCGAGTCGTCGATGTAGAGGGTGGAGCCGGCGCCGCAGTGGATACCGGCGCAGAAGACCGAGCTGGGACTGCTCACCGTGATGGTGTTGGTGGTACCGTCGGCCAGGAAGAGCCTGAGGGTGGTGCCCGTGCCCATGAGGTTGATGGGCGAGCTGTTGGTGTTGGACGTGATGGTGGCGCCGTTCAGGGCGATGTTGGCAGAGGTGCCCTGCTTGATCTGGACGGTGCCGTTGGTGAGGGTGCCCTTGAAGGTGAGGGGCGTGCCGGTCTGCACCACCACGGTGGTGCCGGAGACCGTATAGTCCACGCCCGCGGTGCCGCCGGAGATGGTGAGCGAGCCCACGGTGGTGTCGGCCGCCTGGGCCGCGGGGGCGTCGTCACCCTCGGTCACGGGGGTGGGAAGGGCGGCGAGCAGGTCTGCCGCGGCGGGCACGGCCACCTCGGAGGGGGTGGGGGCCTTCGGGGCGGCGGCATCGTCGCCCTCGCCGTCGCCGTCGACGGCCTCGTCGTCCGGGACAGCCTCCTCGGGGGCGGCGTCGGGAGCGGCGTCCTGGGGCTCGTCGTCGCCGACGGGCTCCACCACTGCCGCAGAGTCACCCCCCTCCCGTCATCTCCTCGGCGATTGCCTGCAGGCTTGCGCTGGGAACCAGCATCTGCAAGACGAGCAGGAGCGAGAGCACGAATGCAAATGTGCGTTTTCTTGGGGTGGATGCATTCATCTCGGAACCTCCGTTGGCCGCGGCACGTCCCGTGCCGCAGGCGACGACCTCTACAGAGCATTCCTGACTCTACTCTGAAAAATAGATACTTTCAAGGGACACTCAGTTTTCAGTCGGCAAGCGGAGGCGAACACCTAGGCAACCTGGTGCTTTTTACCGATTTCACCTATGTCTATTTATGAATTTAGAGATATCTATGGACACGGGAGGAACAAAAAAGGGCCCCCTCACGAACCGATCGTGAGGGGGCCCTTGCCGACAGGGTCAGGAGAGGCGGGACGCCACCTCCCGTGCGCAGGCCAGGCCGTCGGCCATGGCGCTCACCACGAGGGAGGCGCCGGAGCGGCAGTCGCCCGCCACGAAGACCGGCACGGCGCAACCGGACACGGCCCCGTGGCCTCCCTCCCCCACCAGCGGCAGCGGGCGGTCGTCGCACGTCTCCACGGAGAAGGCCTCGAGGACCGCCGGCACCGGGCCGGTGAAGCCCATGGCGATGAGCACGAGCTGGGCCGGGACCTCCTCCTCGGAGCCCTCGACGGGCACGGGGGTCCCGCCCGACCAGTCCAGGTGCCGGAAGCGCAGCGCGGACACCGAGCCGTCGCCGCCGTCCACGAGGGCCTGGGCGTCGGCCCCCCAGGTGCGGGGGTCGACGCCCTCCACGGCCTCGGCCTCCACCTGGCCGTAGTCCACCTTGAGCTCCTGGGGCCACTCGGGCCACGGGTTGGAGGCCGGGCGCGTCTCGGGCGGGCGCGCCATGAACTCCAGCTGCCGGACCGAGCGGGCGCCTTGGCGCAGGGCCGTGGCCACGCAGTCGGTGCCGGTGTCGCCGCCGCCGACGACCACGACGTCGAGCCCCGCGGCCGAGATCTCCGGAGCGACGGCCGCGGGGTCGCCGTCGGCCGCCTCGACGGCCCCGGTGCTTGCCGTGAGGTAGTCCACCGCCATGACCACGCCGTCGAGGTCCGACCCCGGCACCGCGAGGCGGCGGGCGGCCCCGGCGCCGCAGGCCAGCACCACGGCGTCGCAGGACGAGACGATCCCGTCGGCCACGGCCGGGTCGGAGGCGTCGGAGCCCGTCTCAAACGCCACGCCCTGGCCCGCGAGCCACTCCACGCGGCGGCGCACCACGGCCTTGTCCAGCTTCATGGTCGGGATGCCGTACATGAGGAGGCCGCCGGGGGCGTCCGAGCGCTCGTGCACGGTGACGTCGGCGCCCAGGCGGCGGAGCTCCCAGGCGGCGGCGAGGCCGGCGGGGCCGGAGCCCACCACGGCCACCGAGCGCCCGGCGAGGGGCCGGGGGCGCCCGGGGTCGAACGCGGTCGGGCCGCCGTCGGCCCACTCGTGGTCGGAGATGGCGAGCTCGTCGTCCTTGATGGCGGTGGCCCCGCGGTCGCGGCCCAGGTTGCAGGCCGCCTCGCAGAGGGCCGGGCACACGCGGCCCGTGAACTCGGGCATCGGGTTGGTGACGCGCATGCGGGCCGCCGCCTCGCCCCAGAGCCCGCGCCATACGAGGTCGTTCCACTCGGGGATGAGGTTGTGGAGCGGGCAGCCGCTCACGCGGGCGCGTCCGAAGGGGCGCCCGGTCTGGCAGAACGCCACGCCGCAGTCCATGCAGCGGCTCGCCTGGAGGCGCTGGCGCTCGTCCGGCAGTGGCACGGCGATGGGGCGGTAGTCGCCCAGGCGCTCCTCGACGGGGCGCTCGCCGTGGGTGCAACGGTCTATCTCGAGAAAGCCACCGACCTTGCCCATGGCCTACCTCCCCATCCTCATGGCGTCGAACGCCTGCTGCTCGGCCTCGGCCCTGGTGGCGCCCGCCGCAATCGCGGAGTCCACCAGGGCGGTCACCCGCGCGTACTCGCGCGGCAGCACCTTCCTGAACCTCCCGGACACCGGGCCGAAGCGGTAGAGCAGCTTGATGCCCAAGGGGCTGCCGGTGCGCTCCACGTGCTCCTCGATGAGGGCGCGCACCCGCTCGAGGTCGTCCCCGTCGCAGGGCAGCACGTCCACGAGGCCCTTGTTCACCCGCGACTCCAGAGTGCCCAGCTCGTCGTAGACGTAGGCCACGCCGCCGCTCATGCCGGCGGCGAAGTTGGGGCCCACCTCGCCCAGGATGAGGGCCACGCCGCCGGTCATGTACTCGCAGCCGCAGGTGCCCACCCCCTCGGCCACCACCGTGGCGCCGGAGTTGCGCACGGCGAAGCGCTGGCCGGCAAGGCCGTTCACAAAGCCGCGACCGCCCGTGGCGCCGTAGAAGGCCACGTTGCCGATAGCGGTGTTCTCGTTGAACTTGTACGCGGCCCCCTCGCCCGGGTGCACCGAGACGATGCCGCCGGAGAGGCCCTTGCCCACGTAGTCGTTGGCGTCGCCCGAGATGTCGAGGGAGATGCCCGCCGGCAGGAACGCGCCGAACGACTGGCCGCCGGAGCCCTGGCACCGGATGCGGACGGTGTCGTCGGGCAGCCCCTCGGGGTGCCGCGCCGTCACCGCGGCGCCGAGCATGGTGCCCACGCAGCGGTTGACGTTGGCGAGGTCGGCCGTGAACTCGATGGGCGTCAGGTGCTCGCGGGCGTCGGCCGTGTACGGGATGAAGAGCGTGGCGTCGAGGGTCCGCTCGAGGGCCATGTCGAAGCGCATCTCCTCGAGGAACCGCGTGCCCGAGGCGCCGGGGACCGAGGTGCCGTAGAGGTTGGTGCCCACGGCGAGGACGGCCGAGAGGTCCAGGGTGCGGGCCTTCCACGGGCCCTCCCCCGCCTTCTGGCGCAGGCGCTCCGGGTGCCCCACCATCTCGTCCACCGTGCGGAAACCCAGGGCCGCCATCTCGCGGCGGAGGTCCTCGGCCATGAAGGTCATGAAGTTGACCACGTCGTCGGGGGTGGCCTTGAACTGCCTGCGCAGGCAGGCGTTCTGGGTGGCGATGCCGGCCGGGCAGGTGTCCTGCTGGCAGTCGCGCTGCATGAGGCAGCCCATGGCCACGAGGGGCATGGTGGCGAAGCCGAACTCCTCGGCGCCGAGGAGGGCCGCCACGGCCACGTCGCGGCCGCTCATGAGCTTGCCGTCGGCCTCCATGACCACGCGGGAGCGCAGGCCGTTCCGGAGCAGCGTCTGCTGGGCCTCGGCGAGGCCCAGCTCCAGGGGCAGGCCCGCGTGGTAGATGGAGTCCCGCGGGGCGGCGCCGGTGCCGCCGTTGGAGCCGGAGATGAGGATCTTGTCGGCGCCGCCCTTGGCCACGCCGGTGGCGATGGTACCCACGCCGGCCTCGGCCACGAGCTTCACCGACACGCGGGCGCCGGGGCTGGCGTTCTTGAGGTCGAAGATGAGCTCGGCGAGGTCCTCGATGGAGTAGATGTCGTGGTGCGGCGGCGGGCTGATGAGGCCCACGCCCGGGGTGGAGCGGCGCACCTCGGCGATCCAGGGGTAGACCTTGGCCCCGGGCAGGTGGCCGCCCTCGCCGGGCTTGGCGCCCTGGGCCATCTTGATCTGGATCTCGGTGGCGCTGCCGAGGTAGCGGCTCGTGACGCCGAAGCGCCCCGAGGCCACCTGCTTGATGGCGCTCCTGGCGGAGTCGCCGGGCCGCCATCCGGCGGTGGAGCCGGGGGCCAGCGGCGCCTCGCGGGCCGGGTCCTCGCCGCCCTCGCCGGTGTTGGAGCGGCCGCCCAGCCGGTTCATGGCCACGGCCAGGCACTCGTGGGCCTCCTTGGAGATGGAGCCGTAGCTCATGGCGCCGGTGTTGAAGCGGCGGACGATGGAGGAGGCGGGCTCCACCTCGTCGAGGGGCACGGGGCCGGAGGGCAGCGGCACGCACTCGAGGAGGTCGCGCAGCATCATGGGGCGGCCGGGGCGGTGCACATGGGCCACGTAGGCGTCCCAGAGGTCGGCGTCGTTCTCGCGGCAGGCGCGCTGCAGGAGGTAGATGGCCTCGGGGTCGATGAGGTGCTCCTCGCCCTCCCACACGCCGTTGTCGGGGCGCCACTTGGTGGCGCCGGAGCTGGGCAGCTGGTCGGGGGCCGGCGAGAGGGCCAGGGCGTCGGCCTCGGCGCGGCGCTCCACGAGCTCGCGCTGGATGTCCGCGAAGCCCAGGCCGCCCACGCGCGACGGCACGCCGGAGAAGCAGCGGTCCACGACCTCGCCGGCGAGGCCCACGGCCTCGAAGATCCGGGCGGCGTGGTAGCCCTGCATGGTGGAGATGCCCATCTTGGACATGATGGAGACGATGCCCGAGGTGACGGCGCGGTCGTAGTTGGCCAGGGCCTCGGCGAGGCCCACGGTGACGGCGCCGGTGGCGACGGCGCAGGCCAAGGCGTCGTGGGCGCCGCGGGGGTGCACGCCGGACGCCGAGAAGCCCACGAGGGCGGCGAAGTCGTGGGCGCAGACGGCGTCGCCGGTGTCCACGACGATGTCGGCCTCCATGCGCAGGCCGCGGGCCATGAGGCGGTCGTGGACGGCGCCGAGGGAAAGCAGCGACGGCACGGGGACCAGCGCGGGGTCGCAGTCGTCGGTGAGCACCACGACGTTGGTGCCGGCCGCCACGGCCCGCTCCACCTCGTCGCAGAGGGCGTCCAGGGAGGCCTCGAGGGCGTCAGGGCCCGCGGCGGGGTCGAAGGCGCCCACGAAGGTGCGGGCGTGGAAGCCGGTGCGGTCGAGGGCGGCGACGCGGCGGAAGGCGTCGTCGGACAGGATGGGGCCGTCGAGGGCCACGAGGCGGCAGTTGTCGCGGGCGTCCTCGAGGATGTTACCGTGGTTGCCGAGGTAGAGCACGCTGCTCGTGACCATGGACTCGCGCAGGGCGTCGATGGGCGGGTTGGTCACCTGGGCGAACAGCTGGTAGAAGTAGTCGAAGAACGGCCGGGGCCTCGCCGAGAGGCAGGCGAGCGGCGTGTCGAAGCCCATGGAGGCCAGGGGCACGGCGCCCTTCTCGGCCATGGGGCGCAGCACCTCGGCGACGTCGTCCCACGAGTGGCCGAGGGCCGCCATGGACCAGGCGAAGGGGCGCCCGCCGAAGGGCTCGCGGCCCGGGTCGCCCGGGTCGTCGAGGTCCCCCACGGCGAGGGTCTCCTCGGCGATCCAGTCGGCGAAGGGCTTGGCGCTGGCGAGGTCGCGACGGAGCTCGTCGTTCCAGACGATGCGGCCCTCGGCCGGGTCCACCTCGAGCATCTCGCCGGGGCCGAGGGAGCCGGCCACGAGGATGTCGGCCGGGTCCACGTCCAGGGTGCCCACCTCGCTGGAGAGCAGCAGGCGGTCGTCGTGGGTCACGTAGTAGCGGGCCGGGCGCAGGCCGTTGCGGTCGAGGGACGCGCCGAGGGTGCGGCCGTCGGTGTAGGCGACGGCGGCCGGGCCGTCCCAGGGCTCCATGAGCATGGACTGGTAGCGGTCGAAGGCACGGCGCTCGCGGTCGAGGTGGTCGTTGCGGTCCCAGGGATCGGGCATGAGCAGGGAGGCCGCGCGACTCATGGAGCGGCCGTTCATGACGAGGAACTCGAGCACGTTGTCGAGGATGGCGGAGTCGGAGCCCTCGCGGTCGATGACCGGCAGGACCTTCTCGAGGTCGGGGCCCATCACCGGCGAGTAGAGCCCGGGCTCGCGGGCGCGCAGGGCGCAGACGTTGCCCTTGAGGGTGTTGATCTCGCCGTTGTGGATGATGTAGCGGTTGGGGTGCGCGCGCTCCCAGCTGGGCGTGGTGTTGGTGGAGTAGCGGGAGTGCACGAGGCAGAGGGCGCTCTCCACGGCGGCGTCGTTGAGGTCGAGGAAGAAGCGGCGCATCTGGGTGGCGAGCAGCATGCCCTTGTAGACCACCGTGCGCGCGCTCATGGAGCACACGTAGAAGATGCGGCCGTCGAGGGCGCTCGAGGCCTCGGCCGCCTTCTCGACGGTGCGGCGGCACACGTAGAGGGCGCGCTCGAAGTCGTCGCCGGCGGCCACGGCGTCCGGGCGGCCGATGAAGGCCTGCCAGATGGAGGGCATGGTGTCGCGGGCGGCCTCGCCAAGGTCGTGGGGGTCCACGGGGACCTCGCGCCAGAACAGCAGCGGCAGGCCGGCGGCGGCGCAGCCGTCCTCGAAGGTGCGGCGGGCGGCGGTCACGCCGAACTCGTCCTGGGGCAGGAAGAGCATGGCCACGCCGTAGTCGCCCTCGTCGGGGAGCAGGCACCCCTCCTTCTGGGCCTCCTTGCGGAAGAACCGGTGGGGCACCTGCAAAAGGATGCCGGCGCCGTCGCCGGTGGTGCGCTCGAGGCCCACGCCGCCGCGGTGCTCGAGGTTGACGAGGACCGACAGGGCGTCGTCGACCATCTGGTGGCTGCGCCTGCCCTTGATGTGGGCGAGGGCGCCGATGCCGCAGGCGTCGTGCTCGAACTCGGGGCGCCAGAGGGTGGGGCCGGGTTGCGGTTGGGTCATGCTCACTCCCTAGGGGCCGGGGACTTGTCCGGGTCTCTCGTACCCTACGGCGGCAGTGTGTGGCCCCTGTTTCGTGCCCCCAGGGCTTACGAGATGGAAAAGGGGGCGTAACAGAGCGGCGGCGGTCAGGCGCCGGGGCCCCTTCCGGCGCGGTTCTCCGTCGGAAGGGGCCCGGACGGCGGCCCGTCATTTCAACGATGAAATATAAGAAGTGACAGATGGGCCAGGCGCCCCTGTCACATCCGCCGCGTCGCGGGGCAGGGCCTAGACGACGGCTATCTCGCGGATCACCACGCCCGATCCCTGCTCCAGGTGGGTGTGCGGGCTGCCGCAGGCGGGGCACGTGCGGCCGTGGGCCACCGTGCCGTAGCGGGTGCCGCAGTCCTCGCAGAGCGTCACGGCGGACTCCTCCTCCATGACGAGCTCGCAGTCGCGGAGCAGGTCCTCGCGGTCGGCGCACCAGCGCCAGGCGTCCTGGAGGAGCCGCGGCACCACCCCAGAGACCTCCCCGAGCTCCACGGTGACCGAGGCCACGGACGTCGCCCCGTTGGCCAGGGCGACGTCCCTCACCTCGTCGGCGATGTAGAACACGATGCCCAGCTCGTGCACCGCGCCTACACCTCCCGCCTGATCTTGCGGACGGCGATCTTCGCCGCGCGCTTGAGGGCGTAGGGGCCGATGGCCTTGAGCTTGTCCTCGGAGCGCACCATGGTGCTGGCCTCGGGGTGGTCGCGCACCAGGTGGATGGCGTCGAACTCGCAGCGGGTGGTGCAGAGGCCGCAGCCGATGCACTGGTTGGGGTCCACCCAGCTCGCGCCGCAGGACAGGCAGCGCGCGGTCTCGGTGCGCACCTGCTCCTCGGTGAGCGTCCCCGCGTACTCGCGGAAGGGCTCGGCCTTCTCCTTGGCCCTGTCGGTCGCGGGGCGCTGGCGCGAGGAGGTGTCGTAGCTGGGCAGCACGGCGTCGTCCTTGTCCAGCTCCACATAGAACCGGGGGTTGCGGCCCACGGTGAGGCTGGAGCCGGGGTGCACGTAGCGGTGGATGGAGACGGCCGCCTCGTGGCCCTGGGCGATGGCGTCGATGGCGAAGCGCGGGCCGGTGACCACGTCGCCGCCGCAGAAGACGTCGGGCTCGGCCGTCTGGTAGGTCACGGGGTCCACCACCGGCGAGCCGCCGCGGCCGAGCTCCACGGCACTGCCCTCGAGGAGCGCACCCCACTCCACGGCCTGGCCGATGGAGAAGACGAGGGTGTCGCAGGGGACCTCCTCGGTGTCGGCCTCGTCGTAGACCGGCGAGAAGCGCCCCTCGTCGTCGAATACCCTCACGCAGCGCTTGAACACCACGGATGAGACGGAGCCGTCGTCGCCCACGCGCACCTCGGCCGGGCCCCAGCCACACGTGACGGTGACACCGTCCTCGGCGGCCTCCTCGAGCTCCTCGTCGCTGGCGGGCATCTCGCCCCGCTGCTCCAGGCTGCGCATCTCCACGGAGGAGGCGCCGGCCCGGGCGGCCGTGCGGGCCACGTCCACGGCCACGTTGCCGCCGCCCACGACGACCGTGCGGCCGAGGGAGGCGCCGTCGAGGGCGCCCTCGGCGGCCCGGTGCAGGAAGTCCACGGCGGAGGAGACGCGCCCGGCATCCTCGCCGGGGATGCCGGCGGAGCGGGAGCCCTGGCAGCCGATGGCGAGGTAGAAGGCGTCGTAGCCCTGCTCGCGGAGCTCGTCGAGGGTCACGTCGGAGCCCACGTCGACGCCGAGCCTGAACTCCACACCCATCTGCGCCATGACGTCGATCTCGGCGTCGATGACGTCCTGCTCGAGCTTGAAAGACGGGATGCCGTAGGAGAGCATGCCGCCGGGCCGCGGGTTGCGGTCGAAGACCGTGGGGGCGTAGCCCTTCTCGGCCAGGTAGTAGGCGCACGAGAGGCCGGCCGGCCCGGCGCCCACGATGGCGACCTTCTGGGGGAAGCCCCCGCGGTTGGACGGGGTCACCGCCGGCGGCACGTAGCGGGTGGCCGGGTCGAGGTCGGCGGCGGCCACGAACTTCTTGACCTCGTCGATGGCCACGGCGGCGTCCACGCGCCCGCGGGTGCAGGCGTCCTCGCAGCGGCGGTTGCAGATGCGGCCGCACACGGCGGGCAGCGGGTTCTCGCGCTTGATGAGGGCGAGGGCGTCGCGGTAGCGGCCCTGGGCGGCCAGCTTGAGGTAGCCCTGGACGGCCACGTGGGCCGGGCAGGCGGTCTTGCAGGGGGCCGTGCCGGAGTCGTAGGTCTCGCGACGGTTGTCGTCGCGGTAGTTGGGGCTCCAGCGCTCGGGGCCCCAGGGCGTGGCGTCGGGCAGCTCGCGCACGGGGTACTCGGGCACCTTGCCGCCGGCCTTGGCGGAGCAGAGCTTCTGGCCGAGGGACACCGCACCGGCGGGGCACACCTCGACGCAGCGGCCACAAGCCACGCAGGCCTCGCGGTCGACCTCGGCGGTGTAGGCCGAGCGGCTCATGTTGGGCGTGTTGAACAGCTGGCTCGTGCGCAGGGCGTTGCAGATGTTCACGTTGCAGTTGCAGATGGCGAAGATCTTGTGCTCGCCGTCGATGTTGGTGACCTGGTGCACGAAGCCGTTCTCCTCGGCGTGGGCCAGGATGGCGAGCACCTCGTCGCGGTCGATGTAGTGGCCGCGCTGGGTGTCCACGAGGTAGTCGGCCATGTCGCCCACGCCGATGCACCAGTCCTCGGGGTCGTCGGCCGAGCCCTCCCCCAGCTTCTCACGGCTCATGCGGCAGCTGCAGGGGCTGGCGGCGTACTTGCCGTCGTACTTGTCGAGCCAGTGGGTGATGTGCTCCACCGAGGCCGACTCGTTCTCCATGGGGATGGCCCGCTCCACGGGGATCACGTGCATGCCGATGCCGGCACCGCCCGGGGGCACCATGGCGGTGACGCGCTCCAGGGGGAGCTGGGTCATGCGCTCGAACATCTTGGCCACCTGGGGGTGCTCGTCGATCTGGGACTGGCGCATGTTGAAGAACTCCGCCGAGCCCGGCACGAAGGGCGGCAGCACGTAGCGCAGCTCGCCCTCGGGATTGCGGCCGTCCTCGTTCTCGCGGTTCCACTCGATGAGGCCCACGTAGCCCATGTCGAACAGGAGCGGCTCGAGCTCCGCGGGGTCCATGGAGCAGAGTTCGGCCAGCTGGGCGAGGGTCTTGGGCTTGCGCACCCCCATCTTGAGGGCCACCTTGGCCATGGGGTCGGTGATGCAGGCGGCCAGGCCGTAGTACTCGGGGTCCGCCGGGGTGACCTTGTGGCCGATGCGGTCGGAGACCATCTGGGCCAGCTCGAGGACCGGCTTGCGCACGGCCACAGAGGGGTCGGACGCCTCGGGGGGCACGTAGTCGCCCTCCACGGTGAGGCCGGCCTCCCGGAGCCGCTCGATGCGTTCGTCGGCGGCCATACGACGCTCGTTAGGCATGGGAGCCTCCCTTCCAGGCGGCCACGGCACCCTCGAGCCACGCCGTCCAGGCGTCGACGCCCTCGCCGGTCTTGGCCGACAGGCAGATGACGGGGGCCTCGGGGTTGCGCAGGCGCACGTTCTCGCGGAACCGCTCGATGTCGAAGTCGAAGAGCTCGCAGGTGTCGACCTTGTTGACCACCACGACGTCGACCACCTCGAACATCAGGGGGTACTTGAGGGGCTTGTCGTCGCCCTCGGGCACCGAGACCAGGGCCACCGAGGCCGAGGCACCGGTGTCGAACTCGGCGGGGCACACGAGGTTGCCCACGTTCTCGAGGACGGCGAGGTCGATGGGGGCGGCCCCCTGCTCGGCGGCGGCGGCATCGAGCTCCGTGAGGCCCTGGGAGGTCATGGCGGCGTCGAGGTGGCACATGCCGCCGGTGTGGAGCTGCACGGCCACCACGCCGGCGTCGGCCATGGTCACGGCGTCGACGTCGGAGTCGATGTCGGCCTCCATGACGCCCATGGACAGGCGGTCGCGCAGGCGCTCGGCCGTGCGGGTGAGGAGGGTGGTCTTCCCCGAGCCGGGGCTGCTCATGACGTTGAGCAGGAACGTCCCCCGCTCCCTGAGGTCGTCGCGCAGCCTGTCGGCCCTCTGCTCGTTGGCCGCGAAGACCGATTCCTTCACCTCGATGACGCGCACCGCGCGCCCGTCGGACGCCTTGGGCTCTTGGGCCATGGCATCTCTCCTCTCCATAGGGTTTTTGCCAAGTCTAGCAACTCGGCCGTTGACGGCCCCTATCAGACCGTCAACAAGACAAAAGACCCTGAAGAGGCAGCCGCCTAGTGGAGCGCGGTAAGGAAGGTGATGCAGCCGAGCACGATGCCGGGGACGTTGGCCACCACGATGGGCATGTCGCGGGGCTTCTCGAGCAGGCCGTAGGCGGTCCAGAACACGCAGTTGACCATGGCCACGAGGGGCTGCAGCGGCGAGCCGTAGTTGCCGGCCAGGTTGTTGGCGATCTGCGGGATGTACGAGACGTACATGAGCACCGAGAGGACCGAGGCTATGCGGCCGAGGACCTTGACGATGCGGACGCGGTGCGCGTCGTCGACGGGGGCTGCGGTGCGGGTGTCGTTGTCTGCCATGGGCTTCCTCCTTGGGATCGCGGGTGGGTACCGAAGACCCGGGTACCCGCGAACCCGAGGAACCCCCGACGACATTCGGGGGACTCTACAGGGTTTTCACCGTCCGCCCCGGCCGACACGCACGGGGAGCGGCGGTCACGCGGGGTCGGCGGGCGCCGGGGGCTCACCCGTCTCGAGGACGCGCTCCAAGGCGGCCTGGTCGAGCACCGGCACGCCGAGCGACTCGGCCTTGGCGAGTTTGGAGCCAGCGGCCTCACCGGCCACAACGTAGCTCGTGCGCTTGGAGACGCTGCCCGACACCTTGGCGCCGAGGGCCTTGAGGGCGGCGCCGGCCTCGTCGCGCGTCATGCCCTGCAGGCTGCCCGTGAGCACGAAGGTGAGGCCTGCCAGGGTCTGGGGGCGCTCCGGGGCCGTGGGGGGTTCGTCGGCCATGGTGACGCCTGCCGCACCGAGGCGGGCGAGCACCTCGAGGTTCTCGGGGATGGAGAAGAACTCGGCCACGCTGGAGGCGACGACCGGGCCCACGCCGTCCACCTGGGCGAGCTCCTCCTCGGTGGCGGCGCGCAGCAGCTCGACGGAGGGGAAGGCGGTCGCGAGCGCGTCGGCCACCGAGGAGCCCACGTGCACGATGCCCAGGCCGAACAGCACCCGGGAGAGCGGGCGGGACTTGGAGGCCTCGATCTGGGCCACGAGCTTCTCGGCGGTGCGCCGGCCCGTGGGGATGGGGTCGCCCACGTCGTGGCCCTTGGCGCGCGTCCTGTAGGTGCGGCCCGTGGGCAGGGCGGCCACCTGCCCCACCGTGAGGGAGTAGATGTCCGCGACGTCGCGCAGGAGGCCGGCGTCCACGAGGCGGCCGATCATCTCGGGGCCCATGCCGTCGATGTCCATGGCCTTGCGCGACTGCCAGTGCTCGAGGCGCTCCAGGGACTGCGCGGGGCAGTCGATGGAGATGCAGCGGTAGGCCACCTCGCCCTCCTCGTGCACCACGGGGCTGCCGCAGGAGGGGCAGGTGGCGGGCATCTCGAAGGGCACGGAGTCGGCCGGGCGCTTGGAGAGGACCGGCCCCACGACGGCGGGGATGACGTCGCCGGCCTTGTGGACCACGATGGTGTCACCCACGCGCACGTTGCGGCGGCGCACCTCGTCCATGTTGTGGAGCGTGGCCCGGGCGATGGTGGAGCCGGCCACGGTCACCGGGTCGAACTCTGCCACGGGGGTGAGGAAGCCCGTGCGGCCCACCTGCACGCGGATCTCGCGGAGGACCGTCTCCTTCTCCTCTGGCGGGAACTTGAACGCGATGGCCCAGCGCGGGGCACGGGAGGTGAAGCCGAGGGCCTGCTGCTGGGCGAAGGAGTCCACCTTCACCACCACGCCGTCGATGTCGTAGTCGAGGCCGTTGCGGTTGGCCAGGGCCTGGGCGCAGTACTCGTGCACGGCCGCCGCGCTCTCGCAGCGCTCGGCGTGGGGGTTGACGGAGAAGCCGCAGGAGCGGAGCCAGTCGAGGAACTGGGCCTGGGTGCTCACCTGCACCATGGCGGGGTCGGCCACGGCGTAGATGAACGTGGCGAGGTCGCGCGACGCCGTGACGCGGGGGTCCTTCTGGCGCAGCGACCCGGCGGCGGCGTTGCGCGGGTTGGCGAAGACGGGCTTGCCGGCGAGGTCGCGCTCCTCGTTGAGGCGGGCGAAGGCGCTCTTGGCCATGTAGACCTCGCCGCGCACCTCCACGGCCTCCCCGGCGCCGCCGTGGGGCAGCCCGGCGAGGCCGGCGTCGGCCAAGCGGGCGGGGACGTCGCCGATGGTGCGCACGTTGAGGGTGACGTCCTCGCCCACCGAGCCGTCGCCGCGGGTGGCGGCGCGCACGAACCGGCCGTCGCGGTAGGTGGCGGCCACGCCGAGGCCGTCGATCTTGAGCTCGCAGGTGTAGGCCACGGGTCTCTCCGGCGTGGCGCCCAGGGCCTCGTCGGTGCGGGCGAGCCAGCGGTCGAGCTCCTCGATGGTCATGGCGTCGTCGATGGAGTACATGCGCTGGGCGTGGGCGACCGACGCGAACTGCGGGCTCACGTAGCCGCCCACCCGCTGGGTGTAGCTCTCGGGCACCACGAGCTCGGGGTGGCGCGCCTCGATGTCCTGGAGCTCACCGAGCAGGCGGTCGAACTCGGCGTCGGAGATCTCGGGGTCGTCGAGGGCGTAGTAGCGGTAGGCATGGTAGTCGAGCTTGGCGCGCAGCGCCTGGGCGCGGTCGCGCGCCTCGTCGAGAGAGGGCTTGTCCATGGGGCCTCCGGAAGGGTAGGTGTCACCGCTCGGAGTCTACCCCAGGCCGCCGCCCCGCGCCGCCCGACAGCGCGTGACAGCGGTGCCTGGCCCATCTGTCACTTCGCATATTTTACTCTTGATATTATTCCACGGCCCACGCCCGTGAGCCGCTCTATCTGACGTACGGAGAGCCCCACCGCACGCATGCGGGCGATACGGTCGTCGCGCTTGGCCCGCGGCAACGCCCCGACCTCGTGCGGCGCGACGTCGAGTACCCCCTCGGCGACCTCTCGGGCATCCTCCTCCGAGAAACGGCCGCCCCGGCACTCGAGACCCATGTGCGGCGAGACGTCCACGTACCGGTGGAACCGCACGTACTCCTCGTCGCTGTCGAACAGATGCGCCACGGGCCCGGGCTCGCCGCCATAGAAACTGTCAAGGATGGCGTCGTAGCTGCTCCAAGGGTAGGAGCAGCCCTCGGTCATACCGGCCTTGACCGGGTTGCGGTGGATGTAGCGAACGACATCGAGGAGGTGCGTCTCGCTCTCGACCGGTTCGCTGCCGAACCTGCCCTGGAACAGGCTCCCCACCCTCCCGTGGCGCCTGTTGAAAGACTCGGCATACGCACCGCACACCTCGCGGACCGTATCGCTCAGGCAGTCGAAAGGAACGGACAGCAGGAGGTGCACGTGGTTGTCCATGAGGCACCAGGCGAGGAGCTCGCCTCCCTGCCTGGTCAGCTCCCGTCGCAGAAGCGCCATAAAGAGCGTGCGGTCCCCGTCGTCCTCGAAGACAATCTGCCGACCGTTCCCGCGGGCCACCACGTGATACAGGTCGGAAGCGGACGGCCTTCTCGGCCCTCTCGGCATCGGCCCACCCCCCGGTCCCCCTGCAGGCCGCGCGGCACGGCCCGCCGTGGGGACACGGTAACCCCTGCGAGATCGAACGGCCCCGATATGGCATAAAGGGGCGAAAAAGAAGGGGACATCCATAAAGATGGATGCCCCCATGGACGGATATCCCATAAATCTATCAATAGAGCAAGTGACAGATGGACCAGGCACCACTGTCACGCGCCGCCGCCCCGCGGGCCCGTCAGCCGCGCCAGCGCTTCAGCAGCAGCGAGTTGGACACCACCGACACGCTCGAGAGCGCCATGGCCGCGCCGGAGACCTCCGGGGCGATGATGCCCAGGCACGCCAGCGGGATGAGCAGGCAGTTGTAGCCCAGGGCCCACGCGAAGTTCTGGCGGATCTTGCGCATCGTGGCGCGGGAGAGCGAGACGGCCCGGGCGACGTCGCGCACGTCGTCGTGCATGAGGACCACCTGGCCCACCTCGAGGGCAGCGTCGGAGCCGGCGCCCATGGCGATGCCGATGTCGGCCGTGGCGAGGGCCGGCGTGTCGTTGATGCCGTCGCCCACCATGCAGACCTTCTCGCCGGAGGCCCGGAGCCCCTCGACGACCTCGGCCTTGTCGCCGGGAAGCACCTCGGCGACCACGTTGTCCGGCCCGATGCCCACGAGGGAGGCCACGCCCTCGGCGGCGGCGCGGCCGTCGCCCGAAAGGAGCATGACCCGGAGGCCCAGGGCCTCCAGGGCGGCCACACCCTCGGCGGCCGTGGGCTTGGGCTCGTCGGCGGCGCGCACGCGGGCGACCACAGTGCCGCCGCGCACGAGGTACATGTCGGTGGCGCCCGGCGCCGAGCCCTCGGCCCACGCGGGGACGCCGGAGCCGGTGAGACGCGCCACGAGGCGCCCGTTGCCGAAGCCCACCTCGACCGGCGAGCCGTCCGGGCCCGCCACGGCGCCCACGACGCCGTGGCCCGGGACGGCCTCGAAGCCGTCCACCGCCACGGGGGCCGCCCCCTCCTCCTCGGCGGCCGCGAGCACGGCGCGGGCCAGCGGGTGCTCGCTCCCCCGCTCGAGGCCGGCCGCCAGGGCGAGGGCGTCGCCGCGGCCGGTGCCGTCGGCGCAGAGCACCTCGGTCACCTGCGGCGAGCCCTCGGTGAGGGTGCCCGTCTTGTCGAAGACCACGCACGTGAGCGACCCGGCCCCCTCCAGGGCCTGGCCGTCCTTGATGAGGATGCCCTCCTCGGCGCCCCGGCCCGTGCCCACCATGATGGCGGTGGGGGTGGCGAGGCCCAGGGCGCAGGGGCACGCCACGACGACCACGGACACGCCGACCATGAGGGCGCGCTCGAACCCGGCGGCGTCGAGCGTGCCTCCCACGGCCGCCACGACGAGCCACACGACGAAGGTCGCCAGGGCCACGGACAGCACGGCGGGCACGAAGACGGCGCTGATGCGGTCGGCCAGGCGCTGGATGGGCGGCTTGGAGCCCTGGGCGGCCTCCACGAGCCCCACGATGTGGGCCAGCACGGTGTCGGACCCGGCGGCCGTGACCTCGAACTCGAAGACGCCGGTGCCGTTGACGGTACCGCCGGTGACCTCGTCGCCGGCGGACTTCTCCTGGGAGAGGGGCTCGCCGGTGAGCATGGACTCGTCCACCGAGGAGTGGCCCGAGACCACGCGGCCGTCGGCCGGCACGCGCTCGCCGGGGCGCACGGCGCAGACGTCGCCCACCGCGAGCTCGCCCTGGGGCACCTCCACGAGGGAGTCGCCGCGGCGCACCCACGCCACGGCCGGCGTGAGGCTCATGAGCTCCTCCACAGCAGCGCCGGCGCGGCCCTTGGCCCGGTGCTCGAGCATCTTGCCGAGCATGACGAACGTGATGAGCATGGCGCTCGTCTCGAACGGGGCCATGACGCCCGACGTGGCCCGGGGGCCGAACGTGAGATACGTGGCGTAGGCGAAGGCCACGGTGGTGCCCACGGCCACGAGGGTGTCCATGTTGCCGGCCCGGGCCTTGAGGGCGCCCCAGGCCCCCTTGTAGTAGCGGGCGCCGCACACGAACTGCACTGGGATGCACAGCACGAAGCACGCCACGTTCATGAGCTCCATGGCCCGGCCGTGGCTCGCCTCGCCCCAGAGGGCCCCCGACGCCGCCATGGCCGCGGACATGCCCAGCGGCGTCATGGAGATGACCAGGATGACGACGGTGAGCACGAGCGAGACCACGAACATGGCGAGGTCGCGGCGCTCCGTGGCGGCCTCCTTGGCCCGGCGCCCCTCGTCGAAGGCGGCGCGGCTCTCATCGGGGACCACCTCGGCCGAGAAGCCCAGGCCGTCGATGGTCTCGAGCACGGCGTCGAGGGAGACGGCGCCGGGGTCGTAGGTGACGGTGCCGCTGTTGGCGGCGAGGTTGACCGCCATGGACTCGACCCCGTCCATGCGGCCCAACGTCCTCTCGATGATCGAGGAGCAGCTTGCGCACGTCATCCCGTCGATGGCGAGACGGGCGGTGCGCTCGGTGGCGGTGCTCACGTCGGCCTCCTCCTTGACGCATTTCCCACCTTTTCACAGTAGTATAAACACATGAGCATATGCTCATGCAACCAAGACCGCGACGGCGTCACGCCTGCACCCGCCCCTCCCGCCCTCTCATCCAAACGCGCCCGATCGTATTCAGGCGACGGGCAAGCCGAGGCCCCGGGCCGCCGTGCCCCCTTCCCAGAACCGCTTTTGGGAAGGTGAGATTTTATATTTCATGAGGCAAACGCTTCCCGCAACGTCTTCTGGGAAGGAAACCCTTCCCAGAAGGGGTCCTGGGAAGGGTTGGTTCCAAACCCCATGGGCAACCGCCTTCCCAAAACCGCTTCTGGGAAGACGGCCGTGGCGGCCGGACAGCAAAAGGCCCCGCGGGCCGGTGGGTCCGCAGGGCCTTGGTTGCCTCCGTCCGTCCGTGCCGGCTCAGCCGATGCCGAGGCCGCCGAACAGGTCGCCGAGCGGGCCGGAGCCCCGGGCGTCGCCGTCCCGGGAGGAGCCGCCCTGGGAGGGGTCGCCCTCGTCCCAGGCCGACTGCCGGCGCTGGTCCTGGGCGGCGGACTGGCTCTGGGCGTCGCTGCCAAGCTGGATGTCGACCGTGGACTCCTCGGAGCCGCGGTAGTAGGTGACGGCGACCTTGTCGCCCACGGCATGGCTGCGCACGGCGAGGATGAGTCCGTCGGCGGAGGTGATGTCCTCGTCGCCGAGCTTGGTGATGATGTCGCCCTCCTGCAGTCCGGCCTGAGCCGCAGGGCCGCCCTCGGTCACGGACGCCACGTAGGCGCCCTGGTTGACGGCGAGGCGGTTGCGGACGGCGGCCTGGGGCGTGACGGTCCGCACGTTGGCGCCAAGGTAGGCGTGCTCCACCTGCCGCCCGGCGATGATGGCGTCGGCGACGTCCACCGCGTAGTTGACCGGGATGGCGAAGCCCACGCCGGAGCTGGAGCCAGAGGCGCTCTCGATGATGGAGTTGATGCCCACGAGCCTGCCCTCGGAGTCCACGAGGGCACCGCCGGAGTTGCCGGGGTTGATGGCGGTGTCGGTCTGGATGAGGTTGGTGTAGATGGTGTTGCCAGAGGAGCCCTCGAGGATGGTGGAGCGGTAGAGCGAGCTCACGATGCCCGAGGAGACCGACTGGTCGAGCCCGAAGGGGCTGCCGATCGCCATGACCCACTCGCCCACCACGAGCTTGGAGGAGTCTCCGCGCTCCATGGGCGTGACGGCGTCGCCGCCGAGGTCCACGTGCACCACGGCGAGGTCGCTGGACTCGTCGGAGCCCACCACGGTGCCCTCGTAGCTCTTGCCGCCGAGGTTGACGGTGATGGACTGGGCGCCGTCGACCACGTGGAAGTTGGTGAGGATGTTGCCGTCGGTGTCGTAGACCACGCCGGAGCCCACGCCCTCGCCCTCGCTGGAGCTCACGTTGATGGAGGCCACGGAGGGGAGGCACTTGGCGGCCACGACCTCGGCGGTAGTGGCGTCCTGGGGGGCGGCGGTGACGTTGACGGTGGGGCCGGCCGCGGAGTCGCTGGTGCCGGTGGAGGCGACCGTGCCGCCGATGCGGCCCGTCGCGGCGAGGAACACGAGGAAGGCGACGGTGCAGGCCAGGATGCCGCCGAGAAGGCCGGCCAGGAACGGGTGGCCCTGGCGGCGGGGCGCCGGGGCGTCGCCGGGGGCCGGGGCGTCGGCACCCGCGGGCGGGACGGGGGGCACGGGGCCGCCGGCGGCATCGTCCGCGGTCCCGGGGGCGGGCGCGGCCGGGGATGCCATCACGCGCGTGGGGTGCACGGCGGTGACGTCGGGGGTGTCCACCTCGGGGAGGCCGGCGACGGCGGAGCGGCGCTCGTCGGGGCCCTCGACCCGCGCGGGGACGGCCTCGAAGGGGTTCTCGGGGGCGCCTGCGGGGCGGCGGTGGAGGGGCTCGGGCTCCAGGGACGGGTCGGTCTCGGGGCCCGGGGACGCGTGGTGCGGGCGACGGGCGTCGTCGGGCTCAGGGATGCGGGTGTCGTCTGTGCTCACTGGTGTGCCTTCCTCTCAACAGGCGCGGTGGCGAGGTCGCTCTTCTAGGGGTGTGGTACCCCGCCACCCGATAACGTTTCAAATGGGGGGACGAAAACAGCCTATCTGCCCCACCTAAAGCCTGCCTAAGGCCGTCGGCCCCCTCGCGAAAACAGCGGCGGCCCCACCGCCGCGCGCCGGGCGGTGGGGCCGCCGCCCCGGGGCAGGACCCCATGCGCGTCAGAGCTTGAAGAGGTAGCCCACACCGCGCACCGTGACGATGTGCGAGGCCACCTGGGGACCCACCTTGGAGCGTACGCGGCGGATGTGCACGTCCACCGTGCGGGTGCCGCCACAGTACTCGAAGCCCCAGACGCGGTGGAGCAGGGCCTCGCGCGAGTAGGCGCGGGACGGGTGGGTGGCCAGGAACGAGAGCAGCGAGTACTCCATGAGGGTGAGGTCCACGGGCTCGCCGTCGATGGTGACCTGATAGGTGGCCAGGTTGATGGTCATGTTGTCGATGGTGACGAAGTCAGACGGCACGGTCTCCTCGCCGGGCCAGAGCAGGAGGGCCAGACGGACCTCGAACTCTGCCTCCGACGCGGTGGCCAGGATGAGGTCGGAGCGGCCCTGCACCGGCATCCGGAGGGAGGGGAGTTGCTCTTCGTCCACGGAGAAGAGCCGGGGGATGCCGGAGTTGCCCGCCACATAGGCGTCTACCTTGTTGATGGTCTCGGACGAGAGGCCCGCGAGGTCGAGCAGGACGAGGTCGAAGTCGTGTCCTGACGAGATTGCCTGGTCGAAGGTGTCGGGCGTCGACAGGAGCACCGAGATGTCGAGGGAATGGGAGAGCTCCCGCATCCGCTCGTGCAGGCGGCTCGTCTTCGAGACGAGGAGGACGTTCTTATGGTGCTGCAAGCCAGGCCTCCTTCACAAGGCGGGGCGTCATCGCCGCATGGGCAAACAGTTGCACACAAGTATATTGAAGTTTACCACAGCGTCCCGTCAGCAACTTGTAACAATTCCAAAGGGACGGGAGGGCCCCAGAGGTCCCTCCCGTCATAAAACAAAGGACGATCGGCCGGCTGCGACGACGGGCCTCAGGCCCCCTCGATGTTTCCGAGGAACGCCGCCGTGCGCTCGCTTTTGGGATGGTCGAACACGTCGCCGGGCAGGCCCTCCTCCACCACGAGGCCGTCCTCCATGAAGACCACGCGGTCGGCCACGTCGCGGGCGAAGCCCATCTCGTGGGTGACCACGATCATGGTCATACCGGAGTTCTCGGCAAGGTCACGCATGACGTCGAGGACGCCGCGCACGAGCTCGGGGTCGAGGGCGCTCGTGGGCTCGTCGAAGAGCAGGACGTCGGGGTGCATGGCCACGGCGCGAGCGATGGCCACGCGCTGCTGCTGACCGCCGGAGAGCTGGGCGGGCATGAAGTCCACGCGGTCGGCCAAGCCGACGGCCCCAAGCTGCCGCACCGCCTCGGCCTCGGCCTCCTCCTTGGTGCGCCCGAGGGCCTTCACCTGGCCGATCATGACGTTCTCCTTGGCGGAGAGGTGCGGGAAGAGGTTGAAGTTCTGGAACACCATGCCCAGGTGCTTGCGCATCTCGCACAGGCGCACCTTGGAGCTGCCCGTGATCTCCTCGTCGTTGAAGAGGATGTGACCCGCCGTGGGGGTCTCGAGCCGGTTGATGCAGCGCAGCATGGTGGACTTGCCCGAACCCGACGGACCCAGCACCACGACGACCTCGCCGGGCCACACCGTGAGGTTGACGTCGCGGAGCACCACATTGTCGTCGAACGCCTTGTTGAGGTGCTCGATGCGCACCGCCGGGTGCTCGCCCTCGGCAAAGGCGTGGGTGGACAGGGTGCGGTCGTGCTCGTAGGCGAGCCTCGCCGCGGTGTCGGCGTCGAGGACGGGGTGCTCCCCGACGGCCTTCCTGTGGGACTTAGGCATCCTGGGCCTCCTCTCGGGGCGCGGCGCCCATGCGGGCACGGGCGGTGGCGGGCACGGCCGGGCGCGGCTTGAGTCGTGCAGCGCCGAAGGCCTTGCGGCTCTCCTCGGCGACCGCCTCGGCCGCCGGGTCGGGGTCGACGGTCTCGGCGTCGCGTCCCTCGATGCCCTCGGCCTTGGCCGGGCCCTTGGGGCGCGGCCCCTGGCCGGACTCGCTGCGGGCGAGGTGCTGCTCGACCTTGGAGACGATGCGGATGAGCGGCAGGGTGACGATGAGGTAGTAGATGGCCGCGGCGATGTAGGGCGTGATGTTGCCGGTGACCGTGGTGAGGTTCTTGGAGAACATCATGAGCTCCATGACGCCCACCGAGGACAGCAGCGAGGTGTCCTTGTAGCCCGTGATGAAGTCGCTCGTGACCGTGGGGAGCACGCGGCGCACGGTCTGGGGCAGGATGACCGAGACCATGGTCTGCCGGGCGTTCATGCCGAGGGACTCGGCGGCCTCGTACTGCCCCTTGGGGATGGACTCGATGCCGGCGCGGAAGATCTCGGCCAGGTAGGCGCTCGAGTTCACGGCCATGACGATGACGCCCAGCACGTTGTTGTCGATGTTGACGCCGATCATGGGCAGGCCGAAGAACATGATATAGATCTGCAGGAAGAGCGGCGTGCCGCGCAGGATGTTGATATAGGTGACGGCCACGGCGCGCACGACGCGGTGCTTGGCCATCTTCATGAACGCGAAGAGCAGGCCGAGCAGGATGGCGAACGGGTAGGCCACCACGACGATGGCCAGACAGACGAGCCAGCCGGGAAACAGCGAGGCGAACGACGTCACGAGCAGCTGCGGCTTGAAGAACATGCCGAGGAACTGGTTGGAGTTCCACGCCGCCACCCAAGGCTGCTCGTCGAGCCAGTTGACGAGCGCCTGCAGCGGCGTGTTGGCGATGACCGCGATGACCGGCGACGGCGCGAGGTCGGTCTCCTGGCCGTCGACGGTGGCGGTGCCGGTCACCTGCACGTCGCCACCCTCGGGCGGGAACCGCATGTTGGTGACCTCCACGCGGAGGAGGTCGCCGGCGCCCACGGGCTCGGAGAAGTCGAGGGTGAGACTCGTGCCGTCGACCTTGGCGTCGGCCTGCACGTCCTTGCGCTTGAGGCCCTCGAGCACGGTGACGCGGGAGGTGGAGCCGTCGAAGGAACCGTCCTGGGGCAGTGTCAGCGTCACGGCATCCACGCTCTCGCCCTCGTCGACGGTGGCCTCCCAGGTGAGTCGCGTGTCGATGCCGCCGATGACGCCGGAGCCGCCGTCCTCGTTGGGCTTGGCCGTCGCCTTGTTGACGGTGACGGCCTCGGCCGTGGCGGGCGCCACGGCCGTGAGGCAGAGGGCCGCGGCGAGGGCGGCACAGAAGGCGCGCGCGACGTGGCGCCCCTGCCGATCTGCCGTGTGCTTCATGGGAACCAATCCTCCTTCGGGCCGGCTACAGCTGCTCGCCGAACCACTTCTCCTGGAGCCTCGCTATGGTGCCGTCGTCCACGAGCTCCTTGTACGCCTTGTCGATCGCCTCGGTCAGGCCGGGATTGTCCTTGGAGACCACGAAGCCGTACTGCTCGCCCGTGGCGATCTCCTGCTTCACCGCGAGGTCCTTGTAGCTGGTGTTGCAGAGGTGCGACAGCACGGGCAGGTCGGCCACGCAGGCGTCGTAGGAGCCGGTCTGGACACCCATGAGGCACTGGACGACGTCGTCCAAGGGCACCACCTGCGCGTTGGTGAGGTTCTCCTCGACCCAGGCCTCGCCCGTGGTGCCCGACTGAACGGCCACCTTGGCGTAGGCGTTGTTGAGCTCGGTGTCGGGGTCCAGGACCTTGGAGGAGGCCGCCATGACGAGCCCCTGGTTGGAGTCCAGGTAGGGGTCCGTGAAGTCGATCTCCTCGGCGCGCTCGTCGTTGACGGTGAAGGCGGAGGCGCCGATGTCGGCCCTGCCGCCCTGCTTGATCTGGGGGATGATGGTGTCGAACTTCACCTGGGACCACTCGGCCTCGAGGCCCAGCTTCCCGGCGACGGCGTCCACGACGTCGACCTCGTAGCCCTCGCAGTCGGCCGCCGTCTTGCCCTCGGGCACGGACTCGAGGGGCGGGTAGGCGAGGTCCGAGAGGACCGTGAGGGTGCCCTCCTTGACCGTGGAGACGCCCCCCGCTCCCCCGGCGGACGACGAGCCGCAGGCGGCGAGGGCGAGGACGGTGGCGACGCAGACGGCCAGGGCGGCCAGCTTCGGTGCTCGTTTCATAAGCGTCCGTGCTCGTTTCATAAGCGTCCTTTCAGGGGGACTCGAACGTGGGGACGATACTACCATCCCCGGGACGTTTATTCGACGCCTCATCATACGTGCCGATAAAAGAAACGAGATTGTTATTCGATACTCCGAATATTTTCAGGGCAGGAGCCCGGAGACCCCTAGGCCAGCGGCGACCCGAACCACTTGGCCTCGAGCGACGCCACGAAACCGTCCTCCTCGAGGGCCGCAAGGGCATCGTCCACGGCCTCGCGCACGGCGGGGTCCTCGGACGAGAAGGCGAAGCAGTAGCGGCTCACGTCGTCCTGGTGGTGGCCCACCATGAGGGTGCCGAACATGGAGTTGAGGAGGTAGGTGGCGCTCACGTCGTCGTAGACGGCGGCGCTGTAGGTGCCGTTGGCCACGCCCGTGAGGCCCTGGACGGCGTTGTCCACCGGGACCACCGCGGCCTTGGGGAGGGTCTCGCGCACCCAGGCCTCGTTGGGCGACCCGCCCTGCACCACGACGGTGCACGCGGGGTCGTTGAGCTGCTCGACCCCCTTGAACGGGCGCTCGCGGGGCACCACGACGTCGCGGGGCACCACGACGTCGCGACCCACCGACATATAGGGCGACCCCGCCTCGAGGGAGGAGACGCTGCCCCCGAAATCGTCGAGGGAGAGGGCGGAGGCGGCCATGTCCGCCGCCCTGTCGGCCACGGCGGACTCGACCGCGGGGAGGTCCTCGCACCGGCGGAACTCGAGGTCCAGACCCAAGCGGTCGGCCACCTCGGCGACGAGCTCGTACTCGAACCCGCGGCGCTGGCCGTCGGAGTCCACGAAGTCCATGGGCGGCGACGCGAAGTCGCAGGCCACCGTCAGCGTGCCCGGCTCCACGGTGGACAGGTCCCGCTCGATGTTCCGCTTGGCGAAGGGACCCTGGAGCGCCGCGCACCCGCACAGGAGGGTGCCAGCGAGGATGACGAGCACGCACAGGGCCGTGCGCGGCGTCGGACGCCTGTGGCCGTGTCTGACGGGTTCACCCAATGGAAAGACCGCCTCCCCGAACAAGCCGGTTCTCTCAAAGCTCTTTGAAACAAAGTAACACAACGGGGCCCACGACGGCCCCTCGTTACGGGTAGCGACACCCGGGGGACAACCGCTGGTAGAACGATTTTTAAGGTTTCGTTAAGATAATATCTTCTCAATGAGTTTATTCAGTAATGTATAAGGTAACCGGCATACGTTTCCTTTCAGTATAGCTGGGGGCACACAAAAGCCGCCCCCTCCGGAAAAGGGGCGGCCCAAGGCACCGCACGGGTCGTCGCAGGAAGGGCGGGGTCCTAATAACCGCCGTAGTAGCTGCGGACCTCCCAGTCCGTGACCGTGGAGTTGTACGACAGCCACTCGCGACTCTTCTCCTCCACCAGGAACTCGAAGGTGTGGTCGCCGAGGACCTCGCGCATGAGCTCCGAGGAGCGGAAGGCCTCGATGGCCTCCCCGAGGTCGCGGGGGAGCCGCTCGAACCCGGCGCTCTCGAGCTCCAGCTCCGAGGTGCCGAGGTCGGAGGTGTACTCCGGGGGCAGGGGCAGGCCCTCCTCGATGCCCTTGAGGCCGGCCATGACCGTGGCGGCGATGGCGTGGTAGGGGTTGGCCGAGGGGTCGGGCACGCGCAGCTCAACGCGGGTGGACTGGTGCTTGCCGGGCTTGTGCATGGGAATGCGCACGAGGGCGTTGCGGTTGCGGCGGCCCCAGGTGGCGAACGTGGGGGCCTCGCCGTCGGGGACGAGGCGCTTGTAGGAGTTCACCGTGGGGTTGGTGAGCAGCATGTACTCGGGCGCGTAGCGGACGAGGCCGGCGATGTAGTGGCAGGCGACGTCGCTGAGGTGGTGACCGCCCTCGGCGCCCCAGAAGACGTTCTCCCCCTCGCCGTCGAAGAGCGACTCCTGCAGGAACATGCCGGAGCCGGGGCGCCCGGGGATGGGCTTGGGCATGAACGACGCGTAGAAGCCGTTGTTCTGGGCGATCTGCTTCACGGCGAAGCGCGTGGTCATGATGTTGTCCGCCGCGCTCACGGCCTCGGCGTAGCGGAGCGAGATGCCCTGCTGCGACGGCCCCATGGCGTGGAAGGAGTACTCCACGGGGATGGAGAGGCGCTCGAGGGAGAGCACGGTGTCGCGGCGCAGGTTGCGCGACGAGTTGGTGGGCGCGAGGTCGAAGTAGCCGGCGTCGTCCAGGGGCACCGGGCTCTTGGAGCTCTCCGAGTAGAAGTACTCGAGCTCGGGGCCCACGTTGGGCACGAAGCCGCGGTCGGACGCCAGGCGGAAGACGCGCATGAGGCAGTGGCGCGGGTCGCCCTCGAAGGGCTGGCGGTCGGGGGTGCAGATGTCGCAGAAGATGCGGGTCACGGCGTTGGCCGCGGGGCGCCACGGCAGGAACTGGAAGGTGGAGGCGTCGGGGAAGGCCAGCATGTCGGACTCCACCACGGAGGAGAAGCCGTTTACCGACGACCCGTCGAAGCCGATGCCCTCCTCGAAGGCCTCCTCGAGGTCCTCGGGCGAGATGGCGAACGACTTGAGGTTGCCGAGCACGTCCGTGAACCAGAGACGGACGAACCGGACGTCGCGCTCCTCGACGGTGCGAAGCACGTAATCGATGTCCTTGCTGGAGTTGCTCATCACTACCTCGCAATGGAAGGGGGTGGAGGCCGTCGCAAGGGCCCCTTGTGCATAGTCCTGACAACTGTTGCACAGGGGTGTTTCAGCTCTGTTTCTATGACCGGCGCAGGCGGCCGTGCGCGCCGGCGGCCCCGCCTAATGGCAGCAGGAGCGCCCCCTCCCCGCCGGCTTCACCGACGCCACGGCGGCGCGGGCCGCCTCCTCCATGGACTCCACGGCGTCGCCCGCCACGGGGCACGGGCCGGTGCCCGACCCGGCGCACACCGATGCCGATCCGCAGCCGCTGCACCCTCCCTTGGCGTTGGCGCGGACCCGGGCGCGGACGACGAGGACGACGGCGACGACCACGGCCGCGACGACGATCGCATCGATCATGGGACATCCCCCCCTGCTTCCAAAGGCGCCGACCCGTTTGTGGGCCTTTTAAGTTAGCCTTTGTTTACTTATGTCGCGCCCTACTATAAGTCCAGCGACAAACCGTTCGCAACCACCGGAAAGGAGCCCACACAATGGCTCAAGACACGATGCGTCTCGTCCTCATCCGCCACGGGGAGAGCGAGTGGAACAAGGAGAACCTCTTCACCGGATGGGCCGACGTCGACCTGTCCGAGCTCGGCCGCGACGAGGCCTACAACGGCGGCGTGGCCCTCAAGGACGCCGGGTTCGACTTCGACCTCTGCTACACCAGCTACCTCAAGCGCGCCATCCACACCCTCAACCTGGTGCTCGACGCCATGGACCGCGACTGGCTGCCCGTGGAGAAGACCTGGAAGCTCAACGAGCGCCACTACGGTGCCCTCCAGGGTCTCAACAAGGCCGACACCGCCGCCAAGTACGGCGACGATCAGGTGAAGGTCTGGCGCCGCTCCTTCGACGTGCGGCCGCCCGCGCTGGAGCCCGGCGACGAGCGCGACGCCCACACCCAGCCCGCCTACCGCGACGTGCCCGCCGACCAGATCCCCTACGCCGAGTGCCTGGAGGACACCATCGCCCGCGTGTGGCCGTGGTTCCAGGAGGTCGTGGAGCCGCAGATGCGCGCCGGCAAGCGCATCGTCATCGCCGCCCACGGCAACTCCCTGCGCGCGCTGGTGAAGCAGTTCGACGGCCTCACACCCGACGAGATCCTCGAGGTGAACATCCCCACGGCCATCCCGCTGGTCTACACCTTCGACAGGGACTTCAACGTGGTGGACAAGCAGTACGTGGGCGACCCCGAGGTCATCGCCGCCAAGATCGACGCCGTGGCCAACCAGGGCAAGGCCAAGGGGTAGCTGATTGCTTTTTTGCTGCGCCTGGGTCCCTGCGCCTGAAAGCGGCTGAGGATGCCTTCAGCCGCCTTCAGGCGCATTTCGTCGCGCTCGGCGACGGGCCAACAAGCATAGTTCGTCGCGGTCAGCGAGCCGACGGGCGCAGCATGGCGTAGGGTCCCACGTCGCAAAAGCCCAGACGCCGATAGATGCGGGCCGCCGCGGGGTTCTCAAAAAACAGCGACATGAACTCGAGGCCGCCTCTGAGGCAGACGTCGCAGAGCTCGGCCACCACGGCAGTGGCCAACCCGCGGCCGCGCCAGGCCTTGTCGGTGGCCACGGCGATGACCATGGCGCCCTGGCTCGAGGCCGCGCCCACGGACGCCGTAGAGACAATCTGGCCACGATCGTCGCGCGCCACCACACAGGGCAGCCCTGCGCCGAGCTCGTCGAGCTTACGGGCACGGCGCTCGGCGTAGATGCTCGCATCGTCCAAATGCAGCGAGAACTCGTCGATCGTCCCCTGGAGCCCCAGCCAGGCGTCGACCTCCTCGGCCTTGAGCAGACCCAGCTCCACGCCTTGGGGCACAGGGCCCACGGCGTCGCGATTCACCTCGCGCAGGCTTGCCATGGTGCAGGGCTCGAGGCGATTCGCAGGGAAGAACGGGGCAAGACGGGCCACGAGGTCGGCTCTGCCGTTGACATCTCCCGGAGCGTCCCCTCCCATGGAGCGGTCGATGAGGACCGCGGCCTCGGCATCGTCAAAGTCGCCGTCTCGGCTGTAAACCACGAAGTTGTCGCCATAGCGAAGAATCACGGCGCCCAAGTCCTTGTCGGCAGAAGCGGCCTTTGCAAGGCCCCACACGCAGAGCTGTCCCTCCATCCCCATGGTCTCGATGTCGCCCGCGATGAAGAGGCTCATCTCGGGCTCTGCGGCAACGTAGGAAAGGACGAGGTCGCGGTCTTTCTCGGTAAGGACGCGGTGCATGGGATCCCCTCTCCTTGGCTAGCTGTATTGACGGCCATACTAACTGAAATGGAGGGAGGCTCCCCTAGGGGCTCCCTTCCCCAGACGCAGTGGCCAACCAGGGCAAGGCCAAGAAGTAGCCTGCCGGGACACGGGAGCGGACGTCGAGGGCCGGGCACCCAGCGTGGGGCTCGGCCCTCCCTTGTGCGGCGGCGCCGTCAGGCCGGGCCGCCGCAGTCCAGAAACGCCTGGTAGCCGCTGCCAAAAGCCATGCCCAGGCGGTGCTGCAGGGCGATGGAGGCGCGGTTCTCGGGGAAGACCTGGGCCCAGGGGACGCGCCCGGCCGCGAGCCCGGAGGCGATCTTCGCGGCCTCGAGGGCGAGGGCCACGCCGCGGCGGCGCCACCCGGGGAAGACCTCCAGCATGCCCATGGAGCCCTCGGCGTGCATGCCGATGAACCCGACGAGCTCGCCGTCGAGGTATCCGCCGTCGATAGTGCCGGCCGCCAGGCGGCGCACGATCTCCTCGCGGGAGAAGTACTCGGGATGGGAGTAGCGGGCGATCACGAGGTCGGCGTGGTCCGGCCCGAGGGGGCGTATCTCGAGAGCGTCGGCCACCGGGGGCGGCGTGGCGGCAAGGTACGCGCACACGAGGTGCCCCTGGGGCTCGGAGCTGCCGGGGAAGGCCCGCGCCACGGCCTCGGCGGCCGCCCGACCGGTGACCTCCACCATGGCCGGCCGCGGGCAGCGGGACAGGAGCGCCGCGGCCTCGGCGGCGTCCTCCGCCCAGAGAAAGCCGTCGGCGCCCCCGATGGAGTCCACGTAGACCAGACCTGGCGCCACGTGCACCGGGCGACCGAGGCCGCGGGCCAGCACCTGCTGGACGGGCACGAGGTCCACGTCGCCGGCGGCGACGCGCCGTGCGAGCCACACCGAGACATCCCGGTCCACACCTGCCACCCGTTCCCCCTTCCCATTGCCTGTCCCATCACCCGGACACTTTTGTCCCACATCGACGGACAGACTTCTCGGCTGTCTGGCTCCGCTCGGTCGTTTGGTGGTTTTCCATACGACAACTGATCTAAACCACCAAACGGCACGCTGTTTGGTGGTTTTTTGGACCTCCGCGCGGGGAAAACCACCAAACGGCCCTCGCCCAGGAGCCCGCGACCGGGCACCGGTCACCGACCTCCAGCCCCTACAGCGGCCAGGGGGCCAGGATGAGCACCGAGACGACGGCGAACGCGACGGCCATGCCCTTCTGACCGGCCATGGCCAGGAGCACCACGAACACGGTGTCCACGATGGCGTTACCGACAAACCAGATGCCCCAATAGTCGGCCAAAGGCACGATGCCGGCGTAGCTCAGCACCGTGAGTACGATCTCTGCCACCAGCCATACCCAAAAGACGATGTTGATCCACTTCGACGCCTCGTAACGCTCCTGCCAGCTTGCCATGGCCTGTCCTTTCCTCGACGGTTCGCTGGTTTGTTCCCCATCGCAGGGCCCAAAGAACAGGAGGGCGCCCCCGGGGAGAGGAGGTCCGGGGGCGCCAAGCGGGGTAGGCGTCTATAGGCTGGCCCGGTTGGGCCCGACCGGAAGGTTGCCGCTAGGCGGCCTTCCTCGCCGCCTCGGCGTGGCCCGCGCGCGCCTTGGGCATGGGCCGGAAGAGCTGGAACAGGATGGCGGCCAGCGCGACGAACGCCACCGCCGTCCAGACCCCGAAGCGCCCCAGGGCGAAGAGCTCCCACAGCTGGTTGATGATGAGGCCCACGACCCAGCCGAAGCCGCACTGGTAGCCCACGGCCGCCCAGAACCACCTGGTGTCGTTCATCTGGCGCCGGATGGTGCCGATGGCAGCGAAGCACGGGGCGTCGAGCATGTTGAAGGCCACGAAGGCGATCATGGCGCCGAGGGAGAAAGCGCCGGCCACGGTGAACATCTGCTGAAACGTGGCCCAGAGGAGCGTGGAGCCCTCCCCCACCTCACCGAGGCCGAACAGCACGCCGAACGTGGAGACGAGGTTCTCCTTGGCGATGAGCGCGGAGAGCGAGCACGCGGCGGCCTGCCATGAGCCGAACCCCAGGGGCGCGAAGATCCAGGCGATGGCACCGCCCACGGCGGCGAGCAGCGAGAAGTCCATGTAGTTCTCGGGCACGGCCCCCATGGCGGGCAGGAACCCGAAGGCGCCGTCGCCGCCCTCCCAGCCGGCGAGGCCGAAGTTGGAGAGGAGCCACACGCCCACGCAGGCCACGAAGATGATGGTGCCGGCCTTCTTGATGAACGCGGAGACGCGCTCCCACATGTGCAGCAGGTACGACTTGAGGGCGGGCAGGTGGTAGGCGGGCAGCTCCATGACGAACGGGGCGGGCTCGCCGGCGAAGGGCTTGGTCTTCTTGAGCATGATGGCCGACACGATGACGGCGGCGAGGCCCAGGAAGTAGAAGAACGGGGCGATCCACCAGCCCTCGGTGCCGCCGATGAGCACGCCCATGAGCAGGGCGATGATCGGGGTCTTGGCGCCGCAGGGGATCATGGTGGTGAGCATGACGGTCATGCGGCGGTCGCGCTCGTTCTCGATGGTCTTGGTGGCCATGATGCCGGGCACGCCGCAGCCGCTGGAGATGAGCAGCGGGATGAAGCTCTTGCCGGAGAGGCCGAAGCGGCGGAACGCGCGGTCCATGACGAAGGCCACACGGCTCATGTAGCCGCAGTCCTCGAGGAAGCACAGGAGCAGGAACAGCACGACCATCTGGGGCACGAAGCCGAGGATGGAGCCCACGCCGCCCACGATGCCGTCGAGGACGAGGGACTTCACCACGGCGGAGGCGCCGACCTGGTCGAGCCAGCCCTCGACGACCACGGGGATGCCGGGCACGTAGATGCCGTACTCGCCGGGGACGGGCTCGGCGGCCTCGGAGGCCGCGAGGAACGCGGCGGCGTCGACGTCGTCGTGGTAGGCGAGGGTCTGGCCGGCGGCCAGCCGGGGCTCGTCGGAGGCGTCGGTGAGCACCACGTTGCCCTCGCTGTCGAGGAAGTTGCCGTCGGCGTCGTGCACGGGGACGTCGGTGGCCACGACACCCGCGGCCTGGGCACGGGAGGCGAAGTCCTCGACGACGGCAGTGTCGCCCTCCTCGACGGCTTCGGCCACGCCCTCGGTGGAGACGCCGGCCTCCTCGGCGGCCGCGAGGTAGGCGTCCACCCGGCCGCTGTAGTCGTTGTCGGCGTACTCCTCGGACGCCTCGTCGTAGGCGGCCGCGGAGGCGGGGCTCAGGAACCAGCCGTCGCCGAAGACGCCGTCGTTGGCCCAGTCGGTACCCCAGGTACCCACGGTGGAGACCGCGAGGTAGTACACGAGGACCATGACCGCCACGAAGATGGGCAGGCCCAGCCAGCGGTTGGTGACCACGCGGTCGATCCTCTCGGAGGCGGTGAGGTGCGGGGGCGCCTTGACCACGCAGTCGGCGACGGTGGCCTCGATCCAGTCGTAGCGCTCGCAGGTGACGAGCGACTCGGCGTCGTCGTCCAGCCTTGCCTCGACGCCGGAGCGCACGGCGTCGAGGGCGGCCACGGACGCCGCGGGCAGCCCGAGGGGCTCCAGGGCGGCCCCGTCGCCCTCGAAGGCCTTGACGGCGTACCAGGGCAGGCGCGCCTTGTCGGCCACGTGGGGGGCCACGATGGAGGAGCACTCGTCCACGGCATCGGCCGCCTCGCCGGTGAGGAACGCGGGCGCAGGGGAGGCGGCGCCCGCGCGGCCGGCCTCGACGGCGGCCTCGACGAGGGCGTCGAGGTTGGTGCGGCGCAGGGCGCTGATGCCCACGACCGGGCAGCCGAGGCGCTCGGAGAGGGCGTCGACGTCGATGGAGTCGCCCTGCTTCTCGACGAGGTCGCACATGTTGAGCGCCACGACGCAGGGCACCCCGCACTCGCGCACCTGGGTGGCGAGGTAGAGGTTGCGCTCGAGGTTGGTGGCGTCGACGACGTCGACCACGCACGCGGGCTCGCCGCCGAGCAGGTAGTCGCGGCTCACGACCTCCTCGGGGGAGTAGGGCGAGAGCGAGTAGACGCCGGGGAGGTCGGTGAGCACCACCGACGGGTCGCGGCGCAGCGGCGCCTCGAGCTTCTCCACGGTGACGCCGGGCCAGTTGCCCACGTAGCCGTTGGAGCCGGTAAGCTCGTTGAACAGTGTCGTCTTGCCACAGTTGGGGTTGCCTATCAAGGCGATGTGCACGGTCTTGTCCACTGGGTCTCCCTTTCGTAGTGCCGGGGGCGGGCGACCCCCTGCCCCGCCGTGCGGGGCCCTCTCTCTCCTGCGGTCGGGCACCCCGCCCGGCCCTCCCCTCGGCTAGGCGGGGACTACCTCCACACGGGCGGCCTCGTCCTTGCGGATGGACAGCTCGTAGCCGCGGACGGTGAGCTCCACGGGGTCGCCCAGGGGCGCGACCTTGCGCACCGCCACGTGGGTCCCCTTGGTGATCCCCATGTCCATGATCCGGCGGCGGACCTGCCCCGAACCGGTGAGCCTGCGCACGGTGCAGGCCTCCCCCACCGCGACGTCGGCGAGGGTCATGACCTCGGCCATGGCTTCTCCTCTCTCTGCCTGTCGGGCAGCTGTACGACTGGTTGCGCGGCTCAGGCGCCGGGGGCGCAGAGGACCCTGCGCGCCGTCGCCTTGTCGAGCGCGAGCCGGGTGCCCATCACCTGGGCCACCGTCCCCGACACCGCCTGGCCCACGACGCGCACTGCCGCCCCCTCGACGAAGCCGAGGGTGGCCAGGTGGCGCACCACGCGCTCGCCGCCCTTGACGGCCTGGACGGTCACGGTCTCGCCGACCTTGGCCATCGAGAGCGGCATGGCCGGGACGGACGGGCCGCCGCGGCGGACGCCTCTCTTCTCCCTGACTGCCTCCATGGGGCCTCCAAAAAAGTATCGCGTCGTTAACTCGAGAGTATCTTACAGCTAACTCGTCACAAGTAAACCCGGGATTACTTTTTTTCGGGGACAGTGGGGCAGGCCGTGGCCGGCGAGGCGGGGGCACGGGGCGAGAGGGGCCACCGAGCCCCCGTCGGTCGGGCGGCCGCCGACCGGGCCCGTCGGCGCGCACGGGGAACGTGTTGTTTGGGGACGAAACGGCGACCGGCCGGGACAAGGTCCGCCGGCACTGATATTCTGCCGTTGGTATATCACCGACCGTGGATGGAGAGATCTATGCCAGAACCGCGCACGCGCCTCGTGGGCCGCGCCGGAGTGAGCGCGGCGGACTGCATGCGCATCTTCCCCCGCGAGGAGAAGGAGTCGGGGTCGGCCTACGCCTACCGCATCCTCTCCTACAACATCATGATGCTCTACATGCCCCCCGGGGCCTGGATCCGCGAGTCGTCCGTGGCCGAGATCCTCGAGGTCTCCCGCACGCCCGTCCACGAGGCGATGGGGCTGCTGCGCGACCGCTCGCTCGTGGAGGTGGCGCCCCAGAGCGCCACGCACGTCTCCCGCATCTCGGTGAGCGAGCTTCGGCAGTCGTTCTACATGCGCGTGGCCGTGGAGCCCCTCGTGGTGACGCAGCTCGCCCGCAACGTCTCCCCCGAGACCGTGGCCGAGCTCTCCTCCATGGTGGACGCCATGGAGGAGGTGGCCGAGTCGCGCTTCAACGAGGCGGAGTTCATCCGCCTGAACGAGGTGTTCCACGACACCCTGTACCGCGCCGCCGGCAAGGGCTACGTGTGGCAGTCGCTCAAGAAGACGGGCACGGCGTTCGACCGCACCCTCAACATGGGCGTGCTGTTCGGCTACACGGTCCCCTCCGTGTCCACCCTGCGCCAGGTCGTGGGCTTCCTCGCCTCGGGCGGCGAGAACCGCAAGGAGGCAGCGACGGCCATCCACGAGCAGCTGAGCAGCTACACCACCTACCTGGAGCAGCTCCTCACCGACTTCCCGGACTGCTTCCTCACCTCGTCGTAGCCCGCGCCGCACACGACCCGCGCCCCCGTGCGGCCCCGGACCGTCTCCGTGCGGTCCGGGGCCGTTCGCGGATTGGGCGACGGCCAAGCGCTCGGTAGGGACTGTTTTTAGGTACGGTTTCAGCCACAGGCGCGGACGGTCGTGCCGTCCGCATCCCCCCGAGGAAAGGACAGCCCATGGGTGTTCGTGCAGAAGAGGCCCTCGACCTCAATTACGACGGGCTCACCGACTACCTGAGCCACAACCACTCGGTCTATATGGCCCTCGGCGACGCCATGTACTACCTCACCGACGTCAACGCCCACTACTGGCGCGCCCAGGACACCTCCAAGCTCAACCACAAGGGCCACTACTCCGACTGCAGCGAGCTCGTCCCCACCATCGGCGAGTTCCTCGGCCTCCCGTGGGTCGACGGCAGGACCGTCGCCGACGTCGCGGACGAGGTCACGTTCTACGCGAGCACCAAGCCCCGCTCCGAGGTCGAGGCCGAGGAGGCCGCGGCGGCGGAGGCATAGGGACGTATCGAAACGATTGAATGAGGGGCACGGGAATCGGTTAGAATCGTGTCCGGTAACGGCGGCGGGCAGACTCGGCCCCGCCGCCTTTCTCATGGCGCATCGGGACCCCGGCAGGCGCCGCCCCGCAGGCACGCTCAGCCCGCCAGGATGGCGTCGCCCAGCCCCCCCACGGAGTCGACGAGCTCCGTGGCGCCGTGGGCGGAGAGCCACTCCGGGTCGCGGAAGCCCCAGGTCACCGAAAGGCACGGGATGCCGGCATTGGCCGCCGTGGCCACGTCGACCTCGGAGTCGCCCACATAGACGGAGTTCGACTGGTCGGCCTCGAGGGCCGCCATGGCGGCGTAGACCATGTCGGGGTCGGGCTTGCGGGGGATGTCGTCGCGCTGGCCGAGGACGAAGTCGAACACCCCCGGGAAGTGCAGGTCCATGAGCTCGCAGACCGCGAAGTCGCCCTTGTTGGACACCACGGCGCAGCGCACGCCGGCGGCGCGGAGGCGGCCCACCATGGCCACGACGCCCGCGTAGGGCCGGGTGTGGTCGTTGCAGTGGTCGGCGTAGTAGGCGCAGAAGTCCTCGAAGACGGCGTCCACCTCGGCCTGGGGCGTGCCCTCGGGGCAGGCGTCGGCCATGAGACGCCTGAGGCCGTTGCCCACCATGGCGCGCACCTCGGCGCGTGTGTAGGGCGGGAAGCCGTGGGCGTCCAAGGTGTGGTTGAGGGCGAGCTGCAGGTCGTCCAGGGTGTCGAGGATGGTTCCGTCGAGGTCGAACACGGCTGCGGCGTACATGGGTTTCGGCTTCCTTTCGGGGTGCTGGGGATACCGGGGGCGTGGCCTCGCCGGTCGCACCCGTTGCTATGATAGGTGACCGTGCGCACGTTACGCCGTCTACGCAACCTGCGCCGTCTTGGAGCAAGCCGCCCGCACCGGCACGGGGCGGCAAGACGAAAGGAACCACAGTGTCAGAGTTCTGCATGGCCACCCACACCGCAGGCGAGCTCCGCTCGTCCGACATCGGTCAGGACGTCGTCCTGTGCGGGTGGGTGTGGCGCCGCCGTGACCACGGCGGCCTCATCTTCGTCGACCTGCGCGACCGCGACGGGGTCACCCAGCTCACGTTCGACCCCGACAACTCCGGCGGGGAGGCCTTCCACACCGCGGAGGCCATCCGTCCCGAGTGGCCCATCATGGTCTCGGGCACCGTGCGCGCCCGCCCCGAGGACACCGCCAACCCCAACCTGCCCACCGGCGAGGTCGAGGTGCTCGTCCACGAGGTCGTGGTGCTCAACACCAGCAAGACCCCGCCCTTCCAGATCGAGGACGGCATCGACACCGCCGAGGACACGCGCCTGCGCTACCGCTACCTCGACCTGCGCCGCCCGGAGATGCAGAGGAACCTGAAGCTGCGCAACGACTTCACCTTCGCCATCCGCTCCGCGCTCCACGGCGAGGACTTCCTCGAGGTCGAGACACCCACGCTGGCCAAGTCGACCCCCGAGGGCGCCCGCGACTTCATCGTCCCCTCGCGCATCCAGCCCGGCAACTTCTACGCCCTGCCCCAGAGCCCGCAGCTGCTCAAGCAGCTCCTCATGGTGGGCGGCGTCGAGCGCTACTACCAGGTGGCCAAGTGCTTCCGCGACGAGGACCTGCGCGCCGACCGACAGCCCGAGTTCACCCAAGTGGACCTCGAGATGAGCTTCGTCACCCAAGACCAGGTCATGGCCATGGTGGAGCACGTGCTCAAGGAGGCCTTCTCGGCCGTGGGCGTGGACTTCGAGACCCCGCTGCGCCGCATCCCCTACTGGGAGGCCATGGACACCTACGGCTCCGACAAGCCAGACACCCGCTACGGCATGCACCTCATGGACGTCAGCGACATCTTCAAGGCCAGCCGTTTCAAGGTGTTCGCCGGCGCCGCCAACACCGAGGGCGAGCGCGTCAAGTGCATCAACGCCAAGGGTGCCGGCGCGTGGCCCCGCGCCCAGATCGACAAGCTCGAGAAGGTGGCCAAGACCCTGGGGGCCAAGGGCCTGGCCTGGATCGCCTTCCGCGAGGACGGATCCGTGAACTCCCCCATCGTCAAGTTCTTCTCCGACGACGAGATGGATGCCCTCAAGGCGCGCGCCGACGTGGAGCCCGGCGACCTCGTGATGTTTGCCGCCTGCGCCCGCAAGGAGGCCGACGAGATCCTCGGCGGCATGCGCTGCCACATGGCCGACGCTCTGGGCATCGAGCGCGAGGGCCACGACTTCCTCTGGGTCGTTGACTTCCCCATGTTCGAGCAGGACAAGGCCACCGGCCGCTACAGCGCCGAGCACCACCCGTTCACGCTCCCCGTGGAGCAGGACATCCAGCTCATCGACTCCGATCCGCTGGCCGTGGGCTCCTACACCTACGACTTCGTCATGGACGGGTTCGAGGCCGGCGGCGGCGGCCTGCGCATCCACAACGAGGAGCTGCAGCTCAAGGTGCTCGAGCGCCTGGGCTTCACCGAGGAGAAGGCCCGGGAGCAGTTCGGGTTCCTCCTCGAGGCCCTCTCCTTCGGCGCGCCCCCCATGGGCGGCTTCGCCCTGGGCCTCGACCGCGTGTGCATGCTGCTCGTGGGGGCCGACTCCATCCGCGACGTCATGGCGTTCCCCAAGACCTCGAGCGGCTCCGACCTCATGCAGGGCGCCCCGAGCCAGGTGTCGTCGGCACAGCTCAAGGACGTGAGCCTGCGGGTGGACTAGGTAGGCCGCGGCGGCAGCCCCGTCGCAGCGGCAGTCCCCGGTCAGGCCCCGGCGCGGCGCCCCCGGCGGCGTCAACCCCCGGTCGAAACCTGAACGCGACTGGGGGCACCGTCTCCCGCACCTGAATGCGGATGAGGGCGGATTTCCCGTCCCTGAACACCGATGAGGGCGGCTTCCGACGCAGAACCACGTCGGAAGCCGCCCTCAATCGCGTTCAGGTGGCGTTGCGGCAGACGGCGCCGGTGCCAGGCGGCGTCACGCCCAGGCGGCGTCACTGCTCCACGGGCTCCTCCACCGTCTCCACCGACAGCGTCTCCCGCAGCTCCTCGGGGGCAGGAACCCGCCTCTCGTTGCGAGGCGGCACCGGGGCGTCGTCGGGCTCGTCGCGGCCCATGGCCAGAAGCTCGGGAAGCTGCATGCGGTAGCCGTTCTCGGTGGCGTTCTTGCGCGGGGAGCGCTTCATGTAGGCCTTGACCTGGGCCTGGGACTTCTTGATGCCCTGGAGGGTGCCGGCACCGGCCACGCAGCCGCCGGGGCAGGCCATGCCCTCGATGAGATAGCCGGGATACTTGCCCTTGACGGCGTCGCGCATCATCTTGCGGCACTCGTCGAGGCCCTCGGCGGCGAAGACGTTGACCTCGCGGTCAGGCTCCATGCGCTTGACGGCGTTGACCACGGCGTTCGCCACGCCGCCCGAGACGGCGAAGCCGCGGCCGTCGGCGCTGGCGGCCCCGAAGTCGTTGTCGTCGGGCTTGGGCAAGGCGGTGTAGTCGACCTCCAGGGCCTCCATCATGCCCGCCACCTCCTCGAAGGTGAGGACGAAGTCCACCTCGGAGCGCACGGAGGTGCGCATGGCCTCGAGCTTCTTGGCCGAGCAGGGCCCCACGAACACGATCTTGGCGTCGGGGTGCTGCTCGCGCAGGAACCGGGCCGTGAGGGTCATGGGGGTGAGGGCCATGGAGATGCAGTTGGCGTTGTCGGGGAACTCCTTCTTGGCCATGGAGGCCCAGGCCGGGCAGCACGACGTGGCCATGAACGGAAGCTTGTCGGGCACCTCCTCGAGGAAGTCCTCGGCCTCCTGCACCGTGCAGAGGTCGGCGCCGATGGCCACCTCCTCCACGCCGGAGAAGCCCAGGATCTCGAACATCTCCCGCAGCTTGCCCACGTCGCCGCGACCGCCGTACTGGCCCACGAAGGCCGGGGCCACGGCCGCGATCACCTCGGCGCCACTCTTGATGGCCTTGATGACCTGGAAGATCTGGCTCTTGTCGGCGATGGCGCCGAAGGGGCAGTTGATGAGGCACTGGCCGCAGGAGACGCAGCGGTCGTAGTCGATGTCGGCGCGGCCCTGCTCGTCGGAGCCTATGCAGTGCATGCCGCAGGCGGCGGCGCAGGGGCGGTTGCGGTGCACGATGGCACTGTAGGGGCACACGCCGGCGCACCGGCCGCACTTGATGCACTTGTCCTGGTCGATGTGCGCCCGGTGGTTCACGAAGGAGATGGCGTCCTTGGGGCACACCTCCTGGCAGGGGTGGGCAAGGCAGCCCTGGCACTGGTCGGTGACCTTGTAGGAGTTCTCCGGGCACGCGTGGCACGCGAACTTGATGATGTTGACGAGGGGCGGCTCGTAATAAGCCTCGGGGCGCTCGGCCTCCTTGAGGCCGTCGGAGATCTTGTTGGGCTCGTCAACCGGCAGGAGGTTGAGGCCCATGGCCAGGCGGATGCGGGCGCCCACGATGGCGCGCTCGATGAAGATGCTCTCGCGGTACGTGGCCTTGTCGCCGGGGAGGATCTCGTACGGGAGACGGTCCGCCCAGTCGGGGTTGACGTCTCCGGCGAGGTAGGCCGCGCGGGCCACCTCCCGGAACACCTGGCGGCGGATCTTGGTCAGGTTGGTGTAGACCCCTCGCATGGTGTCGGGCATGGGTGCTCCTCTCCCCCGCCCGGGGCGGGCGGCGCGGACTCTCGGCATAGTGGTTTCATGATACGCGCCGCGAACGCCCAGGGCGGTGAGGACGGGGACGCCGCTGCCGTGCGGGAAAAGACATGCCCGCCGGTGCCGGGACGCGGACGGCGGCACGGCACCGGCGGTGGGACAGAAGTGCCCGACCATTGGGACAGAAGTGTCCGGGTGATGGGACAGGGCGGCTATGCGAACTGGGAGTTGTACAGCGTCGCATACGCCCCGCCGGCCTCCAGGAGGCTGTCGTGGGTGCCCTGCTCGACGATGGTGCCGTGGTCCATGTAGAGGATCAGGTCGGCGTCGCGGATGGTGGAGAGGCGGTGCGCGATGACGAAGCTCGTGCGGCCGTGCATGAGCCGGTCCATGGCGCGGCCGATCTCCACCTCGGTGCGGGTGTCCACGCTCGACGTGGCCTCGTCGAGGATGATCACCGGCGGGTTGCGCAGGAACACGCGGGCGATGGTGATGAGCTGACGCTGGCCCTGGGACAGGTTGGAGCCGTCGTTGTCCACCACGGTGTCGTAGCCCTGGGGCATGGTGCGGATGAAGTGGTCCACGCGGGCGGCCTTGGCGGCCTCCACGATCTCCTCCCGGGTGGCGTCGGGCTTGGCGTAGGCGATGTTGTCGGCGATGGTGCCGCCGAAGAGCCAGGTGTCCTGGAGCACCATGCCGAAGTTGTCGCGCAGGCCGTCGCGGGTGAGCTCGCGGGTGGGGACGCCGTCGAGCGTGATGCGGCCGCCGTCGACCTCGTAGAAGCGCATCAGGAGGTTGATGAGCGTCGTCTTGCCGGCGCCCGTGGGGCCCACCACGGCCACCTTCTGGCCTGGCAGGACGCCGAAGGAGACGTCGCGCATCAGGGGCTTCTCGGGGTCGTAGCCAAAGCGCACGTGCTCGAAGGTCACGGCGCCGGAGGCGTCGGCCACCACCATGGGGTGGTCGCAGTCGGGCTCCTCCTCGGGGGCGTCCAACAGCTCGAAGGTGCGCCGGGCGGAGGCGAGGGCGCTCTGGAGCGAGTTGACCATGTAGGCGGCCTGGACGAAGGGCTCGGCGGCCATGTTGACATACTGGAAGAACGCCTGGGCCACACCCACCGTCATGGCGCCCGAGAGCATCATGCCGCCGCACGATACGGCGATGACGGCCAGCGCCACGCGCTGGATGGTGCGCATGACCGGGTTCATGGAGCTCATGGCGATGTCGGCGCGGCGGGTGGCCACGCGGTTGGCGTCGGCGAGGCGGCGGACCTCGTCGTAGGTGGCCTGCTCCTGGTTGCAGGCGCGGATGACGTTGCGGCCGGTGTAGTACTCCTCCACGAGGCCGGTGAGCGCCCCCAGGGTCTCCTGCCGCTCGTCGGCCGCACTGAGGGTGCGCTTGGAGATGAGGCCGCAGAGGACGCCCGAGAGCGCCATGAAGGCCAGGTAGACGAGGGTGAGGCCCACCGAGTAGTAGATCATGACGCCGAGCACGCCCGCGATGGTTCCCACGGCGGTGATGAGCTGGAGGAGGCCCGTCTGCATGGTCTCGCTGATCTTGTCGAGGTCGCCGGTCACGCGGGTGAGCACCTCGCCGGGCTGATGGCCGTCGAAGAATCGCAGGGGCAGGCGGTTGAGCTTGGCGGCGATGGACTCGCGGAGCTGCAGGTTGAGGGTCTCGGCCACCGATGCCATGAGCTGCACCGACGCCCAGTAGAAGACCACCTGGAGCACGTAGAGCAGCGTGAGGAGGGCGAGCGACGAGCCCAGGGGGTCCCAGGCGATGGAGAAGGACCCCTCCCCCGCCAGGGTAGGCTGCACGGCGGCCCACAGGTCGTTGACGGCCACGGCGCTCTGGAAGGGCGCCCATATGAAGACCACGAGGTAGAGCACGCGGAGGACGAGGACAGCCATGAGGCGCGGGCGCTGGGGGCCCAGCTGCCCGAAGAGGCGGGCCGCGATGCCGAGGCGGGATCCGGGGTTCATCATGACAGCACCCCCTGCTTTGTCTGGGACGCCACGATCTCCCGGTACACGGGGCACGCGGCCATGAGCTCGTCGTGGGTGCCCAGGCCCACGGGGCGGCCCTCGTCGATGACGAGGATCTGGTCGGCGTGGCGGATGGTGCTCACGCGCTGGGCGATGATCAGCACCGCGGCCTCGGCGGTCTCCCCCGCAAGGGCGGCGCGCAGGGCGGCGTCGGTCTTGAAGTCCAGGGCAGAGAAGGAGTCGTCGAACACGTAGAGCTCCGACCTGGCCACGAGGGCGCGGGCGATGGCCAGACGCTGGCGCTGGCCGCCGGAGAAGTTGGAGCCGCCCTGGGCCACCGGGGCGTCGAGGCCCTCGGGCAGGCCGCGCACGAAGTCGGCCGCCTGGGCCACCTCGAGGGCGTGCCAGAGCTCGTCGTCCGTGGCGTCGGCACGCTCCCAGCGGAGGTTCTCCGCAATGGTGCCCGAGGCAAGCCACGCCTTCTGCTGCACATAGCCGATGCGCCCCCTGAGGGCGCGCTGCGTCAGGTGGCGAACGTCCACGCTGTCCAGCTCGAGGGAGCCCTGGGTCACCTCGTTGAAGCGCATGATGAGGCTCGCGATGGTGGACTTGCCCGAGCCCGTGCCGCCGATGATGGCGGTGGTGGTGCCGGGCCAGCACTCGAGGTCGATCCCCGTGAGGGCGTCCTCCTGCGCGTCCTGGTAGCGAAAGCGCACGCGCGAGAACCGCAGGGTGGGCACGCCCTCCTCGGGCGAGGGCCGGTCGACGGCGTCCGGGAGGTCGTCGATCTCCGGCGCGTAGTCGAGCACCTCCTGGATGCGGCTGGCGCACTCGAGGGCGCGGGGCACCATGATGAACACGAACTGCGCCATCAGGATGTACATGAGCACCATGATGGCGTACTCCACGAGCGCCGTGATGTCGCCGATACCCAGCTCGCCCACGGCGATGCGGGCGCCGCTGGTCCAGTAGACGGCGATCACGAAGACGTTCATCACCACGTACTGGAACCCGTCCACGTTGGTGAAGAGCTTGTTGGCCTTGATGGCGGTCTCCGCATAGGCGGCGAACGAGGCGTCGAGGCGCCCGTTCTCGTGGCGCTGGCGGTTGAAGGCCCGCACCACGCGCACGCCCGAGAGGTTCTCGAGCAGCACCTGGGTCATGGCGTCGAGCTGCTTCTGCAGGCGCGTGAACAGCGGAGACACCGAGCGCAGGATGGCGCCCACCACCACCATGAGCACGGCGATGGACGCCACGAGGAACCAGCCGGCCGTGACGTCCACCGAGAAGGTCATCACGAGCGCGGCCACGGCCATGAGGGGCACGGGCACCACCATGAGGATGGCCTGGGTGAGCAGGGTCTGCACCGTGGTGACGTCGGAGGAGGTGCGGGTGGTGACGGAGGCCACGCCGAAGTGGCGGAAGTCGTAGACGGAGAGCCTCATGGACTTGGCGTAGAGCGCGCAGCGGATGTCGCGCCCCACGGAGGTGCAGAGCTCGGCGCAGAGGGCCGCGGCCGCCGTGGTGGCGACGCCCGTGACGAGGGCGACGAGCGACATCTGCAGGCCGGCCTCGACGAGCAGCGAGAACGACGCGTGGGCGGTGCCCAGGTTGAGGACCCGCGCGGCGACGGTGGGGATGGCGAGCGTGCCCACCACGTCCACGGAGAGCAGGAGGCAGATGAGCAGGAACTTGAGGCGGTAGGGCTTCAGGAAGTGAAGGATCAGCCGCACTGGTTCTCCTTTCTTGCGAACGGGGCCTCAGCGGTTCAGCGAGGCCAGTGACGGGGCGAGGGCGGCGAGGTAGCGGCCCATGACGCGGTTGAGCATGGTCCGGTCGGCGGCGGGCAGCGCCTCCCACACGGCCTTCTCCGCCTCGTCGAGGGCCACGAGGTGACGCTCCACGAAGGCGTCACCATCCCCGGTGAGGCGGGCCCGTTTCACCCGGCCGTTGTCGGGGTCGGGCTCGAGCACCACCAGGCCCCGGGAGCAGAGCTGCTTGAAGGCGGAGTTCACGGTCTGGCGGCTCGCCCCGAGGTGGTCGGCCACCTCCGCCTGGCTCGTGAGGCCGTTGTCGGCCACGGCGGCCAGGCACCAGAACTCCGTGGGCGACACGCCGCAGCTGCGGGCGTACATGTCGTAGACGCGGTCGATGGCGGCGTAGGTGTCGCGGAAGGTCTCTACGGACCCGTCTTCGTTGGACTCTGCCATGGGTGGCCCCCTCTCGACGATGGCGGCGGCCGGGGGACGCCGCGGCGCCCGAGGGCCAACGGTCCGAAATCATACTGTATGAGTTCGGATGGTTCTGAGCCGCGGGCGGGGCGGGTTCCTCGTCCACGAAATCGTCACAGGAGGCGGACGGCGGGCGGCCCCGACCTGCCGAACTGCACCAGGTAGCTACTTGGCGCGCTTTTCGGCACCGGGGGCCGGCGGCATGCACCAGGTAGCTACTTGGTGCACTTCCCGGTATGAGAAGGGCGCCCCGATATGCACCAAGTGGCTACTTGGTGCACTTTTCCGCGTGAAAGAGGCCCTCCCCGTGCACCAGGTAGCTACTTGGTGCACTTCCCGGCACGGCGCCCCTCCCCTAGAGGGCGCCTTCGGGCACGAAGGGGACCATGCGGTCGGGCACCGGCGCCTCCACGCGAATGCGCTGCCCCGTGAGCGGGTGCGTGAAAGCCTCCCGCCACGCGTGGAGCATGAGGCCGCTGGCCGCGGGGCCGCCGTAGAGGCGGTCGCCCACCACGGGATGGCCCGCCCAGGCCGCATGGGCCCTGATCTGGTGGCGGCGACCCGTGTGGATGGAGGCCGTGCAGAGCGTGGCCTCGTGACCGCCGGGGAGGCGCACGGGGGCCAGGGGCGAGATGCGCGTCAGGGCCGCGCGGCCGGCCCCCACGTGCATGCGGCGCGCGTCGTGGCGGTCGCGGCCCACGGGCCGCTCCACCGTGAGCTCGCGGTCCACGGAGCCGGCCAGCAGCGTCAGGTAAACCTTCTCCATGGAGCCGTCGGCCACCTGGGCGTCCACGGCGGCCTGGAACTCCGGCGCCAGCGAGAAGAGCACGAGGCCCGAGGTGTCCACGTCGATGCGCTGCACCGGGTGGGCCTCCCTGACGCGCCCGTCGGCGGCCAGGCGCGCCTGCACGCGGTCCACGAGGCACTCGGCGCCGGTGCCGTCGGAGTGCACGAGCAGGCCGCAGGGCTTGTCGGCGGCGAGGAGCAGGCCGGCCGGGTCCTCCCAGGCCACGGCGGCGGGCTCGACGTCCGGGAACTCCGGGTCCGCCGGCTCCAAGAGGAGCTCCACGACGTCGCCGGGCTCCAGGGCCACCGGCGCCTGGAGCGGCACGCCCTCGCGGCACACCCGGTGGGCCGACTCTGCGGCAGCGGCGGCCGAGCGGGACACCCCCGCGGCGAGGAGCAGCTCGCGACAGGTGCAGGCGCCGCGCACGGCCAGGCGCACGGCGTCGTCGGATGCGGACAGGACGCGGAAGGGACGGCGGGCCACGGGGCCTCCTCGGATCAGCGGGACACAGGGAGCAGCGGGCGCAGGACCTCCATGGCCCTGGCGGGGTAGCGCAGGCAGAGCTCGTTGCGCGAGAGGTCGCGGGCCACCGTGGGGGCGGGGGCGCCGAGGGCGCGGGCGAGGTCGTCGGCGCTCTCGCGGTAGGGACGGCCGTCGAGGCCTCCCAGGGCGACCACGACCCGAAGACCCGGGGCCGCCCCGACGGGCACGCGCCACCCCTCCACGGCCGCCGTCATGGCCTCCACGACAGGGCGCGGCGTCACGGCGACGTCGGCGGCGAAGCGGTCCAGGTAGGCCCGGGGTATGGCCAGCCCGTCCATCTGGCTCGCGACGTAGCGGCGCCGCCTGGCCACGCGCTTGAGGGCGCGGTCCGCCGCCCCCACGGCCCTGTCGAGGGCCTCGGCCCCGCCGGGGCGCATCAGGGCCGGGCCGCCCATGAGGCACCAGGCGAGGCCCGTGAGCCAGGCCGAGGGGCGCGACCCCGGCACCTCGCGGCATAGCACGTCGCCCACGAGGAGGGGGCCGGTCGCCCCAGTGCCGGCGAAGGCCGCCTCCACAGCCACCTGGCCGCCCATGCCCCAGCCGACCGTGGCCGCCAGGGGCCCGTGGGCGCGGGCCCAGTCCAGGAGGGAGCCCGCCTCGGCGGCTATGCCGGGGAACGCGCCGCCCGCAGCCTCGCCCCAGCCGTCCCAGCCCGCAAGCAGGGCGAGGAGGCCCTCGGGCAACTTGGACGACAGGGGCGCCACGGCCCACCAGCCGCAGAGCTCCGGGGGAAGGAACGCCACCACGGGCCGGCCGTCGGGCTCGGCCTCCTCCCCCGTCGCGGGGTCCACGAGATGAAAGATCACGGCGCGCCCCCTATCGGGTTCAGACGAGGTTCCGGACGGCCTCCACGAGCCCGTCCATGGGCACCTGCTCCTGCTCGTGGCTCGCCATGTCGCGCACGGTGACGGCACCGGCCGCGAGCTCGTCGGGGCCGATGACCACGCACAGACGCGCGTTGTGCTTGTCTGCCTGCTTGAACTGGCTCTTGAGGGAGCGGCCCTGGTAGTCGGCCTCCACGCGCACGCCGGCGCGGCGCAGGGCGAGGCACGCCGAGAAGACCGCGTCGCGGCACTCGGGGGCGGCGCAGGCCACGTAGACGCAGGACGGCTCGGGGCCGGCGAGGTCCACGCCCTGGTCCTCCAGGGCGAGCATGATGCGCTCGAAGCCCACGGCGAAGCCGATACCCGGGGTGGGCTTGCCGCCCTCGAGCTCCATAAGGCCGTCGTAGCGGCCGCCGCCGCCGATGGCGCTCTGGGAACCCATGCCGCTCGTGACCTGCACTTCGAAGACAGTGCGCGTGTAGTAGTCGAGGCCGCGCACGAGGGTGGGGTCCTCCTCGTAGGCCACGCCGGCCTCGTCGAGGTAGGCCTTCACGCGGGCATAGTGATCGGCGCACTCGTCGCAGAGCTCGTCGGCGATCTTAGGCGCGGCGGCCATGACCTCGCGGCAGCGGTCGTTCTTGCAGTCGAAGGCGCGCAGCGGGTTGGTGTCGGCGCGAACGGCGCACTCGTCGCACATCTCGTCGGCGTGGTCGAGGATGAACCGCCTGATCTTCCCGCGGTAGGCGGGGCGGCAGGCGGGGTCGCCCATGGAGTTGACCAGCAGCCGCACGCGGGACATGTCGAGGCCCAGGGCCCGGTAGAAGTCCATGAGCATGACGATGACCTCAGCGTCGAGGGCCGGGTCGGAGGCGCCCAGCACCTCGGCGCCGATCTGGTGGAACTGGCGCAGGCGCCCCTTCTGCACGCGCTCGCCGCGGAACATGGGGCCGGCGTACCACATCTTCACCGGCGCGCCGCCCTGGGGCACGAAGGTGTTCTCCACGGCCGCGCGCACGAAGCCCGCCGTGCCCTCGGGGCGCAGGGCCAGGCGCTTGCCGGGCTTGAGGCCGGCCTCGGAGCCCTTCTCGAGCACGTTGGCGAAGTTGGCGCCCGAGAAGACGCGGAACATCTCCTTGCGCACGACGTCCGTGGAGGTGCCGATGCCGTGGACGAAGACGTCCACCTGCTCCATGGCCGGCGTCTCGATGGCACTGAAGCAGTAGCGGGAGAAGGTCTCGCGGGCGACGGCCTGCATGCGCTCCCAGGCGCGCATGCGCGCCCCGAAGAGGTCCTCGGTTCCTTCTGGTTTCTTGGCTTGCATGGGGCCTCCCGGCGGCTCTGGGTGGATCGATGGGGTCGACCCCCATCTTCCCACCGCAGGCGGGGACGAGACAAGGCACCGGGCCGGTTTGTCACGGGGGCGCCGCGGCCGGGTCGCGGCGGCCCGGTTGCGGCGGCTGCCCGGTCCCGCCATTGTTGCCAGGAGGTGACAGGAACCGCCCAGACGCTTTACTGTGATAAAGTGACAGGCCACAGACCGCCCCCGCCCGAGGAGGACCCATGGCCAAGAAGCTGTTCCCCACCCTCGTCTGCTGCGCCCTCGCATGCCTCGCCCTCATGGGGCTCTCCGCCTGCTCCCAAGGGGCGCCCGACGGCGCCCCCGAGGCCGAGGCGTCCACCGAGAAGCTCGTGGTGGGCTACGACAACTCCTACCCGCCCTACGGCTTCATCGGCGACGACGGCAAGCCCTGCGGCCTCGACCTCGACCTGGCCCAGGCCGTCTGCGACAGGCTCGGCTGGGAGCTGGAGTGCCAGGCCATCGACTGGGACGCCAAGGACGCCCTCATGAACCAGGGGTCCATCAACTGCATCTGGAACGGCTTCACCATGGAGGGCCGTGAGGACAAGTACACCTTCTCCGAGCCCTACATGCTCAACGAGCAGGTGATCGTGGTGAAGAAGGGCTCCGGCATCGGGGGCTACGACGGCCTGGCCGGACGCACCGTGGCCACCCAGGTGGACTCCGCCGCCCTCGAGGTCCTCCAGAGCGACCGGGCCGACCTCGCCGCCACCTTCGGGTCCCTCGACCAGATCACGGACTACAACAACGCCTTCGCCCAGCTCGAAAGCGGCCTGGTGGACGCCGTAGCCTGCGACCTGTCCATCGCCGCCTACCAGACCTCGGCCAACCCCGACGCCTTCGTCATGCTCGACGAGCCCCTCTCCTCCGAGCACTACGCCGTGGGCTTCAAGCTCGGCGACACCGAGCGCGCCGAGAAGGTCACCCAGGCCCTGAAGGAGCTCGCCGCCGACGGCACCGCCAAGGAGATCTGCGAGCGCTACGCCGAGTACGGCGTGGACTACGACGGCAACTGGACCCTCGGGTAGGTCCGCACGACAGACATGGCATCGGGGCCCCGGGCGCGCGTGCCGGGGCCCGTTTCCGTCAGGAAGGCACCGGATGGAGTTCGCAGTCATGATGGACGTCCTGCTCCAGGGACTCGTCCTCACCCTCGAGATCTTCGTCGTGACCCTCGTGGGCGCCCTGCCCCTGGGCATCGTGGTGGCGCTCGGGCGCATGAGCCGCTGCCGCCCCGTGGCCGCCCTGGTGCGGCTCTACATCTCGGTCATGCGCGGCACCCCGCTCATGCTGCAGCTCATGGCCATCATGTTCTGCCCGTACTACCTCTTCGGCCTCAACATGGGCCCCGACTGGAAGTTCGTGGCCTGCGCCGTGGGCTTCATCCTCAACTATGCCGCGTACTTCGCCGAGATCTACCGCTCCGGCATCCAGTCCATCCCGCGCGGCCAGTACGAGGCGGCCGAGGTGCTCGGCTACACGCGCTCCCAGACCTTCTGCCGCATCGTGCTGCCCCAGGTGGTCAAGCGCATCCTGCCGGCCATCGGCAACGAGGTGATCACGCTGGTCAAGGACACGTCGCTGGCCTTCGTGCTGGGCATCATGGAGATGTTCAACGCCGCCAAGGCCCTCGCCGCCCGCGAGGTGTCGATGGTCCCCTACCTCGTCGCCGGCCTCGTCTACTGGGGCATCAACCTGCTGATCGAGGCGGCGCTCTCCTCCATCGAGAGGCGCCTGTCCTACTACCACGACTAGGGGGTCGCCATGACCGACAACCGCGACGGCGCCGTGGTGCGCCTCTCCCACGGGCGCAAGGCCTTCGGCGACACCGAGGTGCTGCGCGACATCTCCCTCGAGGTGAACTCCGGCGACGTGCTGGCCGTGATCGGGCCGTCGGGGGGCGGCAAGTCCACGCTGCTGCGCTGCCTCACCCTGCTGGAGCACCTGGACGACGGGTCCCTGGCGTACGGGGACCTCGAGGTGGCCCGTGGGGAGGGCGGCCGCGCCGTGTACGCCAGGGCGCCGGAGCTCAAGGCCGCGCGGGAGCGGTTCGGCCTCGTGTTCCAGAACTTCAACCTGTTCCCCCACCGCACGGTGCTGCAGAACGTGGCCGACGCCCCGCAGGTGGTCAAGGGCGCGCCCCGCGGCGAGGCCGAGGCCCGGGCGCGGGAGCTCCTCGCCCAGATGGACCTGGCCGGCAAGGAGGACCTCGTGCCCTGCGAGCTCTCCGGCGGCCAGCAGCAGCGCGTTGCCATCGCCCGCGCCCTGGCCATGGACCCGCAGGTGCTCTACTTCGACGAGCCCACGAGCGCCCTGGACCCCGAGCTCACCCAGGGCGTGCTCCGCGCCATCCGCGAGCTGGCGGCCCGGCACATGACCATGGCGATCGTGACCCACGAGATGGCCTTCGCCCGCGACGTGGCCGACCGCGTCGTCTTCATGGACGGCGGCCGCGTGGTCGAGGAGGGCCCGGCCGAGCAGGTCATCGACCACCCGGCGGAGGAGCGCACGAGGGAGTTCCTGGCCAGCTACTGACTGTCCCATCACCCGGACACTTTTGTCCCAGTGGTCGGGCACTTTTGTCCCAATCCTGCGCCCCCGAGAGACGCCGCGCCCGCGGGCGCGCCCGACTCTCGGAGCGCCAGCGGGCGCGGCGGCAAACCGGTCCCCGTCGGACATCAACAGAGAAATATGCGAAGTGACAGATGGGCCAGGCACCGCTGTCACGCCCGGCGGCGCGGCGGGGCCCCTGCCGCCCCCTACTCCACCGGGATCCGCACGATCCAGCCTTCGGGCGCCTCCACGGTGCCGGCCTGGATGCCGGTGAGGGTGTCGCGGAGCCTGGTCATGACGGGGCCCATCTCGTCGGCGCCGCCGTTGAACACCACCTCGTGGTCGCCGGCGACGATGCGGCCCACGGGGCTGATCACCGCGGCGGTGCCGCAGAGGCCGCACTCCACAAAGCCGTCCACCTCGTCAAAGCGCACCGGGCGCTCCACGACCTCCATGCCGAGCATGTCCCGGGCCACGGAGACGAGGCTGCGGCGGGTGATGGAGGGCAGGATGGAGTCCGTGGCGGACTGGGGCACCACGAGGCGACCCTCCCCGTCCACGAACAACACGTTGGCGCCGCCGGTCTCCTCCACGTAGGTGCGGGTGGCGGAGTCGAGGTAGAGGTTCTCCGAGAAGCCCCTCTCGTGGGCCTTCTCGTAGGGGTAGAGGCTCATGGCGTAGTTGAGGCCGGCCTTGATGTTGCCGGTGCCGTGGGGCGCGGCGCGGTCGTACTCGGACACGCAGATGGTGATGGGCTTCACACCGCCCTTGAAGTAGGGGCCCACGGGCGTCACGAGGATGCGGAACTGGTACCTGTCGGCGGGGCGAACGCCGATGACCTCGCCGGTGGCGAACATCACGGGGCGCACGTAGAGCGTGGCGCCGGAGCCGAAGGGAGGCACCCAGGCGGCGTTGGCGGCCACGACCTGCCTCACGGCGTCCACGAAGCGGTCCTCGGGAAACGGCGGCATGACGAGGCGCTCGGCCGAGTCGGCCATGCGGCGGGCGTTGAGGTCGGGGCGGAAGCACACGATGGAGCCGTCCTCGGTGGTGTAGGCCTTGAGGCCCTCGAAGCACTCCTGGCAGTAGTGAAGGATGCCCGCGCACTCCGAGAGCGTGACGGTGTGGTCGGCGGTGAGCCCGCCCTCGCCCCAGGCGCCGTTCTCGTAGTCGCAGACATAGCTGTAGTCGCAGGGCTGGTAGCTGAAGGTGAGCTCGCCCCAGTCGATGTCCTTCTTCTCCATGGCAGGTCCTCTCGTTTGCCGGCTTCGGGCCATTCTACGGCGCCGAGCCGCCCCCCGACGGGCCCCGTCACAGAGGCGCAACCATGGCCTCGGCCGCAATGGGGGGACCATGGCCCCGGTCGCTATACTAGCCCCGTGCCACCAGACGCCCGGCAGCAGGGAGGACCATGCGCAGCTTCAAGAACGACTACTCCGAGGGGGCCGCCCCCGAGATCCTGGCGGCCCTCGTGGACACCAACGGCGAGCAGACCGTGGGCTACACCGAGGGCGACCCCCACACCGAGCGGGCCCGGGCCCTCATCCGCGAGGCCTGCGGCCAGCCCGACGCCGCGGTGGAGTTCTGCGTCGGCGGCACCAGCGCCAACCTCATCTGCGTGGCAGGCATGCTCCGTGATTTCGAGGGGGTCGTCTGCACCCCCGACGCCCATATCAACACCCACGAGACCGGGGCCGTCGGGGCCTGCGGGCGCACGGTGCTCCCCACCCACGACGGGGACGGATTCCTCTCGGTTGAGGAGGCCGAGCGCGTCTGGGGGTTCCAGACCAGCTGCGGGCGCCACATGACCCGGCCGACCCTGGTCTACATCACCGACTCCACCGAGTTCGGAGGGGTGTGGGACCGCAGGCGCTTCGACGAGGTCTGCGACTGGGCCGAGGGGCACGGCTGCAAGGTCTATGTGGACGGTGCCCGTCTGGGGGCTGCCCTGGAGTCGCCCGCCAACGACCTGTCGCTGGGCCACATGGCCAGCCGGGCCGACGCCTTCAGCATCGGGGGCACCAAAAACGGCATGCTCTTCGGCGAGGCCGTGGTGATCCGCGACCCCGACCTGCGGCGGGACTTCCCCTACCTGCAGAAGATGCGCGGCGGCCTCATGGCCAAGGGACGCCTCCTGGGGGTGCAGTTCGAAGCCGCCTTCGAGGACGGCCTCTACTGGCGCCTGGCCCGACACGCCGACGAGTGCGCCCTCGCCCTGCGCGACGGCCTGATGGCCGCCGGCTACGAGCCCTACCTGCGAAGCGACACCAACCAGCAGTTCTTCACCGTGGATGCCGGGCTCGCCCGTGCCCTCGAGGACGCCTGCGGCTGCGAGATCTTCCTCACCCTGCCCGACGGCCGCCAGGTGGTGCGCTTCGTGTGCTCCTGGGCCACCGAGACGGCCGACGTGGCGGAGCTCGTCGCCTTCTGCTCCGAGATGCCCCGGTGAGCGCCTCGGGCAGAGGGGCCGGCGGGTTCCTCGGCACCCGCCCGGGCCTGGCGGTCGGGGCCCTCGTCTGCTGCCTTCTCTGGGGAAGCGCCGTGCCCGGGGTCTCCCTGGGCTACGGCCTCTTTGGCATCGGGAGCGGCGACGCCGGGGGCCAGATGCTCTTCGCGGGCGTGCGCTTCTTCCTGGCGGGCGCCTGCATCCTGGCCTTCCGCTGGGCCCAGGCTGGGGTCCCTCCCCTGCTCGACCGCGCCGGCGCCCACAGCGCCGCCAAGCTCTGCCTCACCTGGACCGTGGGGCAGTACACCTGCTACTACCTGGGGCTCGCCCACGCCACCGGGGTGTCGGCCTCGCTCATCCAGGGGCTCGAGGTCTTTGTGGCGCTGGTGGTGGGGGCCTGCGTGTTCCACACCGAGGCCCTGACCGGGCGCAAGGTGGCCGGGTCCCTCGCCGGCGTGGCCGGCCTCGCCCTCTTCAACTGGGGCGGCGCCATGGGCTTCTCCCTCAGCGGGGAGGGGCTGCTCGCCCTCGCCACCGTGTTCGCCGCCGTGGCGAGCGTCCTGGCCTCCCGCTACTCCCGCGAGAGCGACCCGGTGCTTCTCGCCGGATGGCAGTTCGTCATGGGAGGGGCCGCCCTCGCCGCCCTCGGCTGGGCCCTCGGCGGCCGCCTGCCGCCCACCGGCGCCGGCGCCTGGGCCGTCCTGGCATGGCTCGTGGCCGTCTCGGCCGTGGCCTACACCGTCTGGAGCGTCCTTCTGGCATCGCACCCGGTAAGCTCCGTGGTGGCCTACAGCTTCACCCTGCCGCTTTTCGGCGTGGTCATATCCCTTCTGACCCTGGGCGACCAGGGGCACCCCCTGGGTGCGGCGGCCCTGGCCTCGATCGCCGTGGTGTGCCTGGGCATCTGGCTCGTGGAGACCCCCGCCAAGGGTCGGCGCTGACCCCGGGGCCTATGATGGGAGGTCGCAACCGCACGTCCCCTTCCATCCGAGGAGTCCCATGGAACCGCGCCTGTTCACCCTTTCCTCCCCCTTCGACGGCCTTGGGCTCTCCTGCGCCGAGACCGTGCCCGAGGGACGCCCAAAAGGCCTCGTCCAGATCTCCCACGGCATGGAGGAGCACAAGGAGCGCTACTACCCCTTCATGGGATGGCTGGCCGACCACGGGTTCGCCTCCGTGATCCACGACCACCGGGGCCACGGGGCGTCCGTGGCGAGCAGCGAGGACCTCGGGTTCTTTGGGGACGAGACGGGCCGGGCCATCGTCGGCGACCTCCTCTGCGTCCAGGAGCACTTCGAGGCGGCCCACCCGGGGCTCCCCCTGGTGCTGTTCGGCCACTCCATGGGGTCGCTCGTGGTGAGGAGCCTGATCAAGGACTCCGACGACGCCGTCGACGGCCTCGTGGTGTGCGGGGCCCCGGGGGACAACCCAGGCAAGGACGCCGCCATGGTGCTGGTGAACGCCCTCTCCATGGTCAAGGGGCCCCGGGCCAAGTCGCCCCTCGTGAACAGCCTGGTCTTCGGGGGCTACGGCAAGGGGCTCCCCGGCGAGCACCCCCTGCGTTGGCTCTCCGCCAACGAGCGGAACGTGCGGGCCTACGACGAGGACGACCTCTGCGGCTTCGTGTTCACCCTCAACGGCTACAAGAACCTGCTCTCCCTCGTGCGCGACGTCTACGACATCCACGGTTGGGCCGTCAGCCGCCCGGACCTGCCCATCCTGTTCATCGCCGGCGCCGACGACCCCGTCACCTTGGGCGAGAAGGCCTGGAACGACGCCCAGGGATTCCTGCGCGACCGCGGCTACCGCAACGTGTCGGGCAAGCTCTACCCCGGCATGCGCCACGAGATCCTCAACGAGGAGGGGGCCCAGGAGGTGTTCGACGACGTCCTGACCTTCGTCGAGGAGGCCTGCGGCGTGTAGCAGACCGCCACAGGTTTTTGAAATGGGACCCTTGGTGGTATCGGCCTTACAAAAAGGGTTCACAAATGAAAATCGCACTGTAAAATGGGGCCACTGACATACCTGTCCGCACCCTATGGGAAGAGGCACCCCATGAAGTGCATCAACTGCGGCCACGACGTCTCCGACCAAACGGGCTTCTGTCCCACCTGCGGGTCCGAGCTGCGCTTCGACTTCTCCCTGCACCGCCACCCCATCCAGCCCGACCTCGACACCCCGGCCCCGAGCGGCGAGGCCTGCGCCTTCGACCGCACGGCCGACCGGGCCCTCATGAAGCGCGGCATCCGCATCGCCAACATGGTGTGGGCCGCCCTGGTGGTGTTTGCCGCCGTATGCCTGCTCATCCTGCTGTGAGCCGCACCGTCCCTGCCGAGACCTTCCACCTCACGGTCAACGGGCTGCCCCAGGCGGCCCGTTTTGCCAAGGAGGACATCGACGGCGCCCTCAGGCCCCTGGCCCACCGCATCCTCCTGGCCGGCCCCGGCCCCGTGCTCGTGGCCGGGCCGCCGGGGTCGGGCAAGACGACGGTGGCCCTGGTGCTCGAGGAGCTCTGCAAGGCGGAGGGAAAGAGGGTCCCCGCCCTGTCCATGGACGGCTTTCACCGGTCCAACGCCTGGCTTGAGACCCATGGGCTCCTGAGGCGCAAGGGGGCACCGGAGACCTACGACTTCCCTGGCCTCCGCCGTGCCCTCATCCATCCCGACCCCTGGCCCGTGTATTCCCGGGTTGCCCACGACGTGGTGGGAGACACCGTGGCCGTGACCTGCCCCACCTACATCGTGGAAGGCAACTACCTGCTCCTCGACGAGGAGCCTTGGCGTGGCCTGGCGCCCCTCTCCCCCCTCACCGTGTGGGTTGAGGTGGACCCGGCCCTCCTCAGGGAGCGCCTGGTGGGCCGCAAGGTGGCAGGGGGCATGGCCCGCCCGGACGCCGAGCGGTTCTTCGAGGCGTCAGACTCCCTCAACGTGCGCCGATGCCTGGAGCGGCGACTGCCCGCAGACGTCGAGCTGCGGCTCACGCCCGCCGAGGAGCTCTAGAGCCCCAGGTCGAGGGGCCAGGCGGCCAGCGTCTCGTCGGCCGCGGAGGTGTCCTGCCGGATCTGCGAGCCGGTGAAGGCCACGACGTGGAGGCCGGCGGCCTTGGCGCTCGCGATGCCCACCGGGGAGTCGTCCACAGCGATAGCGTGGGAGGCGTCCACCCCCAGGAACGACAGGGCCAGCAGGTACGGGTCGGGTGCCGGCTTGCGGCGCTCCACCATGTCGCCGCCCACCATGGCGTCGAAGCAGTCCATGGCGCCGATGCGCGACAGGCCGTAGGCGAGGTCGCAGGCGGCCGTGGTGGAGACGACGGCACACTTGACGCCGGCGGCCCTGAGCGAGCGGACGCACTCGAAGGCCCCGGGGAAGACCGCGATGTCCATGGAGCGGTAGATCTGGGAGCTGGGGCGGCGCCGGGCCTCGAAGTTCTCGGCCGTCAGGTCGGGGCGCCCGTGGTTGGCGAGGATGGCCTCGACGGACGCCTTGCCGTCGGTGCCGCAGACGGTGTGGGCCTCCTCCAGCGGCACGTCGAGCCCGAGGGACCGGTAGGCCTCGAGGTCGAGCTCGATGCCGAGGGGCTCGGTGTCGGCCAAGGTGCCGTCGAAGTCGAAGCAGACGGCCTCGATGGTCTCAGGACGCATGGTTCCTCCCAGGGGTCTCGGGTTGCTCGGGTTGCTCGGCACCCTTGGCCCGGCGCTCGCGGTACCAGGGCCAGCCGTTGGAGATGAGCACGGCGGTGAATATCAGGGCGAAGCCGAGGGTCAGGCGCCCCGACAGAATCTCGTGGCCGGCCACGACGGAGAAGAGGACGCCCGCCGGCGACTCCAGGCAGGCGAGGAGCGAGCCCTCCGCCGGCGGCACACGGGTGAAGGCGTAGTTCATGGCGGCGAGGCTCACGAACGAGCACACGACGCCGAAGTAGACGAGCTGCAGGACCAGCGGCGGCGTGAAGGTGGCCGGCGACGGGACGGGCTCGAAGACCGCGAGCAGCGCCGACAGGCCGAACATGGCGATGAACTGCCAGGCCGTGAGGGCCCAGATGTCGAGCTCGCCGCCGCAGCGCGCCACCTCGACGAACTGCAGGGCGAAGAGCAGGGCGCACACCACGGTGAGGACGTCGCCGAAGTTGACGAGGCCACCGCCGTCGAGCCCCACGAAGCCGAGGCCTGCCAGGCACACGGCGGCCGCCGCGAGGTCCCAGCGGTGGGGTCGGCCCATGCCCATGGCCCAGGCGATGAAGGGGACCATGACGACGTAGCTGCCGGTGATGAAGGCGCTCTTGCCGGGGGTGGTCATGGTGAGGCCCACGGTCTGCACCGCGTAGCCGCCCCACTCCCACAGGCCGAGAAGCAGCCCGACGCCGATGGTGCGGCGGTCGAGGTGCGCGCGGACGTTCTTGGAGAAGACGACGAGCATGAGGACGGCGGCCATGCCGAAGCGGATGGCGAGGAGCCAGAAGACCGGCAGCGACTTGGTGGCGTCCTTCATCATGAACGCCGATGACCCCCAGATGACGGCACAGGCCACGAGCATGAGCTTGGCCGCCGTCGGCGACGAGACGGCGCGACGGAAGAAGCCTGCGGGTAGGGCCATGGTCCTCCTTGTACATGGGGTGCGAGGTCGACGTCCCAGTATAGCGGGGACCCGCGACGACACGGCGTGACAGAGGTGCCTGGCCCATCTGTCACTTCGCATGTTGCGATGCTGATGTGCTGGGCGGGCGCGTGCGTGGTAGGCAGCATGTGCGAGGTGGGCGGGTGGGAGCGGGACGCACCCGCCCCGCCCGCTGCAGCGACGGACGCGAAAGGCGTAAGCGCCGCGAATGCACCGGGCGGCGACACGAGAGCCACGATGCGCAACGCCACTGGCACGAAGGCCCCTCAAGATTTGGCACGAGAGGTCCTCGATACGCGATAAGCCTGGCACCGACAGCCGTCAGTGCGCGATTTGAGGCCCGAGAAGCCCGTTTTCCGCGCAATGGCGGTGCTTGATGCCAGCGGAACCGCGCACTGAAGGCCCTTCGCGCAAAACCGCGCGCCACGCCGCCCCCGCAACCCCTACCGCAGCACGGCCACCAGCTCCCGGACCGTCCCCGGGTCCACGCAGGGCAGCCGCTCCGGCCCGCAGCCCGGTACCGAGAAGTCCACACCGTGGGCCACCGCCGCGGCGCCGGGAGCGGTCACGAATCCCGAGCAGGACGAGTGCACCTGCCCCACGCCCGTCTCGGCCACGAGGGCCGCCGCGTTGCCCGGGCGCACGCCGGATCCCGGCAGGACCTGCACCCGCCCTCCCCACGCAGCCTGCAGGTGGGCGATGAGCCCCGCGCCCTCCGGGGCCGTGGGCGCCTGGCCGCCCGTGAGCAGGCGGTCCACCCCCACACCGGCGAGGATGGCCGTGGCCCCGTCGGCATCCGGCACCAGGTCGAAGGCCCGGTGAAAGACGGCCTCCGCCCCCGCTGCATGGGCCCGGCCCACCACCTCCCGGACGCGTGCAACATCCACGGCGCCCTCGGGCGTCAGGCAGCCGAACGCCACCCCGTGGGCACCGGCTGCAAGCAGGGCGTCCACCTCGGCCAGGAGCTGGGACCAGTCGGCATCCCCGTAGCAGAAGCCACCGGCGCGGGGCCTGGCCATGGCCACGACCTGCAGCCCCGTCATCCGACGCACCGCCTCCACGGCGGCCACGGTCGGCGTGAGGCCGCCTAGGGGCAGTGCCGCGTTGAGCTCCACGCGCCCGGCGCCGCCCTCCTCGGCCGCAAGGGCGTCGGCGACACCCCCGCAGCAGACCTCGACGGTTATGGGACGGTCAGGCGCGGCACTGCTCACGGCGGCTCCTCTCGGCATGCAGGCGTTCACCCAAGGGTAGCCGACCCGCCGTGCGACGGCACCGCCCGCTACCGACAGAAGCGCCCGCGACCGTGGCCCCTTCCACCACCACGGCGGCGACCCTCGTCGGCCTTGGTGGGCGCTGACCAAGAGCCGTCCACCGCACCGCAGGACCTAGCCTGGGCCACGGCGACGGCAAAGGAGTCGAACGCCGCCCAGGTGCCGGTCTCGTCGGCCGAGTAGCTCGTGGCCATGGCCGGCCGGATGCCCATGGACGCGGCGTGGGAGGCAACGTCGATATTGGCCCCCAGGAACAGGAACTCCCAGCCCTCGCGCTCCTTGCCCTCGATCATCTCCTTGACCATGGGATAGGTGAAGCTGCCGCTGGCGTTCTCCTCGCCATCGGTGATGATGGCGAAGGTGGTGTGGTCGGGCCTGAAGCCGTCGGGCAAGTGGCTCTGCACAAGGGCCACGCGCTCGATGGTGCGGCCCACAGCGTCGAGCAGCGCGGTGCAGCCGCCGGGGACGTAGTCGGAGCGCCTGAGCGGCTCGACGGTCTCGATGGGTACGCGGTCGTGGACGACCTCGAACCCCGTGTCAAAGAGCACGCACGTGACCCAGGCGCTCCCCTCCCCCGTGCGGTTGCGGTCGAGCACGGAGTTGTACCCTCCCACGGTGTCGGCCTCGAGCCCGGACATGGACCCGCTCTTGTCGATGACGAACACGAGCTCCTCGTTGTGACCCTTCATGACTGGCTCCCTTCTGGGGCGGCGCCCCGTCGACTGAGCACAGCCTACGGGGCCCCGGTCAGGCGGAGGTAACCTGCCGGGCGACATCGCGCCGCGGCAACGTGTGACAGCGGTGCCTTGTGACAGCGATGCCTGGCCCATCTGTCACTTCGCATATTGCCTTGTTGATGCGGGCGGTCAGGCGCCGAGGAACCGCTGGTCGTAGGCGTAGAGGGCCTCGTTGATATCGAAGATGTCGTAGCGGCCCTCCTCGATGAACCACCGCACGATGACGTCTGCGGCCGACGACGGGCTGAACGCGTAGCCGGCGCGCGCAAGGAGGGTCTCGGCCTGGGCCAGGGGCAGCTCCAACGCCACGGCGAGGGCCAGGACCGTGGGCTTGCCCGGGCGGTAGTCGGGGTTGGAGCGAATCTTGGAGAAGTGCTGCCGGCTCATGTTGGCGCGGTGGTACACGGCGGAGTCGGCGAGGCCGCGCTCGTCGATGAGGTCGAGGAGCGTATCAGAGAAGCCCTTGTCGAGGGAGGCGAGGCGCCGGGAGAGCAGGTCCTTGACGGAGTGCCGCCGCTTCGGCGGCACTGCGGCGTCCCGGGGAGTCGCGCAGGGGGCCGCCTGCGGCATCGCGGGCGCCGCCTGGGGAAAGAAGGCGCCCGTGTCCCCGGAGGCCATGGAGCGGTCCAGGTCCGGCGACGACCCGACGTCGACGCCTTGCTCGGCGAGGTAGGCCGTCAGGCCGGGGGGCAGGGTCCGACGCAGGGCCGCGGGCTCGTCGAGAAGGACGAGGGAGACCTCGAGGGAGTCGTCGGTGTCGGCGAGATAGCCGGTGATGGCCTCGGTGGCCACCTCGAGGGCGGTCTCGCGCGGCATGCCATAGATTCCGGCGGAGATGAGGGGGAAGGCCACCGACCGGTCGCCCAGCGAGGACGCCACGGCGAGGGCCGACCGGTAGGCCGAGGCCAGGAGCTCCCGCTCTCCGTGGCGGCCGTCTTGCCACCGCGGGCCCACGGCATGGATCACGTGCCCGACCGGCAGCCTGAAGGCCGGGGTGGCCACGGCCGATCCCGTGGGGCACGGGGCCACGGCACGGCAGGCGGCGTCGAGCTCGGCGGGGCCGGCCGCCTCGAAGATGGCCCCGCACACGCCCCCACCGGGGGCCAGCCGCTCGTTGGCGGCGTTCACCAGGGCGTCCGCCGGGGTCTCTGTCAGATCGCCATGGCGCAGCTGGAACGGCATGGGGCTCCTCTCGGACGGCATGGGGCTGGTTTGCATGGTGACAGATTGTGGGCGCCGGAGCAGGACCCGGAAACCCCCCCCCCCGGCACCCGGCATGCCCCGGGCGAGGTCGTTTGGTGGTTTTTCATTCACGGATTCATGTAAACCACCAAACGGGCACTCGTTTGGTGGTTTTAGGGCTCCACTCCCAGAGAAAAGTACCAAACGGCCAGCGCGGCATGTGCAAACCGCTGCAAACTCGTGCCAGAAAAAAGGTCGGAGGGCAGACACACCCTCCGACCTGCGATTTCCCTGGAGCCAGTTATCGGACTTGAACCGATGACCCCCGCTTTACGAGAGCGGTGCTCTACCAACTGAGCTAAACTGGCGCGACCTCGTAGTATACGGGCTCACCCCCGGAATTTCAACCCCGGCCGTCAAAGCCTGGTGAGCACGCCCCTCAGCAGCGCCTCGAAATCCGCCCCGTGGCCCTCGGCATAGGAGAGCACGGTCTCGTGGGAGACGCCGGGCGCCCCCGCCTTGTTGGCCGACAGCGTGACGCCCAGCACCTCCATACCCAGGGCGTGGGCCAGCACCACTTCGTTGACCACGGACATCGCCGTGTAGCTGGCGCCGCAGAGCGCCATGGCGCGCGCCTCGGCCGGGCTCTCGAAGCTCGGGCCGGAGATGCCCGCCAGCACGCCCTCGGAGAGCTCGACACCCTGGTCCCCGGCCACGGCCTTGGCCACCTGGCGCAGGTACGGCGTGTAGGCGTCGCTCATGTCCACGAAGGCGTTGTCCACGCCACGCAGGGCCTCGTCGCCCACGAGGGGGTTCTGGCCGGTGAGGTTGAGCTGGTCGCTCACAAGGCCCAGGCCGAGCGGCGCCTGGCCGTCGATGGCGCCGGCCGCGGCGGCGAACACGATGTCACGGCAGCCCAGGTGGTGCGCGTGGCGCACGAGGCTCGTCACCTCGCGCACGGAGTAGCCCTGGTACAGGTGCACGCGGCCCGGGTAGACCACCACCGGCACGCCGTCGAGCGTGCCCACGGTGGCCTCGAAGCTATGGCCCGCCACGGGGCGCGCCCCCGCGGGGAAGCCGTCGATGTCGGCGTACGGGATGCGGCGCACCGGCTTCACGAGCCTCGCCACCGACCCTAGGCCGCTGCCCAGGCAGATGGCCACGGGATGCTCCATGGTGGGATGGCAGCGCTCGACCGTCTTCTCGTCTGTCACGAAAAACCCCTCCTTCACGAGCAGGTCGCAGGCGATGCCGTCGCCTGCCACAAGGTTGCCGGAAAACGTGCCGTCGTAGACACGGCCCCTGCCGCAGCTGGGGCTCTTGGCCTTGAGCACGCAAAAGGCCGGCCGCACGCGCCGCGCCGTCTCCAGCGTGGCCCGGGCGCCGGCCTCGAACTCATCGGTGACGTCCTGGCCAGACTCCAGGCACACGCGGCCGTCGCGAATCTCGGCCGGCGGGCGCGGGATGGGCAGCCCCCCGGCGCACTCCGGGCACACCGGGTGCGCGGTGACGCCCGGGCGCGAGCAGAGCCCGATGACCCCGTCAACGGGCTTGGCGCCCCCGTCATAGCGACAGGGGGCGCCAAGAAGACAGTTGCTCACCAGGATGTCCATGGGTCAGCCAATCGGAGGCGCGGCCTTACGACACCAGCTCCCCGATGGAGATCGAGGCGTTGGCGAGCAGACCGTTCACGTACTGGCTCCACGTGGCCGACTGGCTGCTGGCCTGCTGCGAATACTGCTGGTAGGCCACATAATACGCCGTCATGGCCTGGTCGTAGGTGGCGGAGTCGGCCGAGAAGCTCTGGTCCTTGAGGGCCGCGTAGTACGGGCCGTCCTCGCGGGCCCAGGTGCCCTTGTCGGCGTCCCACTCGTCGCCGAGCAGGCCCACGATGTACTTGCCGTAGTCCGCGGTGGCGGCGTCCTCGGAGCCCTCGGCGGGCTCGGCCGGGGTCTCGGGGGCCTGGGCGGAGTCGTCGGTGCCCACGACCTTGTCGTAAAGGCGCTTGACGCCGGCGGACTGGCGCACGACCTCCTTGACCTCGTCCTCGCTCATGCCGTAGGTGGATGCAAGGCTGGCATAGTCGTCGGTGCCCAGGGTGTCCTTGGCGTAGGTGGCCATGTCCTCGTCGGAGACCTCGATGCCCTCGGCCTTGACGGCCACGGCGAGCACCTGGTTGCGGGCGTAGTCGAGCACGTTGTCGGCGGAGGGCATGGTGTAGGTGCCGTCGTCCTGCTTGGCGGCGTCCACGCCCGTGGCGGCCCCGAGGGCCTGGCGCGCGGTGATGGCGTGGGTCTGGCCCTGGTAGACGTAGGAGCCCACGGTGCTGTCGAGCTCGCCCTCGGAGAGTGTGGTCTTGCCCGTCACGGCGCCGCCGGCAAAGCCGCCGAGCAGGAACTTGCCCACGAGCACGCCGATCACGGCCGCCGCGACGACGCAGACCGCGAACACCGGCACGGTGAAGCGCTTCTCGGCCGGCTTCTTGGGGGCCTTGGCCTTGCCGCCCTTGTCGTCGCCCAGGGACGACAGGTCGCCCTTCTTCTCGTCTGCCATGAGACGGATCCCTTCTCCTCGGTCATGTGCATCGATGCAATGCGATGATTTTGACAGGTTCTGTATAGGAAACCAAAAACTCTCTTTAAATGCGAGGGGAACCACAACCCTACACACGTGCCCTGACGGCTTCCGCAACGGCGTGCCCGTACGCGGCGCAGCCCACGGCCCCCTCGGCGGAGTCGGTGAGGGCGCGGCAGATGTCGGCCGTGACGCTCGTTCCCTCTGCCAGCACCTCGCGCACGGCGTCGCGCACGGCGTCGGCGGCGCCGGGCTCCCCCAGGTGGTCGAGCATCATGGCCGCCGAGAGAATCAGGGCCGTGGGGTTGGCCATGTCCTTGCCGGCGATGTCGGGCGCCGAGCCGTGGGTGGCCTCGAAGATGGCGCACTCGCTGCCGATGTTGGCGCCGGGGGCGAGCCCCAGGCCGCCGATGAGGCCGGCGCAGAGGTCGCTCACGATGTCGCCGTAAAGGTTGGGCAGCACGAGGACGTCGAAGTCCGCCGGGTCGCACACGAGGCCCATGCAGCAGGCGTCCACGATGCGGCACTCGAAGGCGATGTCGGGATAGTCCTCGGCCACGCGCTCGGCCACGTGCATGAACAGGCCGTCGGTGGCCTTCATGATGTTGGCCTTGTGCACGCAGCACACCCTCCTGCGGCCGCGGCTGAGCGCGTACTCGAAGGCATAGCGCACGATGCGCTCGGAGCCCTCGGGCGAGATGGGCTTGACCGAGATGGCCGAGGAGGGCCTGATGGCTCCGGGCGTGCGCTCGTTCACCGAGGCGATGATGTGCCCCGCCTCGGGGGTGCCGGCCTCAAACTCCACGCCGGCGTAAAGGTCCTCGGTGTTCTCGCGCACCACCACGAGGTCCACGTCGCGGTAGCGACTGCCGTCCCCGGGCATGGAGAGGCACGGCCGCACGCAGGCGTAGAGGTCGAACGCGCGGCGCAGGGCCACGTTGATGGAGCGGAACCCGGAGCCCACCGGGGTGGCGGTGGGGCCCTTGATGGCGACCTTCGTCTCGGCGACGGCCTCGAGCACCGAGTCGGGCAGCGGCGTGCCGCACCCCTCGTAGACCTGGGCCCCCGCGCGCTCGCGCCTCCATCGGACGTCGACGCCGGTGGCGGCGACGACCTCCTCCATGGCCGCGGCAATCTCGGGGCCGATGCCGTCCCCGGGGATGAGGGTGACGTCGTGGGTCACGGGACTCTCCTCTCTCTCTGCTCCGCGGGACCGTCAGCGGTCGGCCTTGGCGGCCTCGACGATCTCCTGGGAGTAGGCCTTGATGTAGGGTAGCGTGGACTTCTCGGCGTCGAACGAGACGCGCTCGGCGAGGGCGTCGCGGACGTCCTTGGGCGCCGGGCCCTGGGCGAACGACACGAGGGCCACGAGCATGTCGCGGTACTCGGGATCGCCGTGGAAGCACTGGACCGCCTCGTCGAGGACGGGCCACACGCGCCCGGCCTCCTCGGCGCCCCCGAGACCGGCCTGGACGATGAGGCGGAAGGCGGCGAGGCGCACCATGGAGGAGTCCTCGTCGAAGAGCGACGCCTCGGCGCTCTCCACGGCGGCGGCGCAGGCCTCCTTGTCCACCGCGGCGAGCGAGGTCAGGGCGGAGAGCACCTCCCAGCGGGTCTGGGCCTCGGGGCGCTCGAGGGCGTCGCAGAGCTCCTCGACGTGGGACGCCACGGCCGCGGGGTCCTCCGCCGCGAGGGCGGCCACCGCGTGGGCGGCGTCCTGGCGGGCGCGCCTACCGGGGGCGGAGAGGTCCTCGATGAGCTTCTCGATGTCGTTGTCGGCCATGGGTAGGCCCTCCTTTCTGGGCGCCTCGGTGCCGGCGCCCCGCAATCTGTCAGCGGCGCTTCTCGGGGTCGGAGACCGACATGAGCTCGGGCTCGTCGGACTCCCCCTCCCCATCGGGCCTGCGTCTGGCCCAACCGGTGCCGGTGGAGGCGGTCCTCTTGGGCCGGGGGTGGCGGCCCTTCCTGGTGTTGAGGCCCAAGAAGCGGTCGTGGGTGACCCACGGGCCCACGGCCTCGCCGTAGCCCATCTTGAGGCCGGCGATCACGCCGCCCAGGCAGCCGACGGTGCCGAAGGCGAGCACCGACCAGCCCGTGGCCCAGACGAGGGCCGAGACGAGGATGCCGGCGGCGTAGGCGACGGCGTTGTACTTCCAGTAGGTCTTGCGGTCGGTCACGTCCTCGGCGAGGCGGCTGCCGATGCCGAAGCCCAGCACGATGCCGAAGATGGCGAGCATGAGGCCCACCACCGCCATGGCGAAGCCGTCAGTGCCCATGGCGAAGCCGTCAGTGCCCATGGCCCTCCCCGGAGCAGCCGCAGCCGTCGTGGCCGTGGTGGTGGCCGCCGCAGCAGCCGTCGCCGTGATGGTGGCCGCCGCAGCAGCCGTCGCCGTCGCCCTCGTCGTCCAGGGCCGCGTGGGACCAGTCGAGGCCGGCCGCCGCGGCGTCGGCCTCCTCCTCGTAGAGCACCTCGAGGGCCTGGGTGCCGAGGTCGGCCCCGCCCACGGCCGCCAGGGTGCGGTACAGGGTGCCCACGGTCTCGGCGCCGGGGAGCGCGAGTCCCTCGTCGTCGGCGGCCTCGACGGCGAGGCCGAGGTCCTTGGCCATGTGGCACACCTTGAACCCGGGCTTCCAGTCGCCCTCCTCCATCTTGGCGGCGAAGGCCCCGAGGGCGCGGGTGGCGCCCATGCCGGAACCCACCATCTCGCAGACCTCCCCCACGGGCAGGCCCTGGGCGCGGGCGAACGCCACGGCCTCGCAGGCGCCGACCATGGCGCCCGCCAGCGAGACCTGGTTGCAGAGCTTGGCCGCCTGGCCGGCGCCGGGGCGCCCGAACCAGAAGATGCGGCTGGAGAAGGCCTCCAGGGCGCCCAGCAGCGGGGCCGCCTGGGCCTCGGTGGCGCCGGCGATGAGGGTGAGGGTGCCCGCCTCGGCGCCCTCCTGGCCGCCGGTGACCGGGCAGTCGAAGGCCGTGACGTCCATGGCCGAGGCGGCCTCGGAGAGCTCCCGGGCGAGCTCCGGGCGCGATGTGGTGAGGTCCACGAGGAACGTGCCCGGCTCGGCGGCGGCCAGGAGACCGTCGCGGCCCAGGTACACCTCCTCGACGTCCTCCGGCATGCCCACCATGGTGAAGACCGCCTGGGCACCCTCGCAGGCCGCCGCGGGGGTGGGGGCCCACCGGGCGCCGGCGTCCAGGAGGGGACGGGCCTTCTCGGGGGTGCGGGTGCACACGGTCACGGCGAAGCCGGCCTCGAGGAGGTGCCGGGCGATGGGGGCACCCATGATGCCGCAGCCCACGAAGCCGATGCGTTCGATCTTTCTCATCCAGTACCTCTCTTGGGAATCGGGCCCCGCCCCCTCGAAGGCGACGGGGCCGGTCGGGCTCAGCGGTCCTTGGTGCGCCGGCCGCCCACCCTGGAGGCGATGCGCTCCGAGAGCGAGCCGTGCTCGCGGCGGTCGCGGCCCCAGAAGACGAGGGCCACCATACCCGGGCCCACATGGCTGCCGATGACCGGCGAGACCGAGCTGCGTACCACGATCATGTCCTCGCAGCCCTTCTCCTTGCGCAGCAGCCCCTCGAGCCAGTCGCCGTCCTTCTCGGCGTCGGCGGTGACGATGCCCACGGGCATGGAGCGCTCGCCGTCGCTCGCGTCGCGGAAGTCCTCCACGATGGCGCGGATGGCCTTCTTGCGGCCGCGGCACATGCGCTTGAAGGTGAGGGCGCCCGACGGGTCGTAGGAGAGCTCCGGCTTGATGTCGAGCTTGCCGCCGAGGCTCGCGGCCGACGCGGGGATACGGCCGCCGCGGGCCAGGGCGTCGAAGCTGTCGAGGGTGAAGAAGCCGTGGATGAAGTTGCGGGCCTCCTCCACCCAAGCCACGAGGTCGTCGAAGGAGGCGCCGAGGTTGGCCTGGTGCACGGCCTCGATGGCCAGCAGCTGGGCCGCGGCCGAGGGGCAGCGGTTGTCCACGACGGCCAGCCGGAAGCCGGGGTGCTCGTCGCGCACCATCTGGGCGGCCTCCTCGGCGGCCCGCACCGACGAGGAGAGGGCCTCGGTGAACCCGAGGTAGATGGTGGGCTTGCCCTGCTCGGCGGCGCGCTTGAAGACCTCGTAGTAGTGGCCGGGGGTCACGGCACTCGTGGTGGGGTAGGTGCCGCGGCGCATGGAGTCGTAGAACTCCTTGGCCGTCACCGATTGGAACAGGTCGTCGGTGCGCTCCTCGCCGTCCACCACATAGGGAAACCCGACCACCTCGACGTTGAGGGCCTGGGCGATGGCAGGGTCGAAGTCGCCGCACGAGTCGACGATGATGTGCACGTTGTTGCGGCTGCTGCGGAAGCGGCGCACGTGCTCCTCGCGGGCCCGCTCATCGGCCTCACGGCGCTCCTCGGCCCGGGCGTCGGCCTCCTTGCGGGCCTGGCGCTCCGCCTCCTTGCGGGCGCGCTCCTCGGCCTTGGCCTGCCCCTTGGTGGGGACGGTATCAGCGTTGTCGGTGGTCACAGGGCCCTCCCGTTCATAGGCAAACAGCGTTTGATTTTACCCGTTGGGCGCCGCCGGGGCGACGGCGGCCCAAGACCCCCACGGATGCGGGCGCCGGCCCCTCGTGGGGTCGGCGCCCGCCGGTGCCGCCGATGATGGCGAGGGACTCAACCCTCCCGCTCGTCCTCGGGCTTGAGGATGCCGTAGCCGCCGTTCCTGCGGTGGTAGATCACATGGACGTTGCCGGTGACCATGTCGCGGAAGACGAAGAAGTCGTGGCCCAGGAGGTCGGCCTGAACGAGGGCATCCTCCTCGGTGAGCTTGGTGTACTCGATGTACTTGGTGCGCACGAGCTCCTCGTCGGCCTCGGCCTCGTCGCCGAGCACCTCCGCCTCCAAGGCGGTGTTGGCCTGGACGGTCTCCATGCCTTCCGCACGGCCGGCGCGCTGGCGGCGCTCGACGACCTTGGTCTTGTACTTGCGCATGCGGCGCGTGACCATGCGGGCGGCCTCGTCGATGGCGGCGTACATGTCGTCGCCGGCGCTGGAGACGCGGATGACCGTGCCGCGCACGCGCACGGTGACCTCGCAGATGTGCTCGTTGATGCCGCTCTTGTAGTGCTCCACGCGCAGGGCGACGTCGGCGGTGAGGGGCTTGATGTCGAAGACCTTGAGGGCGTCGCCGACCTTCTGCTCGGCGTGGTCGCGCAGGGCGTCGGTGACCTGGATCTTGCGTCCATAGACGGTGATTGCCATGGTGGATCCCTTCTCGTAGGTTGCCAGGGTCTTAGCGGCCGGGCCGCCGTGTTGCTGCGGTTCCTATACCCGTTTACTTCTGAAACTCCCATGAAAATATCGTCGACAGCAGAAGAACACGGCCGGCGGGCCCGATGGGGCGGCGAAGGGTCAGCCGATGGACGTGACGGCGTTGGAGCCGGCCGAGGACCCGTCGCCCGACCCCGGGGACGGCACCGAGAAGGCACCGTCGGAGCCTGGGTCCGTCGCAGAGCCCGAGGCGTCGGCAAGGCCGCCGGACGCCGCGAGCTCGATGAGGGAGTCGGCGCCGAGGACGGGCAGGTCGCCCACCCACCGGCTTCGGATGACGCTCAGGACGCCGTTCGACCCCACCGCGTCCAGGGCCTCCTGGACCGCGGCCACCAGGGCGTCGTTGGACGGGTCGACCCCCGCCCCCACGGACCTCGGCACGTCGACGGTGCCGAGGAGGTCGACGGCGGGGTGCTCGAGGGCCACGTAGGCCCCCTCGTAGGCCGAGCACGCGACACAGGCCACCTCGCCCTGCTCCAGGGCCTCGAAGGCCGAGTCGATGTCGTCGTAGGGGCGCCCCGCCGTCGCGAGGACGTCCACGGAGGCCAGGGCGAGCTGGGCCGGGGACCCCTGGACCACGGCCACCCCACGGCCGAGGACGTCCTGGAGGTCGAAGGGGCCCTGGTCGTCGCCCACGAAGACCCCCACGGCCTCCTCCATGTAGCTGGAGACCACCGACAGGCCGGTGCCGTCCTGGGCGCCCACCCCCAGTACCACGTCTGCCCCCTGGGCCGAGGCGTCCTCGACGGAGGGGGCGCACACGAGGTCGAGGGAGAGACCCATCTGCTGGGCGAGGGCCGCCGCCACGTCGACGTCGATGCCCTGGAGCGTGCCGTCCGCGGCCTCCATGACATGGGGCGTGCCGGCACTGGCGAGCACGGCCACCCTCAGCACCCCGTCCCGCTGGATGACGGGGGGTGCCACCGACACCTGGGCCTGGGCCTGGGCGCTGCGCAGGGCCTGGGCCTCGTCCACGGTGGTGGTGACCGGCGCCTGGCATCCGCCGAGGGGTGTCGCCAACACGAGGGCGAGGACGGCCCCAAGGGCCTTGGATCGGGCGGGGGACATGGGCTCCTCCTGTCGTTGTCAAGTACCCGGGTCGTGGGCCCCGGGCCGTCTCTGCCGGCTGACCTGGTCTTCGACCCCACACTCGCGCACGGGGGCTCTCGCTCGGACGCCGCGGCGCCTTCACTACCCGCCCTCTCCCCCGGGAGGCCATGGGGCCCCGCAGACGGTTGACGGGAGGTGCGGCTTACTTCTAGGACGAGCCGTGATCGCCGCCGCGCGCACGCGGCGGCTTACGTGGATCCCTTTGGCCTCGTCTGCCATGGACTAGGACGCCCTGTGAGTGGCGCCCGCAACCACAGACCCGGCAAAGACGTTAGGAACTATACCATCGGCTGAACGCTGTCCGATAATCACCACGTGCGGGCCACGGAAACGGTCCACACGCCCGCGGCGCCGGCGGCGAGCAGAGACCGGGCCGCCTCGCGCACCGAGGCGCCGGTGGTGACCACGTCGTCCACGAGGAGCAGGCGGCAGCCGGACACGTCCTGGGCGCACGAGAACGTCCCGGCCACGTTGGCGGCCCGCTCCCCCCTCCCCAGCGAGCGCTGGTCGGCGGCGTGGCCACGGAAGAGCGCGTCGGCCAGCGGGACGCCCTCCATGGCGGAGAGGCACGCCGCGACGTCGGCCATGGGGTCGAACCCGCGGCGCCGGAACGCCTCGGCCGTGGAGGGCACGAAGCACAGGGCGTCCAGCGAACCCGGGTCCACGCGGCCGCGGTCCCAGGCCGAGGCCTCGTCGAGAGCGCAGGCGCACGCGGCGGCCAGCACCGGGGCGAGCCGGCGCTCGTGGCCGTCCTTGTACACCTTGACCATGCGGGAGGCGGGCCCTTCCAAGGAGAAGGCCGAGACGGAGGCCTCTGTCTCCCACGAGCCGTCGCACTCCGTGCACACGAGCCAGCCCCCGGGCGCACCGCACACGGGGCAACAGAAGCGCTGGTCTATCCAAGGAAGCCTGAGCCGGCAGCGATCGCAGAGCAAGTTGCCGGGGCCGTCGCACCCGGCACAGCGGGCGGGCCAGAGCAGGTCCCGGGCCAGTTCGGCCGCACCCGCGAGGCCTGCGGAGACGTCCATGCACACCACCCCCTCGGCAGGTGGGAGGGGGTGGTGTGGATTCTAGCGGAAAAGGGAGGGGCGGTCAGCGGGGGAAGAGCCGGGCGGCGTTTTTCCAGAGCGCGGCGTAGGTCTCGGCCGGGTCGGAGACGCCGCACTCGGCGCGCACGTCGGCGAGGCAGCGGGCCGTGAGGCACACCATGGCCGGCTCGCACTCCAAGCCGCGCAGGGGCACCGGCGCCATGTAGGGGGAGTCGGTTTCGGTGAGCATCTGCCCGAGGGGGCAGGCGCAGGCGGCGTCGCGGATCTCGTCGGAGCGCTTGAAGGTGACGGCGCCGCCGAAGGCCGCGAGGCAGCCGCGCTCCACGAAGGGGCGCATCACGGCCGGGTCGCCCGTGTAGCAGTGGAGGTCCACCCCGGCCTCGGGCACCCCCACCTCGTCGAGGACCTCGAGGGCCATGGCGTGGGCGGCGGCCGCCGGGTCGTCGCGGTCGTCCCGGATGTGCAGCTCGCAGGGCACGGCGAGCTCGCGGGCCAACCGCAGCTGGCGGCAAAAGACGTCCCGCTGCACGTCCACGGGCACGTCGCAGGTGAAGTCGAGGCCTATCTCGCCCACGCCCGCGCAGCGGGGGTCGGCCAGGAGCTCCGAGAGGCTCGCCATGGCCGCGTCGTCTGCCCGGGCGGCGCCGTAGGGGTGGATGCCGGCCACCACGCGCACGTTGTCGCAGAGGTCGGGGGCGCCGGGAAACGCCGGCGGCACGAGCCCCTCCGCTGCGGCCGCGGCGAGCAGGGAGCGCGCACCCTCCACCCACCCGTCGAGGGAGCGGAGGAACGCCCGGGCGTCCGTGGCGTCCTCGGTGGGGTCGGCCGGCACCACGAGGAGGCGCACGCCGGCCAGGGCGGCGCGGGCCACGGCGCGGGCCGGGTCGTGGCCGCGGAAGACCGTGAGGTGGCCGTGGGTGTCGGCCAGGGGCGCGAGGGGGCGCGGCCATGGGCGCGGACGCCCCTTCTGGTCGCGGAAGAGCTCGCCGTCGTCGAGCAGGTCGTCTATGGCGCTCATGAAGCCTCCTCGAGGGCGAGGGCCAGGCCGACGAAGTCGGCCACGGAGAGGGTCTCGGCACGGCGGGTGCCCGGGATCCCGACGGCGGCGAGGGCCGCGTCGACGGCGTCCTTGTCGAAGCCGCGGGCGCCCATGGAGTTGCGGATGGTCTTGCGGCGCTGGGCGAAGGCGGCGTCCACCACCCCGGCGCAGAGGGCGCGCTGGGCGTCCGTGAGCGGCTCGCCCGTGGCGGGGTCGCAGGGCCGCACGCGGTCCAGGCGCACCACGGAGGAGTCCACGTGCGGGGGAGGCATGAAGTTGGCCGGGCCCACCTCGAAGCGCCCGGTGACCTCCGCGTAGAGCCCCAGCTTGACGGTGTAGGCGCCGTAGGCCTTCGTGCCCGGCACGGCCGAGATGCGGTCGGCCACCTCCTTCTGCACCATGCACACGCAGCGCCCCACGGAGGGCATCTGCTGCAGAGTATCCAGGATCACCGTGGCCGCCACCTGGTAGGGCAGGTTGGCCACGAGCATGGTGGGGTCCGTGGGCACGCCGGCCAGGCCGAGGGAGGCGGCGGCGCGGCGGAGGTCGTCGGCCCCCACCCGGAGGGCGTCCCCGAGCACGAGGGCGAAGCTGTCGCGCCAGGCGGCGCACGTGGCCCGGAGCACCGGGGCGAGGGAGCGGTCGGCCTCCACGGCCACCACGGCCCCCGCCCGGGGCAGCAGCGCGCAGGTAAGCGTGCCGATGCCCGGGCCCACCTCGAAGACCAGGTCGTCGGGGGAGGGCTCGGCAAGGTCGAGGATCCTGCCGATGACGTGGTCGTTCACCAGGAAGTTCTGGCCCAGGCGGTGCTTGGTGGCCAGGCCGTGGGCCTCGAGCACCGCGCGGGTGGCGCCGGGGCTTGCCAGGGGCGAGAAGCTCACTTGCCCCCCTTGGCGGCCTTGGCCTTGTCGCCCTTCTGGGCGGCGCCCTCGGCCACGAGGCGCGGGAACAGCGCGTCGCCCTTGGTCACCGGGGCGCCCTGGGCGAAGCCGCCCCAGGCGCAGGCGGCCTTGAGGTCGCAGGTGCCCACCTCGTCCCCGGCGGACAGGCGGCGCAGCACCTCGGCGGAGGTGGTGGGCATGAGCGGGGCGAGCAGATGGGCCGAGACGCGGATGGCCTCCACGAGCGAGCCGATGACGAAGGCCAGCTCGTCGGCGCGCGCCGGGTCCTTGGCCAGGCTCCAGGGCTCCATGTCCTCGATGTAGTGGTTGGCCGCGTGCACGAGCTCCATGACGGCCGCGGCGCCCTCGTCGTAGGCGAAGCGGTACATGGCCTCGAGGTAGCGGTCCACGAGTCCGGAGGCCACCTGGGAGAGCGGGCTCTCGACGGTGTCCCAGCCCTCGGACATGGCGGGGGTCCTCCCGTCGAAGTACTTGGCGCTCATGTTGAGCGTGCGGCTCACGAGGTTGCCCCAGGAGTTGGCGAGGTCGGTGTTGTAGACCTGCTCCATGCGGCCCCAGGAGATACCACCGTCGGTGCCGGGCTTGACGTCGGTCATGAAGTAGTAGCGGTAGCCGTCCACGCCGAGCAGGTCCACCACGGTGGCGGGCGAGACGACGTTGCCGCGGCTCTTGGACATCTTCTCGGTGGCGCCGGTCTCCTCGTTCTTGACGGTGAGGAAGCCGTGGGCGAAGACCTCCTCGGGCACCGGGAGCCCCGCGGCCATGAGCATGGCGGGCCAGATCACGCAGTGGAAGCGGATGATGTCCTTGCCCACGAGGTGCGCCTGGGCGGGCCAGCGGTAGGCGAACTCCCCCTCGTCGGCGCCGTAGCCCACGGCGGTGAGGTAGTTGATGAGGGCGTCGAACCAGACGTAGGTGACGTGGCCGTCGTCGAAGGGCAGCTCGATACCCCAGTCGAAGCTCGTGCGGCTGATGGAGAGGTCCTTGAGGCCGCCCTCCACGAAGCTCACGACCTCGTTGCGGCGGATCTCGGGCTCCACGAAGTGCGGGTTGTCGCGGTAGAGCTCGAGCAGGCGGTCCCGGAAGGCGCTGAGCTTGAAGAACCAGCTCTCCTCCTGCACGCGCTGGAGGGGTCTGCCGCAGTCGGGGCAGAGGTGCTCGCCCTCGGTCCCGCGCCCCTCGTCGGCGTGGCGGACCTGGGTGTCGGTGAAGTAGGTCTCCTCGGGCACGCAGTACCAGCCGTCGTAGGAGCCCTTGTAGATGTAGCCGTTGTCCTTGATGGTCGACATGAGGCGCCGGACGGCCTCGGCGTGGCGGGGCTCGGTGGTGCGGATGAAATCGTCGTTGGTGACGTCGAGCAGCTGGAGGAGCTCCTTGAAGGCGGGCACGAGGGAGTCGCACCACTCCTGCGGGGTCATGCCGTGCTCGGCGGCGGCCTCGGCGACCTTCTCGCCGTGCTCGTCGGTGCCCGTGAGGAACATCACGTTGTGGCCGGTGGCGCGGCGCAGGCGCGCCTGGACGTCGGCCAGCACCGAGGTGTAGGAGGTCCCCAGGTGCGGGGCCGCGTTGACGTAGTAGATGGGGGTGGTGATGTAGTACGAGGGCTGCACGGTGTCCATGGGGCGCGTCCGTTCTCGGTGGGGTCCTAAGCTTGTTTCCTCGGGCCATTGTAGCCCGACGGGACCGGCGGGCGCGGCGCCTAGGCCTTGAGGGACACCACGAGGTCGTAGGCGGCCGAGCGGGCCAGGCCGCAGCGGCGCGCGACCTCCTTGGCGGCGGCCGAGGGCGACATCCCCCGGGCGAGGAGCCCCGAGGCCAGTGCCCGGGGCTCGGGGGCCGCCTCTGCCTCGGGGGCCGGGGCGTCGGCGGCGGGGGACTCGACGACGACCACGCACTCGCCGCGCACGGGGCGCCCCTGGGCCTCCGCCTCGGCGACGGTGGCGGAAAGCTCGGCGGCCGTCCCGCGCAGGCACTCCTCGTGGAGCTTGGTGAGCTCGCGGACCAGGGCGACGCGGCGCCCCGGCATGGCCTCGGCCACGGACGCGAGGGTGGCGGCGACGCGGTGGGGCGACTCGTAGAGCACCACGGCGCCGGGCACCCGGGCGAGGAGGTCGAGGCGCTCGCGGCGGGCGCCGGCCTTCCTCGGCAGGAACCCCTCGAAGAAGAAGTGTGAGCAGTCGAGGCCCGAGGCCGCGACGGCGCAGGTCACGGCGCTGGGGCCGGGGACGACCTCCACGGGGAGGCCGGCGTCGAGCGCGGCGTCCACGAGCCTGCGGCCCGGGTCGCTCACCGTGGGCATGCCGGCGTCGGAGGCAAAGGCCACACGCTGGCCGGAGGAGAGGCGCTCCAGGACGGCGGGCACGCGGGAGGCGATGACGTTCTCGTCGCAGCGCTCCAGGGGACGGCGCAGCCCCATGGCCGAGAGGAGCCGGCCGGTGACGCGGGTGTCCTCGCAGAGCACGACGTCGGCGGCGGCGAGGGTGTCGCGCACGCGGCCGGAGAGGTCGCCCAGGTTGCCGATAGGAGTGCCCACCAGCGAGAGCACGCCGGCGCCGGAGGGCCGGGGGTCGTCCTGGGGCATCAGTCGAACATCCCGCGCTCGAAGGAGGAGAGGGCCACGCGGGCGTCCCAGGCCGAGAGCTTGTTCTCGGTCTTCCACGTCTGGAAGAACCAGCCGGAGGCGTCGCGGAACGCCTGGATCTGGGCCGCGGCGTAGACGCGCTCCATGGCCTTGAGGCCCTCGGGCGTGGGGGTGCCGGCACCCACGGGCAGGGAGCTCGACCACTCCCCCACCACCACGGGCAGGCCGCTGCGGCGGGCGCGGGCGATGGCGTCGGAGGAGCGCTCCACCAGGCGGCGCGTGCCGGAGGGGCCGGAGGCGTCCACGACGTCGTTGTAGTGGTAGAGGTGCAGGTCCAGCCACACGTTGCGGTAGCGGGACTGGGCCATGAAGAGGTTCCACATGTCGGGGCGGCCGGCACAGGAGAACACCACCACGGGATGGTCGCCGGCGCGGTCGCGCACGGCCTCGTAGCAGTCGCGGTAGAAGTTGCGGAGCATGTGCATGGGCACGCCGGGCGTGACCGAGAGGCCGCGGCGGCGCTGGGCCACGGGCTCGTCGAGGGGCTCGATGCCGATGAGGCAGTCGCGCTCGGCGTAACGCTCGGCGAGGCGGGCCACGACCTCGATGACGGGGTCACGCAGGGTGGAGCCCATGGCGATGACGTTGCTCAGGGCCTCGGGGTCGTCGTCCCCGCCGGGCATGGCGGCGAGCACGAGCAGCACCTGCAGGCCGGCGGCCTCGGCCCAGGTGAAGGCGCGGTCCACGTACTCGATGCAGCCCTCGTCCACACCGGGCATGGGGCCGTCCTTGCCGAAGACCGTCCAGGGCACGGGGATGCGCACGGCGTTGTAGCCGCGGTCGGCGATCTGGCGGAAGTCGCGCTCGCCGATGAAGGCGGACCGGTGGCCGGCCACGACCTCCACATAGCGGTCGTGCCCGAGGGCGGCCTCGAGGCCCTTCTCGTCGAAGGCCCCCGACGAGGCGAACAGGGACGGGGTTACCCAGGGCTCGAGCACCAGCCAACCGGCGAGGTTGACCCCGTGCAGCATCGCGTGATCCACCGGCAGATCCTCCTTGCAGGGCGCGTACGTCGACGTTCTCCACGCTATCATTCCCAGGCCGGGAAAGACCTTTCAATCGCGTCAGGATGGTGCAACCTTCCCGGATCGCACCACGGGGGTGCGGAAAATGCCCCGATAAGCCCAAACTGTGCACCACGGTGGCGCGATCGCGTCCCCCATGCGCCACGGCGGCGTCGCAACTAAAAGGCTTGGGTTACAGGTGCCAGCATTATTGCGAGCAGGAGGACCGCGAACACAGTCAACTTCTGAGCCAGCTCGAGGGGCGACCGATACCGCCCCTGAGCACCTCACGATGGCCGCGATGAGCATGGGACCACCTGCAATATGAAGTGGGTGCTCCACCCCTTTGCCTCTACGCAAGCTCCATTCAGCAGTCATACCCCACTCGAAGGCCTATCCCGCCCCTCCTGGGGATGCCGCGGGGCACCCAACATACCAGTGGGACCGCTATCCGTCAGGATAGCGGTCCCACTCAAAAAGAAACAGGTAGCCGGACAATCCGACTACCTGCGAGTTTATGGTGGCGGGGAAGGGAGTCGAACCCCTGACACGCGGATTTTCAGTCCGCTGCTCTACCAACTGAGCTACCCAGCCAAAAACGCCTCGAGCGCCCGATAACTATAACACGTCACCTCCGGGGGTCAAGCAGCTCGAGCGAAAACCTCGCGCCACATATCTCGAGCACGCTTCCCGGCAGCCACGGCACGGAGTCCACGACCTCCTCCCCATCCAGCGTGGCAGGGTGCGTGGCCCCCGCGTCGTGGACGAGCACCATTCCCTCGTCGGGTGCCACGACCACGTGGCGGCGCGACACCGAGGCGTCCTTGAGCACCACGTCGTTGTCGGACGCCCGGCCGATGGAGAGGCCGCCGGCCGGGAGCGCCACGGGCGCCCTCATGCCGCGCCACTCCATCACCAGGCCCCAGCGCGGGCTGCGCGCGACCTCGGACAGGTCGCCCGTCTCGTCGGCCTCGTCCACCTCGGCGTCGGCTGGGTCGAAGTCGTCGTAGAGCGGGCCGTCCCACTCGGCGGGGAGCCCGGCCAGCGGCCCCTCCACGGCCCACCGCAAGTCGAGCCCCGCGCCGTACGCGGCCGCCTCGGCCGGCGGGTATGGCATTCCCGCCGCAGGCACCGCCGCGCCGAAGCGGTGGAGGCACCCGTAGCACACGTCCATGTCCTCGAAGGCGGAAGCGCCGCACTGCGGGCACACCTTGACGCCCGGCACACCGCACCCGTGGGCGCCCCCGCCGTGACAGTGTCCCTGCCCCTGGGCGCAACCGCCCTCGACCACCGTCATGTTCATGACCCTCTCCTATCTCTCGGGGCCTCCCGGCCCGTTTGAACGCACAGACTCACACCGTCGCCCTCCCCGGGCCACGGGGCGTCCGCCGCGACCCGCTCCAGCGCCCAGGCGGCCCCGGGGCACGACACCGCCCGCCACGGGGGCACGGCCCTCCTCGACAGGGCCACGGCGCCGTCCGGCCCCACGAACGCCATGTCCACGGGGCTCCCCATGCCCACCGTGTGGAGCGACCGGCACGCGGGGAACGCCAGCACCGGACACGCGCCCGGAGGGAAGTCCCCCATGAGCCCGACGAGCCGCTCCCGGAAGCCGCCCACGACGAGGGCGTCGATCACCCGCTCCCCTCCCGGGCCGCGCACGCGCACCTCGGCCGGCACCACGTCAGACACCTCCCGCGAGCGTCCCGATGTCCACCACCAGGGAGCGCTCGTGGACGAGCAGCGCCGGCGCGGTCCAGACGGCGCCTGCCACGGAGAACGTCGACGGCCGGGGTCGGAACCCCATGGAGCACACGAAGCGCACGCGCCCCGGCGAGAGCGCAGGCAGGAGGCCGTCCTCCTCGGGGTCGAGGCGCTCCACGCGGACGTCGACCTCGAGGCCGGGGTCGCCCATGGCCTCCTCCACGGCCTCCCTGACCTGCCGGACGGCGGACGAGGCGTCCTGCTCGTCGGCCGGCGCGATGCCGTGGGCGAGCACCATGTCAGGGGCCACGCGGTCGAACCGGGCGCACCGCTCGATGTAGACGCCCAGGTTCACGGCGACGAGGGCGCAGGCAAGCACCACCGGCACCACGCAGGCGAGCTCCACCACGGCCTGGCCGCGCTCCTCCCGGAGGAGCCGTGCCGCCCGCCCGGTCACGACGCGCCTCCCAGGAGGGTGGACAGGCGTACCTTGACGGGGATCTTGAACGGGAGCCCCGGGACCGAGAGCTCGCCGAGGTCCACCTCGGTCTCGCCCGCGACGTCCGCCACCTGGCGCCCGAAGGCCGCGAGCATCTCGGCCGGCGTGCCGTCGGCCGGCAGCGCCTGGATGCCCCGGCGGATCCACGCCGCGTCAGTGGAGCCGTCCTTGTCGAGCACCTCCTGGGTGTGGCAGAGCACGGGCTTGCGGAGCCGGAGGTCCGCCGGCTCGAGCCCGGCCGCGGCCACGACCTGAGAGAGCCGGTCCCCCAGCCACCGGGCCACGCCGCCGGCCCCCACGGCGTCGAGGCCGTCGAAGAGCCGCCTGGCGGCGTCGGCCACCGCACCGTAGGCGTCGCCGTACCCCTCGAGCAGCTGCCCCCAGAGCGCCGTGACCCCGCCGAGCACGCCGGCCACGCCCCCTCCCGAGCCTCCCGACGCCCCGTCGAAGAACCGTCTGAGCATCCCCGACCGCTCGGTGTCGTCGGGGGCGAGCGTGGCCGCGGCCATGGCGACCCGGCCCGGCAGCGAGGCCTCCCCGGCAAAGGGGCCCGCGAGCCCCGACGGCACGGCCGAGCCCGCCGCGGCGACCACCCCAATGCAGCCGTAGGCACCAGGCGGGCAGAGCCTGGGCCGCGCCACGGCGAGCTGGGCGAGCGCACGCTCAAAGAGGTCGGCCCCGCCCTCCGCCACCTCGCGGAGGCGTCCGTCCAGCTCCGCGCAGGCGTTTCTCGCCGGCTCCCAGGCCTCGGCGGCGTCGCAGACCAGTCGCCAGTAGTGCTCAAAACCGCTCGACGTGTTGGTGGAGGCGGACGCCACCCGCGACAGCGAGACCAGGCCCATGTCGCAGTCCGGGCACACCTGCCACCCGCCCGCCTCCCCCTGGGCCACGGTAGCGTCGTCCATACGCTGCCCCCGGGCGCCGGGGCACCCGTCGAAGGCGTGGAGCCTCAACGAGCCGCCCTCCGACGTGCAGGGCCAGCGGACGGTGTCGAACAGGTCGCTCGCCCGGGTGGTCGCCGCGTCGTGGGCGAGGCGGGGCAGCCGCACCACGACCGTGCCGTCGGCGTTCTCGCGGTACTCGCCGGACCGGACCTCCGCCAGCGCGTAGGCGTAGTAGGCGCGGCGCCGGGCGGAGTCGGCCTGGGCGGCCGCACCGTCGCCGTCGGGCGCCTCCGCGGCGAGACGGGCCGCGTAGTAGGCCCGTGCCCGGAGCAGCGGGACCCCGAAGTTCCACCCCTCCATATGGAGGTGGCGCGGGTTCTCGCCGGCCGGCAGCCCCGCGAGCGAGGAGGCCCTCCCCCAGAGGCACGACGGGGCGTCCACGCAGTCCGCCCGCCAGCCGGCCTCCAGGGCGGCGTCGGCCTCCCGGCGGCGCTCGGCGGCCTCGTCCGAGAGCCCCGCGGCGTCGTCAGCGGCCCCGGCCAGCGCGGCGTCATCGACGTCGCCCACCTGCGTCCACACGGAGCGGGACTCCGCGGGGAACGCCAGCGCCACGCCCGCGTAGCGCACCGACCCGGCGCCGTTGGCCCCCGCCGTGGCCCAACCGTTGGAGGCCACGGCGGCGGGCAGGGCGGCCTCGAGGGCCTTGAGCCCCTCTGACGCCGACGACGCGAGCTCCCTGCGCCCCTGGAGGATGGAGCGGCCGGCGTCCGCGACGGAGACGCCGGCCGCCCCCATACCCGGGACGAGACCGGTGACGATGCCGGCGCCCAGCACGGTAAGCCCGCAGACGCCCAGGGAGAGCACGGTCGCGTCAACCACCTGGGCCACCGTGGAGAAGGCGCGCACGGCCCTCGCCCCGGACAGCGCGCAGGCGTCGGCCACGGCCTGCACGTCGGCGGACCGGGCCGCCATCCACTGCACCTGCGCCAGCGAGAAGACGAGGGCCAGGCTCACGAGCAGGGCGCACGCGACGGCAACCGAGGTGTGACCGCCCTCGTCGTCCACGAAGGCGGAGATGCCCCACCGCAGGCCGACCTCACGACCAGATCGAGACCCAATCTGCATAGGAACCCCCCAACCACGACGGACGGACCCGCTCCCTCGCCTCCACCGAGACCTCGAGGAGGCTCTCCCCCGTGAGCGCGCGCACGACGGGGCCGAACAGCGGCAGCGGCGCCACCGCGCCCTCGACGCGCACCGCGACCTCGGCCGTGCGCGCGCCGGAGAGCTCCACCTCCCAGTCCCCCTCGTGGAAGATCCCGACGGCCGGCACCGCCGCCAGGCGCCGCAGCACGAAGGCCCGGACGTCGTCCTCCGACGAGGACGGGGCCGTGGCGAGGAGGCGCGCTCCCTCGCAGGCGGCCGAGGCCATGACCGAGCGGGTGTACAGGATGCAGAGGGGCTGGGCGAGCAGCGCCACGCAGAACAGGACGCAGGGCAGCGTCACAGCCGCCTCCACCGTGGACTGGCCGCGCTCCTCCGCGAGGGCGCGCGCTGTCCAGGAGCCCCGCTCAGTAGAGCAGGACGTCCTGAAGCGCGGCCACCGTGCCCGCGCCCAGCCCGTGGGACGCCGCCCTGGCGGCGATGTCCGCCGCCACCCCCTGGCCGAGGAACCGCCAGAGCGCCGCGAGGGCCACCGCCATGGCCAGGAACGCCCCGAGCACGAGGGCGTACTCCACCGTCGACTGCCCGCGCTCCTCCGCGAGGGGCGGCCGCCCGCCGCGCTCAGCCACAGAGTTCCTCCCATCGGTCCACCCCCAACGTCAGACGGCTCACCACCGACGTGCCCCCAGCCGTCTCGGACACCACGCAGACCACCACCTCGTCGGCACCCTGGGCCACGCAGCCCCACACGTTCCCGAGGAGGTCGAGGTAGCCGCCGTGCACGAGGGAGAACCCCCGGTCGCGGAGGCCCCCGAGCTCGTCCCCGGCGGCGTCGGTAAGATCCGACGGCACCTCCTCGCTCTCCCAAGGGACGTCGTCGGCCGCCTCGAGCGCGGCCGCAACGGAGGGGGCAGCCGCCACGGAGGCGCCCGCGTCGGCCGCCCCTCCCGTCTCCGGCACGCCCGCGGACCCGGCGCCCCCGCCCGGTCCCCCGGCCTCGCCCGGCGCGGCCCCGGTCTCCGCGCCCCCGCCCGCCGCGCCGTCCACCCGGGGCGCCGCGGCGACCCAGAGGCAGCCGGCGACCAGGGCCGCGAGGGCGGCCGTCAGAGCGAGTTGATGCCTTGGGCGATGGAGTTCCACAGCTCCTCGACCCTCCCCCTGAACGCGATGACCGCGACGATGGCGATGAGAACGAGGACGCCCACGAGGATGGCGTACTCCGTCGTCCCCTGGCCGCGCTCCTCGGCGGCCGCACCCGCGGCCCCGCGCACCCACGCCCTGACCCCGCACGCCACAGTCACCAGCAGATCCCTCACCATGTCGACCCCTTTCCACACGAATCGGCTTGCATCTATTGCCGCACCCGCTCACCCCAGCGACCCGAGGGCCTGGGCCATGAGCGGGCCCAGGACGGCGAGCAGCATGGCAGGGACCACCAGGACCCCCAGCGGGAGCAGCATCTTCACGGGCACGCGCTCGATCTCCTCCTCCACCTGCAGGCGGCGGTCGCGGCGCACGGCCCCCGACTGCCGCTCCAGTGTCGCGGCCAGCGGGACGCCGAACTCCAGGGCCTCGGCCACGGCGTCGGCGAAGCGGAGCAGCGCCGGGCTCCCCAGCTCGTCGGCCACGCGCCGGAGCGCGTCCGCGCGGGTCTCGAGGCCGAGCGACCACGAGAGCCTCGCCTGCCCGAGCCGCGCGGCCAGCACCGTGTCGTGCCGCTCGAGGTAGAGGGCCATCGCCCCGTCGAACGACAGCCCGGCATGGAGCCCCAGGGCGAGGATGTCGAAGAGCTCCGGCATCTCCTGGGTGGCCGCCTGTCGCTCGGCCGCGGCACGGGACGCCTCCCCCATGCGGCGCACCGGGGCGAGCCCCGCGACGCGGCGCACGGCGCGGGCGAGCGGGTCCGCCCCGGCCCTGCGCACCGGCAGGGCCGGCCCTCCCGCCGTGAGCGCCCACGCCGCCCCGAACGCCGCGGCGGCGGCCAGCGGCGGCCACGGGCTCACGGCTCCACCCGCGCCATGATCGCCCTCATGGCCGCCAGGGCGCAGAGGTCCAGGCCCACGGCCACGGCCAGGCACCCGGCGCCGACGGGCGTCGCGCAGCCCGCCCTGAAGTCGGGCGAGATCAGGGCGAGGGCCGCGACGAGCAGCGCGGGCAGCACCATCACCACGGCCGCCGACAGGCGCACCTGGGCCGTCTTGGTGCGGAGCAGGCCCGCGAGGCCCTCGCGCTCCTCCACGAGCGCCGCAGAGCGCTCGAGGAGCCCCGCCATGGGGGCGCCGGTGCGCTGCGAGATGACCAGCGCGCACGACAGGAGCCCCATGGACGGGTCGGCCACGCCGGAGGCGGCCACGTCCAGCGCCCGGGCCACGGACGACCCGCAGTCGAGCTCGAACGACCCCCGGAGGAACGCCTCGCCCACGGTCCCCCGGCCGTGGCGGCCAACGTAGGTCATGGCCTGGGCCATGGTCTGGCCAGACGCCAGACCGCTGGCAAGCGAGCGGTACGCGTCGGGGACCGCCCGGGCCTCCTCCTGCGCGGCCCGCCGCCCCTCGGCCGCGCCCCACGCCGCCAAGGCGCCCCAGCCGAGGGCGAGCCCCAGGAGCGCCCCGGCGGCGTCCAGGGTCACCGCCGCACCGGCCGCCGCGGCCGCCGGCCCCGCGAGGGCGACCGCGCCCCGGGCGCCGTCGGCGCCGCGGACCCGCCCGGAGGCCAGGACGCGCCCCACGGCGAGCCCGAACCCCGCGGGGACCCACGGGGCCGAGAGGGCCGCCCGCACCGGGCGGGACCCTCCCACCACAGCGAGGAGGCGCCCCACGCGGGCCCGGGGGCCCACGCCCCGCCTGCCGGGGATCGCGCAGGCCGCGGCCGCGAACGCCGCGGCAGCCGTCAACCCAAGCTCGAGCGCCATGCCGCCACCTCCCCCTCGTCCAGGAGGCCGCCCGCGAGGCCCTCGGCCACGAAGGCCGGCTCGCGCACCAGCTCCCACTGGTCGGACACCTCGTCGTAGGCCACCAGGGGCTCCAGGGCCACGGTGCCGCCCGGCGCGCGCCCCACGGCGCTCGCCGAGGTGACCCGCCGCGCACCGCCCGCCAGGCGCTTGCCCATGACCACGATGTCGAGCGCGCTCGCCACCTGCTCCTCGATGAGGGAGGCCGGCACGTCCATGCCGAGGCGGGCCATGAGCACGAGCCTCACCACGGCCTCGTGCTCGCTGCCGGCGTGCAGGGTGGTGAGCGACCCGTCGTGGCCGGTGTTCATCGCCTGGAGCATGTCGACGGCCTCGCCCCCACGGACCTCCCCCACGACGATGCGGTCGGGCCTCATGCGCAGGGCGTTGGTCACGAGGTCGCGGATGGTCACCGCCCCCGTGCCCTCGATGGACGCGCCGCGCGCCTCCAGGCGCACCACGTGCAGGCTGGGGTCGAAGGCGAGCTCCGCGGAGTCCTCGATGGTGACGATCCGCTCGCCGGCCGGGATCTCCAGCGACAGGGCGTTCAGGAGCGTGGTCTTGCCCGACCCCGTGCCGCCCACCACGGCCACGTCCTGCCGGAGGCGCACGGCCCACGAGAGCAGCGTGGCGTACCAGGCCGGCACCGACCCCAGCTCCACGAGCCGGTCCAGGGACCCGATGCGCCCCGTGAAGCGCCGGATGGTCACGGCCGGGCCGTCCACCGCCACGGGCGCGATCACGGCGTTCACGCGGTCGCCGTTGGCGAGGCGGGCGTTCACGATGGGGCACGACTCGTCGAGGCGGCGCCCGAGCGGGGCGAGGATGCGGTCGACCACGAGCATGATCTGGTCGGGCGACTCGAACACGCGGGGCGCCTCGACGATGCGGCCGTCTCGCTCGAAGTAGAGCGACTGCGTGCCGTTGACCATGATCTCGGTGACCGACGGGTCGTCCATGAGCGGCTGGAGGAGCCCTAGCCCGAGAATCTGGTCGAGCACCTCGCGCCGCACCCGCCCCCGGGCCTCGGGCGAGAGGCTCCCGTAGCCCTCGCCGTTGAGCAGCGCGTCGCACGCCACGGAGAGCTCCTCCCGGGCGCGCGCCGGCTCCTCCTCGCGCACGAGCCGGGCCACGTCGGCGAGGCCAAGGCGGTCGACAAGGTCGCGACGCAGGGACTCGCGGACCGGGCCCTCGGGGTCCCCCGCGGGCGCGCCCCCTCCCTGGGAGCGCACCCGCCCCAGGAGGCCCATCAGCCGGCCGCCTTGGCGAAGCTGAACACCGAGCGGCGGCGCACCACCTTGGCGTCGCGGGCCTTGCGCGCGCCCTCGCAGTCGGGCAGGCACCCGAGGTCGGCGAGGAGCTTGGCCGCCACCGACGCGCAGGACGTGGAGAAGTCGTTGTCCAGCCCCGCGAGGTCGGGCGCGTGGCCGGCGCTCAGGAGCTCGGCGACGTCGAGCGACCCCTCGAGCGTCCTGAACGAGCGCGCGCCCTCGAGCCCCATGGACGCCCGGGTCATGAACTCCTCGTCGCGGCGGCGCGGGTCGCAGCGGTTCATGAGCCGCACCAGGCGCGTCCGGGCCACCCCGAGGCGCACGGCCAGGGCCGCGGCCCGGGCGAGCGACCCGATGGCGCCCGCGCGCTCGTCGCCCACGATCACGAGGCGGTCCGCCCCCTGGGCCGCGGCGGCCACCTCGTCGCCCCAGGCCGACGACGTGTCGACGACCACGAGGTCGAACCTGTCGCGCAGGGCCCCGAGGAGCTCCGCGGCGCGGGGCGCCACGGCCTCGGCGTACTCTGGCCGCTCGCACGGGCCGAACAGCACGAGGTTCTCGGCCACGCGCACCCCGCAGCGGTCGAGCGCGGCCCCCGTCGCACCGTCGGAGACCGGCGTGAGGTCGGCGGGACCCGGCAGCCCGAAGTAGCCGAACAGGTTGCCGAAGGTGAGGTCGAGGTCCACGAGGGCCACCTTGAGGCCCCAGCGGGCACAGGCGAGGGCCATGAGGGCCGCGACGGAGCTCTTGCCCACGCCGCCCCTCCCGCTCGCCACGCAGACGAGGCGCCCGTGGCCGGCCGGGAGCGATCGGACGCGCCCGCGGGCGTCGCCGTCCTCCCCGGGTGTGTCCGCCGCCACGCAGTCCGGCTCGTCGAGCCCGTCGGCCGCAGGGGGCGCTGCCGGCCCCTCCGGCCGCGACTCTGGGAGACCCCCTCCCACAGCTGCCTCCCGAGGGGCCGGCTCCACCCCCTCACGCGGGTCGAGCACCTCGGTCACCCCGGCCTTGGCCGCACGGCTCACGAGCGACCCGGACGCCCCGCGGACGGCCAGCACCACCCGGGGAGCCCGGCCGTCGGCGGCCACGGCGGCCGCCACGTTCACCGGGTCCACCGGCAGTCCCGCCCCCACGGCCACGCAGGGCGCCGGGTCGAGGCCCGACGCCAACGAGCGCGCGAGCACGGGGTCGCCCGACCTTATCGTCTGGCACCCCGGTACGAGCCGCCCCACCAGGGCGCACACCTCGGCGCGCTCCCCCTCGCCGGCACACACCAGCCACGTCGCACCCATGGCGACCCCCTTCCTCAAGCGCCCTCGGGCGCGTCCATGTCCCCATCGCCGGCGCCGCCGGCATCCTCGGGCCCCACGGCCCGGGGCGCCGCGCTCGCCGAGAGGTCCCCCACGTCGTCGGCGGGGCGCACGAGGCGGAGGGTCCCGTCCGCGCTCGCCGTGACCACTGGGGCCACGTCGTCGGCCGGCACCGCGAGCGTGAGCGACCCTCCCTGGCCGCCGCGCTGCCCCGAGGCAGCCAGGACGGACACGTCCCGGGCCAGGAGGCGGGTCGTCCCGTCGGAGCACCGGAAGGCCGCCAGGACCGTCCCGGCGCCCACCTCCGCCGGCACCCCCGTGCGATCGCCCACGGGCACGGTGACCGCCACCTTGCCCGACGGCACGGCCACGGACTCGCCGCCCCGGGAGAGGTGCACGTCGCACACCGGCATGCCGCGGGAGAGCGGCGAGGCGACCGGGACCCCGGAGACGTCGTCGAGCGACGTGAGCGCGCCCTCGGGGACGAGGTCGACGAGCCATTCCTCGAGGGCGCAGTTAGCGGCACCGAGCTCGTCACCCGCAGACACCGCTTCCGTGGCGACGACCACCTGCGCGACCTCCCCGCCGTAGCGCTCCAGCGCCTCGTTGCGCCGGGACTCCGCCTGGTCGCGCACCTGCTCGCCGTAGGCCAGGGCGGAGAGAAGCGCGAGCACGGCGAACGCGCTCGCTGCGACAATTCGAAATCGCTTGGACATACCCGCCTCCTCCACTGGTCCCGGTCGACCCCAATCATGGGCCACCGGCTCGAGGAAATCGGCATGTACCTGCAAATCCGTTTGCCCTGGTTCTGACATCCGCCTGACCGGGACCCGACGCCCTCCGTCAGACGCGCTGCACGAAAGCGCCGACACGGCCACGCGGCAACGCAACCGGTTGCCTAAGATCCACAACCCGTCCCCATACATGAACAGGCCCGGGGGCGACCCCCGGGCCTGTTCGGGACGAGCTTTGTGGGAGAGGGGCCCGACCGGGACGCCCCGCTCAGAGGCGCACGTCGGGGTCGAGGGTCCCGGCGCTCTCGCGCATCTCGGCGGCCAGGGACCGCCAGGCGTCCAACGCCTCCGCCGTGAAGGCGCCCCGGGAGGCGGCCCCCACCACGGCGCACCCGGGCTCGGACCCGTGGGTGCAGTCCCTGAACCTGCAGCTGCCGGCCTCGACCGCCACCTCGGGGAACACCTTGGCGAGGCCCCGCTCGTGGCCTACGAGGGGCAGGCTCCTGAGGCCGGGGCAGTCGATGATGACGCCGGCGCCGGGCAGCCTGACCATGCGCCGCGTGACCGTGGTGTGCCTGCCGGCGCCGTCGCGCTCCCTCACGGCGCCGGTCTCGAGGGCCTCGTGGCCGAGCAGCGCGTTGAGCAGGGTGGACTTCCCCACCCCGGACTCGCCGAGCACCATGCCCGTGCGCCCCTCGGGCACGAGCGCGCGGACCGCGCCCACGCCCCAGGAGCCGCCGGCCCCCTCCACCGCGGCGCGGAGGGCCTCGAGGCCCGCGTCCTGCTCGGGCTCCCCGCCGTCCTCGAGGAGGCTCGCGCACACCACCACGGGGGTGCCGGGGCCGAACATGGCCCTCAGGGCCGCCACGTCCGCCGCGAGCGTCTCGGGCGACGGCGCACAGTCGGCCTTGGTGAGCACGACGGCCCAGGCGGCACCGCAGTCGGCCGTCACCGTGGCGGCGCGGGCGGCGCGGTCGAGGGAGATGCCGCGTCGCCCCTCGGCCTGGGCGCAGAGCACCACGTCCACGTTGGCGGCCAGCACCTGGCGCTCGCCCCGGGATCCGCCGCGCCACCGCGCGACCTCGCTCTTGCGGGGCAGGACCTCCTCGATCACGGCCATGTCGTGGCCCGCGGGGCGGCGCAGCGCCACCCAGTCGCCCACGGCCGGCTTGAGCGCGTCCGCCTCCTTGGCGATGCGCACGGCGTGCTCGGCGCGCACGGGACCGGACGCCGTGAGGACGGCGGGAAATCCGCGGTCGAGACGGCAGACGCAACCCTCCTCCAGGCCGTCGGGGTCCTCCGAGGCGCCCCTCCACGCGGCGAAGGCCTCATCCTGCAGGGGCGTAGGCGCGAGGTCGCCCCAGCCCGGGACGTCCGCCAACGTGGAGACGTCCGGCAGGACGGTCTCCTGCCCGTTGCCGCGGCGGCCGCCCCGGGCCTGCCGCCTCTTGCTCCGCTTCGCCATGGTCCCCCCTGCCGTCGTCGCCGGTCCGCACCAAGGATATATGCCCGCATCCCCCGTGGGGCACCTCGGGCGCCCGACCGGGGGGATGCGGGGCGGCGCCTGAGAAAGGGGGTGTGCATCCTTCGATGCACACCCCCTTTCGAACTGCTACCGCTGATGCAGGCCACGCGGCCCCAGGAGGCTAGGCCCCTAGGCGGCGTTGTCGCGGACGCGCCAGCAGAGCTTGTAGAGCTCCATAATCGGGATGATCAGGAACGCAAGGCCCATGGCCATGAGGTAGTTGGGGGCGTCGAGCTCGGCGAAGCCGAAGACCTGGGCCACCGGGGGCACCTCGATGACCACGAAGGTCAGCACGAGGGACAGGGCGAAAGAGCCCCAGAGCCAACGGTTGTGGTTGCCCAGCTTGAAGATGGACTGGCGCCGGGAGCGCATGTTGAACGAGTGGAACATCTCCACCATGGACAGCGTGAGGAAAGCCATGGTCATGCCCTCGACGCCGGCCTCGGGATGGGAGGCGATGAAGCCGAGGTCCACGGTGCCGAACTGGTGGGACACGCCGATGAAGTAGCTGATGAGGGTGAACAGCGAGATCACCACGCCCTGGAAGACCACGTCGACGCCCATGCCGCCGGCGAAGATGCCGTCGGAGGCCTCGCGGGGCTTGCGGCCCATGATGCCCGGCTCGGTCTTCTCCATGCCCAGGGCGAGGGCCGGGAAGCAGTCGGTGATGAGGTTGATCCAGAGCAGGTGCACCGGCTCCAGGATCACGAAGCCGATCATGGTGGCCACGAACACGGCGATGACCTCGGCGATGTTGCTGGAGAGGAGGAACTGGATCGCCTTGCGGATGTTGTCGTAGATGTGGCGGCCCTCCTCCACGGCCGTCACGATGGTGGCGAAGTTGTCGTCGGCGAGCACCATGTCGGCGACGTTCTTGGTGACGTCGGTGCCGGTGATGCCCATGCCCACGCCGATGTCGGCGCGCTTGATGGACGGGGCGTCGTTGACGCCGTCGCCGGTCATGGCCACGATCTTGCCCTGCTTCTTCCAGGCCTCGACGATGCGGACCTTGTGCTCGGGCTGCACGCGGGCGTACACGCCGTAGTCGCCGATCCTCTCGGCGAGCTCCTCGTCGGAGAGCCTGTCCAGCTCGGCGCCGGTGATGGCCTGGGAGCGGTCGGTCACGATGCCGAGCTCCTTGGCGATGGCCACGGCGGTGTCGATGTGGTCGCCGGTGATCATGACCACGCGGATGCCGGCGCCGTGGGCCTCGACGATGGAGGGGCCCACCTCGGGGCGCACCGGGTCGATCATGCCGCAAAGGCCGACGAACGTGAGGTCCTGCTCCAGGTGGTCGGCGTCCTCGGACGCCGGGGCCTCGGGCCAGGAGCGCCTGGCCGCGGCGAGCACGCGCAGGGCGTCGTCGGCCATGGCCTTGTTCTCCTGAAGGATGGCGTCGCGCACGTCGTCGGTGAGGTCGGCCACGCCGTCGGCGGTGACGACCTTGGTGCAGCGCTTGAGCACCTCGTCGGGGGCGCCCTTGGTGTACTGGGTGATCTCGCCCTCGGCAGTGCGCACCACCACGGACATCATCTTGCGGCCGGAGTCGAACGGTGCCTCGCCCACACGCACGTACTCGGCGTCGAGGTCGGTCTTGGGCAGGCCGTGCTTGGCGGCGTCGGCCACGAGGGCGGCCTCGGTGGGCTCGCCCTTCGCCGACTCCTCGGCGAGCACCCACTGGGCGTCGTTGCAAAGGGCCATGGCGCGCACGAGCTCGTCCTCGTCGGCGCCGGAGTGGCGCACGACGGTCATCTTGTTCTGGGTGAGGGTGCCGGTCTTGTCGGAGCAGATCACCTGGGTGCAGCCCAGGGTCTCCACGGCGGTGAGCTTGCGGATGATGGCCGACTCGCGGCTCATCTTGGTGACGCCGATGGACAGCACGATGGTGACCACCGCCACGAGGCCCTCGGGAATGGCCGCCACGGCGAGCGAGACGGCGACCATGAAGGTGTCGATGACGAGGCGCGGGTCGGCCATGAACTCGGCGCCGTGCTTGATGAAGTCGACGATGAAGATGAAGATGCAGATGCCGATGACGCCGATCGTGAGGATGCGGGAGAGCTCGGCGAGCTTCCGCTGGAGCGGGGTCTGCTCGTCCACCGCCTCGTTGATGGAGTCGGCGATCTTGCCCATCTCGGTGTCCATGCCGGTGGCCGCCACGACGGCGCGGCCGCGGCCGTAGACCACGGTGGAGCCCATATAGACCATGTTCCTGCGGTCGCCCAGGGGCACGTCGTCGCCCTCGGCGAGCAGAGCGTCCACCATCTTGTCCACAGGCAGGGACTCGCCGGTGAGCGCGGACTCCTCCACCTTGAGGCTGGCGCTCTCCACCACGCGGCAGTCGGCCGGCACGGCGTCGCCGGCCTCGAGGACCACCACGTCGCCGGGGACGAGCTCCTCGGAACGCACGTCCACGATCTTCCCGTCGCGCACCACCTTGGAGGTGCTGGCGGCCATCTGCTGGAGGGCCTCCAAGGCCTCCTCGGCCTTGGACTCCTGGACCACGCCGAGGACGGCGTTGACCACCACGACGAACAGGATGATGACGACGTCCGCGATGTCGGACTCGCCCTGGGCCGCGCCGGCCACGGCGCTGATGACCGCGGCGGCGAGCAACAGGATGATCATGGGGTCGGCGAGCTGGGCCAGGAAGCGCTTCCACAGCGGGTCCTTCTTGGCCTCGTCGAGCTTGTTGGGCCCGTACTGGCCGAGGCGCTTGGCCACCTCGGCGTCGGTGAGGCCGGCCTCCACGTCGGTGGAGAGGCCCTGGGCCACCTCGTCGGCGGTTTGCAGGTACGGTTTCAAATCTCTTCCCTCCTGGTTTTTCGGCCGCGGCCAGATCGGTGCCCGATCATAATTCCCCAGGAGGGGCAAGGGCTCACCAAGGCTGCCATGGCGGCGGCATGACACGACGGGGACGATTCTACCCAGCATCCCCCCTCCGTCGACCCCCGGTGGCCGACTCCACCGGACCCCCGGCAACGGTCCCGGTCCTTTTGTCAGGCAATCAGAAAAAGTCCAGATAGATGATGCAGAAGCGTGGGCAACTTTTCTCATGTTGTGTGGGATTCCCATAAAAGGGAGGGACCGGAGGCACCTAGAATAGCCTGTTGGAATAATCGAGTTCGACCCTGCGAGGGCAAGGCCTAGGAGAGAGAGGCATCCCATGAAGATCCTGTTCTACGACACGTTCGACTACGACAAGTCGTCCTTCGAGAACGCCCTCAAGGACTACCCCGACATCACCATCGACTTCCTCGAAGCCGACCTCAACCCCATGACCGCCACCCTGGCCAACGGCTACGACGCCGTCTGCGGCTTCGTGAACTCCGACATCAAGGCCATGACCCTCGAGATCCTCGCCGGCTTCGGCATCAAGCTCGTCCTCATGCGCTGCGCCGGCTTCGACGCCGTCAACCTCGACGTCGCCCGCGACCTCGGCATGAGCGTCCTGCGCGTCCCGGGCTACAGCCCCGAGGCCATCGCCGAGTTCGCCCTCGGCCTCGCCCTCGCCGCCGACCGCCACATCGTGCGCGGCTACAACCGCGTCCGCGAGAACGACTACTCCCTCTCCGGCCTCCTCGGCACCACCTTCCACGGCAAGACTGCGGGCATCGTGGGCACCGGCAAGATCGGCGCCGCCATGTGCAAGATCGTGGCCGGCCTTGGCATGAGGGTCCTCGGCTACGACCCGTACCCCAACCCCTCCCTCGAAGGCATCGTGGAGTACGTCGAGCTCGACGAGCTGCTCGCCCAGTCCGACCTCATCTCCCTCCACAGCCCGCTCTTCGAGAGCAACTACCACATGATCGACGACGACGCCATCGCCAAGATGAAGGACGGCGTGGTCTTCGTGAACACCGGCCGCGGCGGCCTCGTGGACACCCAGGCCCTCATCCGCGGCATCCGCTCCCACAAGATCGGCGCCGCCGGCATCGACGTCTACGAGGAGGAGGGGCCCAACGTCTTCAAGAACCGCTCCTCCGCGGTCTTCGAGTCGGTGACCTCCACCCTCTGCGCCTTCCCCAACGTGGTGGTCACCTCCCACCAGGCCTTCTTCACCCGCGGGGCCCTGGACGCCATCGCCCACACCACCCTCGACAACGCCATGGCCTACGTCAACGGCACCGTCGACCAGCTCCCCAAGCCCAACGTCGTCTGCTAACCGAGCAGTCACCCTCCTTCCCGGGTAAGACCCGGGAAGGTGTTTTTTCGTAGGCGCTGCGCAGGAAGAGAAGAAAAGCCGGAGCGCCAGGTCTGAACCGGAAGGAATGACATGCAACAGACCAAAAGGACCAAGATCGTCTGCACCATGGGCCCGTCCACCGAGGACGAGAACGTTCTCCGCGAGCTCATCAAGGCCGGCATGAACGTGGCCCGCTTCAACTTCTCCCACGGTTCCCACGAGTACCACAAGGCCGGCATCGAGCGCGTCCGCCGCATCTCCGACGAGCTCGGCGCCAACGTGGCCATCCTCCTCGACACCAAGGGCCCCGAGATCCGCACCGGCCTGCTCGAGGACGGCAAGAAGGTCATGCTGGCCACCGGCGACCACGTGGTCGTGACCACCGACGACGACGTGGCCGGCAACGCCGAGCGCTTCTCCCTCGACTACAAGGCCCTGCCCTCCGAGGTCAAGAAGGGCTCCGTCATCCTCATCGACGACGGCCTCATCGGCCTCGAGGTGGACCACGTGGAGGGCAACGACATCTACTGCGTGGTCACCAACGGCGGCGAGCTGGGCGAGCACAAGGGCGTCAACGTCCCCAACGTGAACGTGGGCCTGCCCGCCGTCACCGAGCAGGACAAGGCCGACATCGCCTTCGGCTGCGAGATGGGCATCGACGCCATCGCCGCCTCCTTCATCCGCGACGCCGAGGGCGTGCGCGTCATCCGCCAGCTCTGCGCCGACCATGGCTGCCCCCGCGTCTCGGTCTACCCCAAGATCGAGTGCGCCATGGGCGTCACCAACTTCGACGAGATCCTCGAGGTCTCCTCGGGCATCATGGTGGCCCGCGGCGACCTGGGCGTGGAGATTCCCCCCGAGAAGGTGCCTCACATCCAGAAGGCCATCATCCGCAAGTGCAACGAGGCCTACAAGCCGGCCATCACCGCCACGCAGATGCTCGACTCCATGATCCGCAACCCGCGCCCGACCCGCGCCGAGGTCACCGACGTGGCCAACGCCGTGCTCGACGGCACCGACTGCGTCATGCTCTCCGGTGAGACCGCTGCCGGCAAGTACCCGGTGGAGGCCGTGAAGATGATGGCCTCCGTGTGCACCGAGACCGAGCACTTCCTCGAGGAGCGCCACCGCTACTTCGACCGCGGCGGCGTGCGCAACGTCAACGGCGCCATCGGCTTCGCCTCGGTGACCACCGCCGACCGCTGCGGCGCCATCTGCATCATCGCCCCCACCGCCACGGGCCGCACCGCGCGCATCGTCTCCAACTTCCGCCCGAAGCTGCCGGTGTACGCCGTGTCCCCGTCCGAGATCACCATCCGCAAGTGCTCCTTCTACTGGGGCGTGGAGGCCTTCAAGTCCACCACCCAGGGCACGCTGTCGGCCACGATCTACGACGCCCTCAACGTGATGAAGAAGAACGGCCGCGTGGACACCGGCGACCTCGCCGTGGTCACCGCCGGCGACCCGCAGACCTCGCCGAGCCAGGGCGACTACATCACCAGCACCAACATGATGATGGTGGCCCAGGTCTCCTAAGCCTCCTAAGGCAGGCAGACACCCCGCACCGCCGAGGCGCCGCCCCCATCCCGGGGGCGGCGCCTTCTTTGTGCGGCAGGGCGGGGCCGGGAGGGTCTTCCGGCCGCAGGGTGCGCCAACTAGCTACTTGGTGCAGGCGCGGAAAAGGCCGCTGGCGGGCGACCCCGTCGACGGCCCTGCGACGGACCCCTGGACACGCGCCCCCTACGCGCGCCGGGGCACCGCGGTCTCGGGCGTGGGGGCATGGCGCTCCACGCGGATACGGGCGGCCTCCTCGGCCAAGGGGTCGTCGGCCTCGAGGGCACGGCCGTAGAAGTCAGCGTCCAGGACGGCCTGGCCAAACCGCTCGGCCGTGTAGCCGTAGGGTGCGCGGCCCCACTCGTTGGTGGCCTGGGCGCGCCCCACGATACCGGGCACGTCCTCGGCCGTGGCGCCGATGGCCGAAAGGGTCACCGGCAGCCCCAGGCGGCGGTTGAGGGAGGCGTAGCGTGCGAGCTCGTCCATGCGCCCGTCGAAGGCCCAGAGCACCAGCACCCCGAACGCCACCACGGCGCCGTGGGGGTGCTCCTCCACCAACTCGGGCGAGATGCCCGTCCACGCGTTGTAGAAGGCGTGGGCCGCGGAGGAGTTGTAGTAGTAGGCATGGTCGGGGTCCACCATCGAGGTGGTCATGTTGGAGACGATGCCGCAGGTCACGATGATGTCGAGCACCACGGCCTCGAAGGCCTCGGTCACCACCCCGCGCCGCTTAGCAGCCAGGGCCTCCTCGGAGTCCGAGAAGAGCGGCCCCTCACAGGTGGCCGCGATGGCCCTGCCCATGGCCGGGGTGGCCTCGAGCACAAGGTCGCGGCTGGCGAGCTCCACCTCGGGGCCCTTGCTCAGGGCGTCGCCCACGCCGGCCCAGAACAGCTCGTCGGGGCTCTGGGCGAGCACCGTGAGGTCGATGAAGCAGTGGGCGGGAGGGGCCGAGGGGAAGAAGTAGTCGTCGGCCGAGCCGTCCTCTTTGTAGAAGACGCCGATGGCCGTGACGGGGGCGCAGTTGGACGCCACCGTGGGGAACGTGAAGAGCGGCCTGGCCACGAGCTCGGCGACCTCCTTGCAGCAGTCCACGGCGCGGCCGCCGCCCATGGCGAACACCATGTCGCAGCCGGCCACGGCCTCCATGGCGGCAAGGCGCCGCGCGTTGGCGTGGGACGACTCGCCGCCGTACCACTCGGTGGCCACGACCTCGACGCCGGTGCCGGCGAGGGCCTCGCGCAGGCGCCCCTCCCCCGCCGCGAGGGCCTTCCTGCCACCGATGAGCACCGCACGGGTGCCGTAGGGCGACACGACCGACGCCACCGACTCGTAGGCGTCGGTCCCCACGGTGTAGCAGGGCAGGAACTCCGACCTCGCTCGATCCATGACGGCTCTCCCTTCGTCCGGGCCCGCGGGCCCCGTCAAGTAGGGGCCATTGTAGGGGCGCCCGGCCGAGGTGGCGCTCAGCCGTCACCACCTGTTGACAGACCTGTCAGTTGCGGCCGAGGCACCTGAAGGCGAACCCTCATCGCCAGCGCCGGGCAGGTCCGCCGGGGGCTGGCGATTCCATGTACGACCTTACCGGCAGCTGAACGCCCCTGCCCGTCGCCTACAATACGACCGTTCACTCTGTGAACCGTATGGTCGCCGCCGCGGCCTGCGAACCGGACAGAAAGGCTCCCCGTGGCCATCCGCATCATCACCGACTCCGCCTCGGACATCGCCCCCTCCCACCCACGCGTCACCGTCGTCCCCATGACGGTGACCTTTGGGGAGACCGAGTACCGTGACGGCGTCGACCTCGACGCCAACGGTTTCTACGAGCTCCTCGTGGAGGGCGACCAGGTCCCCACCACCAGCCAGATCTCCCCCGGCGCCTTCACGCAGGCCTTCGAGGAGGCCACGGCCGACGGCAACAACGTCGTGTGCATCACCATATCGTCGCGCCTCTCGGGCACCTACCAGAGCGCCTGCCTTGCCGCGGAGGGCTTCGACAGCCGTGTGTTCGTGGTCGACTCCCGGAACGTCACCGTGGGAGAGTCGGTGCTCGTGCACCGCGCGCTGCAGCTCGTGGACGAGGGTCTCTCGGCCGGGGAGGTCGCCGAGCGCCTGAACGCCGAGAAGGGCGACGTCCGCCTCGTGGCCCTACTCGACACCCTGGAGTACCTCAGGCGCGGGGGCCGCGTCTCGGCGGCGTCGGCGGCCGTCGGCGGCATGCTCTCCATCAAGCCCGTGGTGGCAGTGCGCGACGGCGCCGTGGAGGTCATCGGCAAGGCCCGCGGCTCCAAGAACGGCCACAACCTGCTGGTGAAGGAGATCCAGCGCGGCAACGGCATCGACGTCTCGCGCCCGCTGGCCCTGGGCTACACCGGTCTGGACGACACGCTCCTGCGCAAGTACATCGAGGACGCCGGCTGGCTGTGGGAGGACCTTGTGGAGGAGCTCCCGGTGCACCAGGTGGGCCCCACCATCGGCACCCACGCAGGTCCCGGGGCGATCGCGGTGGCGTTCTTCAGCGACTGAACCCTCTGCCCCGGACCGCGCCTTCGCCGCGTCGATGTGGGACAGAAGTGCCCGACCATTGGGACAAAAGTGTCCGGGTGGTGGGACAGGGGGCGGCGGGGTTTGGGTTTGTCCAAGCGCTCTGTCCAAAACGTGACGGCGCCGGCATATCTAGCATATTGGTGTCCCTTATGGGAATGAGCGAGACAAGCACCAAGGCGGACGACCTGCACACGCTCCCCCGGCACTGCAGGACCCCATCGTCGCCTTGGAGGAGCCCGGGCTTCAGCGCTCTCTCTCATCTCTCTCTGCTTTCTCTCCGCTGAGGCCCGGGCTCCATCTGGCTTCTCCCGCCCACGTAGAGGGACGATCATGAGACGCAGGTCCCCACGTGCGACGGACACCACCTGGATCTACAACCTGGAGTCCACCGCCTCGCTGCTCCTCGCCCTGGGCAGCGTCGTCCCCGCACTCGTCGCCCGCCATGTCCTGTCTGCGGGCCCCGCGCTCGACTTCTGGACCCGCTGCCTCCTGCCGGTGCAGCTGCCGGTCTTCTACCTCGGGTATGGCTACCTCTACCAGCGCCAGTGGCTGGTGGACAGCGGCCGCTCGTGGCTCGTCTCCATGGGGCGCGAGCTCGTCTACATGCTCGTCCCCCTCGCGGCGGTCACCGTCCCCACCCTCCTCGTAGACGGCTGGACCGGCGCCGGCCCGGGCCTCTCGCCCGCCGCCCTCGGCCGCGCCCTGCTCGTGGAGCCGGTGATCCCCGTGGGCTTCTTCCTCGTGGCGCTGGCCCTCTACGCCGTCGTCCCGACCCTGCGCTCCCGGAGGCAGGCGGCCCTGACGGTCTCCGTGGCGGCCGCCCTCAAGGTCGCCCTGGTCGTCGCGCAGTCCATGCCTGGCGGGCAGGAGGCGGTGGCGCACCTCCCCTACGTGGTGCTCAACGGCTGCGCCAACGGCATCTGGTTCTGCGGGGGCATGGCCCTCGCTGCGGCCGAGGGGGACGGCCGCCCCCTGACGGCCCTCGGGAGCCCCCGCGCGCTCTGGGGCGCCTGGGCGGTGGCCGCGGTCGCCCTGCTGTGGGCCTCCCGGGCCGGGATCGTGGCCGCACCCGCGATGGAGGCCCTGCTCACGGTCGGCGGACTCTGGGCGGCCACGGCGCTCTACGGGCGCATCTTCTCGGCGGGCCGCGGGCAGTGGGGGTTCTTCTCGGCCGTCGACGGCTACACCAAGGGCATCTGGCTCATGCACCCGATGTTCCTCGCGGTGTGGTTCCACCTGGCAGGCCCGGCGTCGCTGCCGGCGCCCCTCCTCGTCGCCGGAACGCTGGCCGTGGCCTACGGGCTGCCGGTGGCCGTCAACGTGGCCATGGACCGCCTGTGGAAACTCGGGTTCCTCGTGAACCCCAGCCGCTACCTCAGGCTCCCGGCCCGGGACGACGCCCCGCGCACGACGGCCGGCGGCCCCGGGGCCGCCTAGGCGCGCTCGGTGCTGGCGCTGATGACGCAGCGGTTGGCGGGCAGCCAGACGCAGCCCCACTCGAAGGCGCGCCCGTCGTCGAGGAACACGGTCTGCTCCAGCTGCAGGGCGGGCGACTTCTCGTCGCACTCGAGCCACTCTGCGCGGCGCTTGCCGCAGACGCAGGCGGAGTAGACCTGGTTGGAACGGCCCACCTCGTGGCCGCTCGTGCGCACCGCCGCCTCGAAGAGACCCTCGTGCTCAAAGTCGGCGTCCTCGATGCCGGGGCAGGCCTCCAGCGACACGTGGCTCTCAATGAACATGACCGGCTCCCCAAAGACCGAGCGCACGCGGGCCACGTACAGGTAGGGGTCGCCGCGGTCGAGACCCAGGGCCCAGGCGCAGGCCTTGTTGGCGGGCTCCACGCGCTTCTCCACGAGGCGCGTCTCGTAGGGGATGCCCTGGGAGGCCATGGACTCGGCGAAGGAAAGCAGGTAGTTGGACGTGGGACGGGCCATGATGGGCTGGACCACATAGGTGCCGCGGCCGCGCTGCTGGACGAGGAGCCCCTCGTCCACCAGGGCGCGGATACCCTTCTGCACGGTGCCGCGGGAGAGGTGCAGCATGGCCATGAGCTCGTGCTCCGAGGGGATGCGGTCGTCGACGCCCCACTCGTGGCTGTAGATCTTCTCGCGCACGTAGTCGGCCACCTGGATGTACAGGAGGCTGGAGTCGTCCCTCTCGAAATCGGCCATGAAATCATCTCCCAAAAGCGTTCGCCCGGGCACGCACGGGGTCTGTCACAGTTTAGCGGACCGGAGCGTCCGGACCGCGCGTCAGACTCCGTCAGCGGGCATGGGCCCCCGCACCCTCCACTGGGTCGTTGACGGCGGCGCCGGCCTGGGGGTCCCCGGCAAAACGTATGGCGGGCTCCGGCCCCACCCAGAGGTCGGGGCGGTGCAGCGGCAGCTCCGGCGCCGGGGCCGACGGGTCGAAGCCGGCCTCGCGGAGGGCGGCCGTGTAGGCGGCGAGGCCTGCGCGGGTCTCCGCCACGACGGAGTCAAAGACCTCCTGGATGAGGTCGCGGGGCAGCAGCTCGTACGTGGTGCGCTCGGGTGGCCGGCGTGCGGCCTCCACGATGGCGCGGTCGGCCGCGGCGGCGCGCGCCACGTCCGCGGCCTCGACGGCGTACTGGGGGAAGCGCGCGGCGGCCGCGACGAGCGCGGGCGTCACCTCCACCGTGGACGAGATGCCGAGGGAATGGCCGAAGAGGTCGAAGTCCCCCTGCTTGGCGATGCGAGTCCGCTCGCCGCTGGGGATGGAGCGGGCCTCGTTGAAGGTGCGGACGCAGGCGTTGTAGCGGTTGTCGGCGAGCAGGTGCGCCCAGGCGCCGAGCACCACGTCGTCCACGCCGCCCTGGGGGATCGCGGGGGCGACCCAGTCGTCCCAGAACCGGCCCACCTCGGGCACGGGGATGTGCGTGGGCTGGCCGTAGTGGGTGTCGATGTAGCGGAGGGTGTGGGAGACGTCCGGCGCCATGTAGCCCACGTAGATGTCGGGCACGAGGTTGCCGAAGAGGAACAGGTTGGCGTCGCGGATGCCGAGGGTCGCGGCGTCCCCGGGCGCCAGGACGTGCTCGACGAGGCCGGTGTGGATGTTCCAAGAGGGCATGGGCTGGCTCCCGGGGATCGAGACTGCAGGTAGAGGCGTGTAGTCACAGGATAGTGCAAAGACGGTCGCCCCCGATCACGGACAGGGGGGGCGCCGCGGGCCACCGTGGGCGGCGCCGTGGGCTAGGGGCGTCATGCAGGGTCGCCGCCCGGCCGGACGGCGTGCCGGGCGACGCTTAGAGAGGGACACGGAGGGGCATAGAGAGAGACGCCCGTTTCCGTCCCCACCTAAGGAGCACCCGTGATCTCTGCATCCATCGACGCCAAGGCCTTCGGCCCCGTGACCTCCGAGCGCATCGAGCGCGCCATGGACTGGTGCCGCACCGTGGACCCCGCCACCCTCGAGCTCGGCCGCAACGACATCGACGGCGACGACGTCTTCGCCAACGTCATGCGCTTCGACACCGCCCCCGCCGGCACCAAGGACTACGAGGCGCACCGCGACCACATCGACATCCACTACGTCTTCTCGGGCGTGGAGCTCATGGGGATCGCCCGCATGAAGGACTGCACCCCCAAGGGCGCCTTCGACGAGGAGAACGACTTCGTCCTCGTGGAGCAGCCCGAGCTGGAGAGCTGGGTCGTCACCCAGGCCGGCGAGTTCTGCCTGACCGCCCCGGCCGACGCCCACAAGCCCGGCTGCAGCCTCGACGCCCCGGCCCCGCTCTTCAAGGCCTGCGTGAAGGTCCGCATCGCCGACTAGGGATTGCGCCAGGCAGACAAGGTACCAGGTTGGTTTGTCACCCCCCTGCCCTCCCCTGCGCCTGAAAGCCGTTGTGGGCACCCTCAGCGACTTTCAGGCGCAGAGGGGGGGGCGAAGAGGCAGAGTCTCTCGACAGCGAAACGCACTTCGTGGGCAGCCTAGGCCCCGATTTTGGTCAAGAGCGGCCCGGCGAATCGCTCCGCTGGCAGCAGCCAGGAGTTCGTCGAGTGTGCACTCGCGAAGAACCCAATCCCGCACAAAATGGGGCATGCCCTTCGTGTGAATAATTAACCGCAAGAACGAGCACCTGCGCTTGTCCGAAACCAGCCCAAATGCAACCCGCTCCCGACTCTCCTCAAAGAGCATGGAGACCGAAGTCTCACCGCCACAGCCGAAGTTGTTAATTAAACAACCAAGCTTCTTCTCAATTTCTTTCTGTTGCAAAAGGAAAAGAGTCTCGGTCACTTCGAGAGGATCGCAGCGACTCGCTCCAGATGATCTGCCAGAAGCCCTGAACGAGCCGGTTGAAAAAGACTCCCATACGCCAGCCCTCACATCACAGGACGTGGCAAGGCGCCCGTTGAACAGGGTGGTTCGGCACAGGCACGCCTCGCGCTCACCCCTCACGAGACCTCCCCCGTCGGGCGAAAGCGGCTGCGGGCCAGCACCCGGAAGGCCCCGAAGAAGGCCGCCGACGCCGCCCACAGGCCGGCGGACACCCCGAGGACCCCAAAGCGGGGCAGGAAGGCGAGCACCGCCACCGCGAGGACGACCAGCACCGTGGCGATGTAGGCGATCTGCATGTCGTCGGAGTCGCCGAAGACGAGCCCCCAGGGCGGGGCCGAGGACACGGCGAGAGCCACAATCCCTGATATGAGAAAAATAACGTTTATAATGTTATTCTGCATCAGCGCGGAGGCCGCGGAGACGTCGACCGCACAGTAGACGGCGACCAGCGAGATGCCAAATACAAGCCCCGTCATGGCCGGCAGTGCGGCCGCGCCCATGAGATAGCTCAACAGGGGGCGCCTCTCCAGGCAGACGCGCTGCAGGACGCCCGACCTTATGTCGTCCCTCACGATCAGAGAGTAGAACTGCATGGAGATGGTCAGGACAGTACCACTATAAAGAAAGAGCTCTAGCGACTGGGACCCCACCAAAGGGGCCAGCGTCCAATAGGGTTTTACGAGCAGAAGCCCAAAAAACCAGACGTATGCGAACCCTATCCAAGCAGTCTCTTTGAAAGATCTCTTTATAAACATAAGACTTTTATAAAAGAGCGCACCGACCACAGTCAGCTCCCCTCCCCCACGTGACGCACCGTCGCAAAGTACCTGCTCTCAAGCTCATCGCGCGAGCATTCCGCAAGCGGGAAGCCGTCAACCAAAGATCCCTCGTCAAGCACGACGGCCCTTCCCCCAACCTTGTGGGCGAGGTCGAAGTCGTGGGTGGCTACCACCACCGCAGACCCGACATCTGCCATTTCAGCCGCGGCTTGAGCCACCACCACCCGGGTCTCGGGGTCGACGGCGGCGGTGGGCTCGTCGAGGAGCAGCACCTCGGGCGACTCTGACAGCGCAAGCACTAAGGCGGCCCGCACAAACAGGCCGGAGGAAAGCTCGCGACAGGGCGTGTCCATGTAGCTTGCAATCCCCATTCGCCGCGCCCATCGCTCTCCCTGAGCCACAACGTCTGAGTTGCCTAGGTATTTTTCTCTGAACCGCAGGTTCTCGCGGGATGATAGACGCTCTTCCACGCCCCATGGCCCCGTCACCAGCGCCATGCCGTCCATCCTGGTCATATGCACGGCGATGGCGCCCTGAGACGGCTTGAGCACCCCATAGATCAATTTGAGCAGCGTGGTCTTTCCCGCGCCGTTGTGGCCCAAAAGGCAGCAGACGCCCCCGTCGATGTTCAGACAGAACCCATCAAACACCTGTTTTTTGCGCAGCAGCGTCCTATAGGAGAACGAGACGTCGGACACGTCGATAGATGGCACGGTCTCACCCCTCAGCGTCTAGACTCTTGAAGCAGGTGCCCCACCAGAGGCAACGACCGCTTTTCTCTCCATGGGCAGTTGCCCATCCCACGGCCCTGCAACCTTTGCACTCGTCCACACGGTCGCAGCCTCCGCACCGCTCCGGAGATGGGTCAGCGATGGCCCTCATCTTGCGTGCCCCGTTCTGCCTGACCGTTTCAATGGTTTGACGCGACAAATTGCCAATTGTTTCCGGCAAAAGCGGGCATGGTCGCACAGAGAAGTCAGGCTCCACGTACCAGAGGCGCTCCCCTGTCCCACATCCGTAGGCCAACGCCTCGGCATTGGGCACCGCCTCTTCGTCGGCCAATACAACCGAGAAGTCCTCAGTTTCAAACTTTTCCTGCAGGCTTCGTAGAAGCCTACGCACAGATGACGGGCGCCACGGATGCTCGCCCTCCAGCCCCACCGCTCTTCCTTCTGACAGCACGGAAGCCAACCGAAACGAAGAGACACCCCATGAGCGAGCCAGTGCACAGGTTGCCTCGGCCTCGCCGCTCGACTGGTCAATCAGCGCCATGGCACAGGCCACGCGCGCGCCCCTGCGCACAGCTTCTCTCACAAAGTGCTCAACACTCGCAAAAGCCCACGGAACCCCCCGGATAGCATTATGGCGCTTCTCAAGACCATCAAGGCTCACCTGCACACCAAGGCCCTGGATGGCGAGCATGTCGAGCACCCTGTAAGTACTATCCGTGTTCACGGCGCCCGAGGTGGTGACCTCTACCTGCACTCCGCCATGGCAAAAACTGCGCCTGAAAGCGGCTGAGGGTGCCCTCAGCCGCTTTCAGGCGCAGAAAAACCCGGAAGCGTTTGCCTATAAGCGTTTGCCACGCCGCTCTAGCTGCGCACCTCGGCGCCCAGGGACTTGGAGATCTTGTTCACGAGCTTCTCCATGGCCTTCTCCACGTCGGCGGCCGTCAGCGTGCGGTCGGGGGCGCGGAACGTGAGTGCGAACGCCATGGACTTCTTGCCCGGCCCCACACGTACGGGGTCGCGGTACACGTCGAACAGGCGGATATCGGCTAGGAGCCTGCCGCCGGCGCTCTGGATGCGCTGGACACAGGTCTCGTAGTCCATGTCCTCGTCCACCACGATGGCCAGGTCCTGCTCCACGCCGGGCAGCGTGGGGATGTCGCGGTAGGGCAGCTGGTCCTGGGCGTGGTCGAGGAGAGCGTCCTGGTCGAGCTCGAAGGCCACGACGTCGCGCTCGATGCCGAACCGCGCCAGCGAGCTCGGGTGCACGTTGCCCAGCCAGCCGATGCGCTGCCTGCCGCAGAGTACCTCGGCGGCGCGGCCGGGCTGCAGCCAGGGGTAGCGCTCGGGTTTGGCGGCCTTGAAGCGCAGGCGCTCCACCTTCAGCTGGCGGCAGAGCTCCTCCACGAGGCCCTTGGCGTCGAAGAAGTCCAGCGGCAGGGGCTTGCTGTCCCAGGTGTCGGGGCCCCAGGCGCCGCAGAGCACGGCGGAGACATAGCGGGGCTCGGCGGGCTGGGCGGCGTCGGGGCTGCCAAAGAAGACGCGGCCCTGCTCGTAGAGCATCACGTCGTCCACGCCGTGGTCCAGGTTGTAGGCCACGGAGCGCAGCAGCCCCGGCACGATGCTGCGGCGCATCTCGCCCTGGTCGGCCGTCAGCGGGTTGAGGATGCGCACGGCCTGGCCGCGGCCGTCCTCGACCATACCAAGGCGCTCGAGGTCGCCCGACTCGGCGAAGTTGTAGGTGAGGGTCTCGCAGAGGCCGCCGGCCCTGAGCGCCTCGCCCACGGCCTTGTCCAGGCGCTGGCGACGGGTGAGGCCGCCCGAGTGGTTGACGGCGCCGGGGATGGTGGGCTCGACCTCGCCCATGCCCCAGAGGCGGAGCACCTCCTCCACGAAATCGATCTCGCGCTCGAGGTCCGGGCGGGAGGTGGGGGGCACGACGTCCAGGTAGGCGCCCAGGCGCGACGGCACCACCACGCAGCCCAGGCGGGCGAGGCTCTCCACCATGAAGTCGGTGGGGATGTCCGCGCCGCAGAGCTCGCGCACGCGGGCCGGACGCAGGGCGACGGTGTCGGCCTTCACGGGGTCCGGGTACACGTCCACGGCGCCGCGGGCCACCTCGGCGCCGCAGCAGGCCTCGAAGAGCGCGCACGCGATGGCGGCGGCCTCGTCGCAGCCGGCGGCGTCGACCTTGCGCTCGTAGCGGATGGAGGCCTCGCTCATGAGGCCGAGGTCGCGGCTCGTGCGGCTGGTGTGGCCGGGCGAGAAGCACGCGCTCTCGAGGAGGACGTCGCAGGTGGACTCCTCCACCTCGGAGTTCTCCCCTCCCATGACGCCGGCGAGCGCGATGGCCTCCCCGTTGCCGTCGGAGATCACGGTCATGTCGGGCGTGAGCTCGCGGTCCTGGCCGTCGAGGGTCACGATGTGCTCGCCGTCGCGGGCCGGGCGCACCACCACGGCGTGCCTGCCGTCCACCACGGGGACCTTGGCCAGGTCGAAGGCGTGGAGCGGCTGGCCGGTGAGGTACATGACGTAGTTGGTGACGTCCACCACGTTGTTGATGGGGCGGCTGCCGGCGGCCGTCACGCGACGGGCCAGCCACTCGGGCGACGGGCCCACCTTGACGCCGCGAAGCACACGGGCGCAGTAGCGGCTGCAGCGACCCGGGTCCTCGATGGCCACCGACACGGAGTCCTTGGTGGCGGGGCCGGCCTCGTGGCGAACGGCGGGCAGCTCGATGTGGGTGTCCTCGCCCAGGGTGGCGCCCACCTCCACGGCGAAGCCCGTCATGGACAGGCAGTCGGGGCGGTTGGGCGTGATCTCGCAGTCGAGTACCACGTCGGAGACGCCCAGGTACTCGCCGGCGGGCACGCCCACGGGGGCGTCGTCGGGCAGCACCATGATGCCCTCGTGGTCGCCGGAGAGGCCGAGCTCGCGGGCCGAGCAGTTCATGCCCCACGACTCCACGCCGCGGAGCTTGCTCTTCTTGATCTTGACGTCGCCGGGCAGGACGGCGCCCACCATGGCCACCACCACATGCTCGCCGGCCGCCACGTTGGGCGCGCCGCACACGATCTGCAACGGCGCGGGGTCGCCGTTCCCGTCGACGTTGCGCATGCCCACGTCCACCATGGTCACGTGCATGTGGTCGGAGTCGGGGTGCGGCTCGCAGGACAGGATGCGGCCGGTGACCACGTGGTCGAGGTCCGCGCCCACCGGCTCCACCGCCTCGACCTCGGTGCCGGTGCGGACAAGCTCGGCGACCAGGTCCGACACATCGTCGGGCAGGTCGACCATGGTCTTCAGCCACTCGTAGGAAACTCGCATGGATACTGCCTTTCTCGCAGCTCGCTCATTGCATAAGGGGTCCAGGGGCTCAGAACTGCCGGAGGAAGCGCATGTCGCCGGTCATGAGCATGCGCAGGTCGGGGAGGTCGTAGCGCAGGGCCGCGATGCGCTCGGCGCCCATGCCGAAGGCGAAGCCGCTGTAGCGCTCCGGGTCGATGCCCGCGTAGCCGAAGACGTTGGGGTCGACCATGCCGCAACCCAGGATCTCGATCCAGCCTGTGTGGTTGCAGAACCGGCAGCCCTTGCCGCCGCAGACGCCGCAGGAGACGTCGAGCTCGCAGCTGGGCTCGGTGAACGGGAAGAAGTGCGGGCGGTAGCGGGTGGCGCGGTCGGGGCCGAAGAGCTCGCGGGTCATGTGGTCGAGCGTGCCCTTGAGGTCGCCGAAGGTGATGCCCTCGTCCACCACCAGGCCCTCGATCTGGGTGAACTGCGGCAGGTGGTTGGCGTCGGCCGTGTCCGGGCGGAACACGCGGCCCGGGCTGATCATGTAGATGGGCGGCTCCTCGGCCTCCATGGTGCGCATCTGCACCGGGGAGGTCTGGGTGCGGAGCAGCACGTCGGACACCGGCGAACCCGCGGACGGGTTCGTGGGGTCCTCCACGTAGAAGGTGTCGCGCGGCGAGCGGCTGGGATGGTCGGCCGGGGCGTTGAGCGACGTGAAGTTGTAGTACTCGATCTCCACGTAGGGTCCCGAGGCCACGGTGTAGCCGAGGGCGATGAAGATGTCCTCGACCTCGTCGACGATCTGGCTGATGAGGTGCTCGGTGCCCACGTGGGGACGGCGCCCCGGCAGGGTCACGTCCACGGCGTCGGCCTCGATGCGGGCGGCGAGCTCGTCGGCCGCCAGCTGCTCGCGGCGCTCGGCGAGGGCGCCCTCGACCTCCTGGCGCACCTCGTTGGCTCGCTTGCCCACGAGGGGCCGCTCCTCGGGGGGCACGGTGCCCATGGAGCGGAGCACCGCCGTGAGGCTGCCCTTCTTGCCCGTCACGGCGACGCGCACGGCGTCCAGCGCCTCGAGGTCGACCGCCTGGGCGACCTTCTCCCGGGCCTCGGCCGCAATGCGGTCGAGCTCGTCGATCATCGACATGTCTCTCCCTCCCGGCCGGTCCCCCGGCCCAAACAAAAACCGCCCCTGGCTGACTGGGCCAAGGACGGACGGAATCCGCGGTACCACCTTGATTGACGCTTGAGTTTTCTCTCCCGAGCGACCACTCGTTTGGGCCCGTGCCGTGGGCCTGACGGCTCCCCTACCGGGCGCGTCGGCGCCGTTCAGGTCGCGGCTGGTGGAGTGAACGTGGGGCCTCGTCGCGCGTGGGAACCTCTCAACCTGGGGCTCCTTCTCTGTCCGCACGACACGCGGGGCCGCACCCTCTCCGTCATCGCCTTCGCAGCAGGATAGCACAGGAGGGAGGTGGCCGGCGCCTGTCAGTCGGAGCGGGGCACCCGCACGAGCTCCACGCCGGCGGCCTCGATGGCGGCCGCCACGGCGTCGTCCACGCCGTCGTCGGTGACCACGCAGTCCACCTTGTCGCCCAGGTGCATGGGCACCACGCCGCGGCGGGAGAACTTGTCGGACTCCGTGAGCACCACGACGCGCTCGGCCTGGGCCGCCATGTCCACGACGGCCTGAGCGCGCATCTGGTCGCTGTTGGTGAAGCCCTGGCCGGGCACGTAGCCGTCCACGCCTATGAACAGGCGCTCCACGCAGTAGTTCTGGGCGCACTGGGCCACCATGGGCCCCACGTTCACCTGGGAGTCGTTCTGGTAGGCGCCGCCGAGCAGCACGGTCTTGGCCGCGGGCTCCCGACGCACGTAGCTGGCGATGAAGGCGGAGTTGGTGACGACGGAGACACCGCGGGCCGCCTGGGCGAGCCCCAGGGCGAGCAGGGCGCAGCACGAGCCCGACTCCACCATGACCGTCTCACCGTCCACCACGAGATCGGCCGCGGCCCGGGCGATGGCGCCCTTGGTCTGGTAGTGGTAGGCCAGGCGGCCGTTGATGTCGTTGGGGCTGCCGAGCAGGGCGTAGCCGTGCTCTCGCTTGATGACGTCGCGGGCCTCGAGCTCGTCGAGGTCCTTGCGCATGGTGACCGACGACACGCCGAGCTCCCGGGCGAGCTCGGCCACCTCCACGCGCTTGCGCTCCGTGAGCACCTCGAGGATGCGGGCGTCGCGCTTTCCCATGGGCTCCTCCTTGGGTTGTGAACGTCGGTTTTGAACGCTCTTCTGAAAACGTTTCTATGTTATCAGGGTTTCGAACGAAGCCCAACTGGAAGCCAGGGCGAGGCGGCCCCTGGCATTCATTGAAATAATACTGACACGGGATGCCGTTTCAGATAAAATTGTGTCATGGATACCTTGGATCGCATCGCCGCCCACATCGACAAGACCGGTGGCCCCTCCCTCGACATGCAGCTGGCCACGGCCGTTTCAAAGGTCATACGTGACGGCATCCTGGGGCCGGGTGATGCCCTGCCCGACGAGCGCGAGCTGTGCGACGCCCTCTCCCTGCCGCGCTCCATCGTCCGCCAGGCCCTCGAGACCCTGCGCACCTCCGGGGAGATCTACCGCATGTCGGGGGTGGGCACCTTCGTGTCCCCCCAATACATGCGTCGCCAGCTGGGCAGCGTCTACAACTTCACCGACGCCGTGAGGGCCGAGGGCATGAAGCCGCGCTCCGAGGTCCTGTCCTTCGAGCGCACCTACCCGGCGGGCTTCTCGTCCCGGACCCTCGACCTCCCCACGGACCACCCGTCGATCTTCCGCATCGAGCGGCTGCGCCGTGCCGACGGCCTGGCCGTCTCCCTCGAGATCGAGCACATCCCCTGCTGGCGCTTCGAGGGCCTGGAGAAGGCCGACCTCACCGGGTCGCTCTACCGGGTCCTCGAGGAGGGCTGGGGCGTCGAGGTGGGGGACGCCGACGAGTACTACCAGGCGGTGCTGCTCACCAAGAAGGTGGCCGCCAAGCTCGGGCGCCAGCACCGCAGCGCGGCCTTCCGCATCGTGCGGGTCGTGCGCGACACCGAGGGGGAGGTCTTCGACATCACCGAGGCCTTCGTGCCCGCCGACAGCACGCGCCTGGGCGTGCACCTCGTGGGCAAGGGGTCCCCGGACGACTACCGCCTCCCCAACAGGCCCTAGGCGACAGGCCCCAGGCGCGGCCGGCCGCCGGCGCCCCCGGGCACGCACCGTCAATCCCACAGCATGCGGCTCATGACCTCGTCCTGCACCTCGCGGGGCAGGTCCACGAACACCGCCGAGTAGCCCGCCACGCGCACGAGCAGGTCGGGGTAGAGCTCGGGGCGGCGCTGGGCGTCCTCGAGCTGGCCGCGGTCCACCACGGTGACCATGAGCTGGCAGCCTCCGAGGGCGAAGTAGGTGTCGAACAGCGCGCGCACCTTGCCCGGGTGGTTGGAGAAGGCCTGGGGCGTGAGCTTGATGTTCTGCACGGAGCCCGCATGGAGCGCCGGGTCGAACCTGACCAGCGACTTGAGCATGGCCGTGGGGCCGCTCCTCGCCGCCCCGGCCTGGGGGTTGTTGGCCGGGTTCATGTAGAGGCCGGCCGGGCGGCCGTCGGGGCTCGCGGCGGTCTGGAGGCCCCAGTCGGTGTTGGTCTGGTTGTTGGAGATGACGATGAGCAGGTAGCCCATGCCGGCGGCGCGCCCGCGGTCGCGCACGCCCCGGGCCACGTGCTCGTAGAGGCGGTCCGCCATGGCATCGGGCCCCTCGAGGTCGTTGCCGTACTTGTCGGCGGCCTTGAGGTCGGCCTGGATGCGGGCCAGGCGCGCGGCCTCGGCTGGGTCGGCGGACGTGAAGTCCGCGTCGCAGGCGGCCACAACCTCCTCCAGCGTGTAGCGGCCCTCGTCGAACACCAGGGTCTTGAGGGCCCAGAGGGAGTCGGAGGCGTTGATGTTGCCGTAGGTCTCGCAGGTGCCGCCCAGGATCTCCACGCCGCCGTCGAGCAGGGCCCGGCCGCGGCCGAGGCAGTCGTCGGTGAGCATGGAGGCGAACAGGAAGCCCACCTCGCGGTTCATCACCCGGTAGCTGGCCGTCTGACAGCTCTCGGCGAGGTCGAGGTAGTGGTCGAGGAGGGCCGTGTAGTTGTCCCAGACGTCCTCGAAGGTGCGGAGCTCCGCCAGGGGGCGCACGGCCACGGGGCCGGCCTTCTGCACGCCGTCCTGGGGGTCCACGCCGCCGTGGAGGCTCATCTGCAGGATCTTGAGCAGGTTGACGAGGGTGTTGGGCGTGCCCACCGACTTGCCCTGGATCACGAACTCCGTGCAGCCGAAAGGCACGTACTGCTCGGCCACGGCGCGGGGCACGCCCATGGCGGCCCCCACGGCCGGCACCTCGACGTCGTCGTTGTAGAGCGTGGGGTAGGTGGCGCCCTCGGCGATGCAGGTGTAGGCGGCGTCCATGATGTCGGCAGGGGTCTCGCGGCAGAAGCGCAGGGTGAACTGGGGCTCCACGTAGCGGCAGTCGCGGCACACGCGCAGGGCGATGCGGCAGAGACGGTCCGCCGCGTCGGGGTTGGGCCGGCCGTAGCCGCCCACGACGATGCGACCGTTCACGGTGGTGCGGCGGTTCTCGATCATGGTCCAGAGGCCGCGGAGCCACCGGTAGGCGTCGTCCTCGGTGATGCGGCCGGACCGGATGTCGGCCTCGAGGTAGTCGCCGAGCAGGACGTCCAGGCGGCCGTAGTTGATGCAGCCCGACACGAGGGCGTAGAGCCAGAAGAGCTGGAGCGCCTGGTGGAAGGTGCAGGGCGGCCCGTGGCGCACGGCGCGGAGGTCGTCGACCATGAGGCGGAGCTCGGCGGCGCGGCCCTGCTCGCGACTCCCGCAGCGGGCCAGGGCCTCCCCCACGAGCTCCACCTGGCGGTCGATGCAGGCGCCGAAGAGGTCGAGAGCGCGGCCGCAGGCGTCGCGGAAGTCTCCCCGCTCCCCCGAGGCCACGAGGTCGGCCATGCCGTCCACGCCCAGGCGCAGCAGCTTGCCGTAGTCGAGCATCATGCCCGAGAGGCGCGCCGTGGCCATGAAGGGGTAGCTGCAGTCGATGAAGCGGCCCACGCAGGCGTCGTCGAGCACCTCGTCGCAGTAGAGGGCCTTGACGTCGTGGTCGCGCCAGTAGTCGAGCAGGGCGTCCACGCGGGCGCGTTCCCCCGGGGTCCCGAGCCGCTCCTTGAAGGCGCGGAGCTTGTGGAAGACGCAGTAGTGCCCCACGCCGCCGAGCGACGTCACGCAGCCGAAGCCCAGCGGCAGGAAGTCAAGGCGGCCGGCGATGGTGTCGTCGTCGCCGATGGAGCGGAAGAGCACCGGGTAGATCACCTCGAGGCAGGCGACCTCGCGCTCGAGGCGCGAGAGGCCGCGCTTCGTGGCGTCGCGGTGGACGGCCGTGTAGCGCTCCATGACCGCCAGCTGCTCGGCGGGGGTCTTCTCGCAGGGGATGGGGCGCGAGACCTCGACGTTCTGGGCGCCCTCGACATCGGTGCGGGCCATGGTGCTCCTCCTCGGAAGCGGCGGGCGGGGTACGGGCCGCGGGTGGGCGGCGGGTCAGTGGCTGGCGCGCTCGGCGTCCCTCCAGTTGTCGCGGTAGCCGTCGAGCAGGTCCACGAAGCGCTTTGCCGTGAGGTGCGGCCGGGTGATGGCGCTACCCACCACCACGGCATGGGCGCCGAGGAACACGCACTTCATGGCGTCCTCGGGGGTGTAGAGGTGCCCCTCCATCATCACGTAGGCCTTGTCGCCCAGGTCGCGGCAGAACCCGGCGAACATACGGTAGTCGGCACCCTCGATGTGGGCCGTCTCGGCCGTGTAGCCGTAGAGGGTGGGTGCCACGATGTCGGCCCCGTTGACGACGGCCAGGCGGGCCTCCTCGGCGTTGGAGACGTCGGCGAAGACGGGGGTCTCCGGGTGGCGCTCGCGCACCCGGGGCAGCAGGTCAGCAGCGCTGGTGCCCTCGTGGGTGGTCTGGAACGTGCAGTCGAGGGCCACGATGTCGGCGCCGGCCTCCACGATGGCGTCCACCTCGGCCATGGTGGGCGTGATGAAGACGTCGGTGTCGGGGTGCCAGACCTTCCAGAGGCCGATCACCGGCAGGTCGACGGCTTCCTTGATGGCGCGGATCTGCTCGGGGCTGTTGGCGCGGATGCCCACGGCGCCGGCCCACGCGGCGGCCTCGGCCATCTTGACCACCATGTCGGGCGTGTAGATGGGGTCGTCGTGCTGGACCTGGCAGCTCACGATCAGGCCGCCCGCCATGGGGTCGACGAGGTCGCGGACGTTGGGGCGCGGGCTGTGGAACATGGCTCCTCCAAGGGCTCGTCTCTGCACCCCCGGGCCGGAACCCGGGGCGCCGTCTCCCCCTAGGGCCATCATGGCAAATGTTTGGTACATTTTCAACGGGGGTTTTGGAGGGACGAGGTGATATACCATGGGGCCATGGATACCTTGGAAGCCCTGGTCGCCGCCGTCGACCCCACCGCCGCCCAACCCCTCTACAAGCAGATCGCCCAGGCCCTGCGTGCCCTCGTCACGGAGGGGGTGCTGGCGCCGGACGACCCGCTGCCCACCGAGAAGGAGATCTGCCGGGCCCTGGGCGTGGGCCGCTCCACGGTGCGCGCGGCGCTCTCCTCCCTGGTGGACGAGGGCATGGTCACGCGGAGGGCCGGCAAGGGCACCTTCGTGGCGCCGGCCACCATGCGCCGCACGCTCAACAGCCTGTACGACTTCTCGGGCGTGGTGCGTGCCGCCGGCATGGAGCCGGCCAACCAGGTGCTCTCGTTCTCCACGGAGCGGCCCGACCAGCCCGTGGCCGACGCCCTGGGGCTGCCGGCCGGCGAGGACGTGTTCAGGGTGGAGCGCCTGCGCATGGCCGACGACGTGGTGATGTCCCTGGAGACGAGCTACCTGCCCTGCCGGCTCTTCCCCGGCCTGGCCGAGGCCGACGTGACCGGGTCCCTCTACGCGGCACTGGCCGGCGGCTGGGGCGTGGAGGCGGCCCAGGCCACCGAGATCTACGAGAGCGTGCTCTTGGGCAGGCGGGAGGCCGAGCTCCTCGGCAGGGCGTACCGCAGCGCCGCGTTCAGGATCACGCGCACGGCCGCCGACGGCCGGGGCAGGCCGTTCGAGATGAGCCACGTGGTGGCCCCGGGCGACCACACGCGCTTCTCCGTGCACCTCAAGCGCGACGGCGTGAGCTGGGGCCCGGCGGAGTAGGGCCCGGCGACCGGGCCGGCGGAGCGGCTGGAATAAAATCATTAGACAGGGTATACTTTGAACGGTAGCAAACCCCTCGTGCCGAGGAGGGCTCCATGAACGGCTTCTCCCTGCTCGTGGTCTTGGTATGCATCGGCGCCATCGCCCTCGTGGCCTGGGCGCTCTACTGGGCCGTCGCCTTCGCCATCGCGCTCTACCAGCACTTGCGCTCGCGGTAGCGGCGGGGTACGGCGCGATTCATCAGCTCCGGGCTGTATGGACGGCGAGTCGGGCGAGCGGCCCGCCCCCGCGCTACACGAACGCGTCCACGCCCCGCTCGCGGAGGGCCCTCGCCAACGGCTCCACGTCCTCGGGGCGCAGCTGGGCCACCCCCTCCAGGCCGTAGTCGCGGCCCAGCAGCGCGTACTTGTTCTCACCAAACTGGTGGAAGGGCAGCGGCTGCAGCCGGGGGCGCCCGTCGCCCCCGCGGCCGGCGTCGCGCCAGGCCGAGAGGACCCACCCGGCCAGACCGTCGGCCGTCTCGGCCACCGCGTCGTCGGACAGGGACGCGTCGATGTTGAAGCCCGGGATCACCGGCGTGCGGCAGAGCACGTCGGCGCCCGAGGAGAAGGCGCGCCTCAGGTTGGCGCCGATCCTCTCCAGGCCCACGCCGGTCCCCTCGCGGTGGCACGCGTCGTCCCAGTGCTTGACGTCGAAGAGCACGAGGTCGAGCGCCCCCGCCACGCGGCCGAAGACCTCCGGCTCGCCGTGACCCGTGGTCTCCATGGCGCACGGCACCCCCTCGTCGTGGAGACGGCCCGCCGCCTCCACGACGAAGTCGGGCCAGAGCAGCGCCTCCCCTCCCGAGAAGGTCACGCCGCCGCCGGACTCCTCGTAGAAGGGCTTGTCCTTGAGGCACTCCCCTACCACCTCGTCCACGGCGCGGTCCGCGCCCACGGGCGTCATGGCGCCCCACCGGCAGGCGTCGGCCACGGCCCCCTGGCCGCCCTCGGCGGCCAGGCGCCGGTGGTCCACCGTCACGCGGGGCGAGCCGTCCCCGTCAAAGGCCAGCGTCACGGCCTCGCTCGCGGCCGCGCACGCGCCGCACCCGCGGCAGGAGCGCGCGTCCCACTCGAGCTGCGTGTAGGCCGCCTGGCTCTCGGGGTTGGCGCACCAGGCGCAGCGCAGGGGGCAGCCCTTGAGGAAGACCACCGTACGGATGCCGGGCCCATCGTCGAGGCTGAACTTCTGGATGTTGAAGACCGGTGCCGTCATCCCCATGGGCGCTCCACAATCTCTTTCGTTCGTAAGTAATTCTTGTTTCGTAAGCGATACTAGGCTATGCTCTCAATGGTAGCAAGCATCAAGCGACTTTCAGGCGCACCCCCAGGAGGAACCCATGACGTCCCAACGGCAGTCCCTGCTCGACCACTTCGGAGAGCTCACGCCCCGCATGCGGCGCTTCCGCGAGGCTGTGCTCGACGAGCGCCCCTACGTCGACGGCGAGCGCGCCGTCCTCTGCACGGAGTCCTACGAGCAGACCAGGGCCCAGCCGCCCGCGATGCGCCGCGCCCTCATGCTCTCCCACATCCTCGACGCCATGACCGTCTACATCGAGCCCGAGACCCTCATCTGCGGCAACCAGGCCACCAAGAACTGCAACGCCCCGGTCTTCCCCGAGTACACCCTCGGCTTCGTCCTCGACGAGCTCGACCTCTTCGAGAAGCGCGACGGCGACGTCTTCCACATCACCGAGGAGACCAAGGAGCAGATCCGCTCCATCGCCCCGTTCTGGGAGGGCAACAACCTGCGCGCCCGGGGCGAGGCCCTGCTCCCCGAGGAGGTCTCCGTCTTCATGGAGACCGGGCTCTTTGGCATGGAGGGCAAGCTCAACGCCGGCGACGCCCACCTGGCCGTGAACCACCGCCGCGTACTGGCCGAGGGCCTGCGCGGCTACGAGGAGCGCGCCCGCAGGCTGAGCGCGGGGCTCGACCTCACCGACCCGGCCTCCATCGACAAGCGCGTCTTCTACAACGCCGTCCTCGAGGTCGTCGCCGCCGTGCGCCGCTTCGCCGGCCGCTACGCCGAGCTCGCCCGCGCCCAGGCCGCCGAGGCCGACCCCGCCCGCGCTGCCGAGCTCCTCGCCATGGCCGAGGCCTGCGAGCGCGTGCCCTACGAGCCCGCCCGCACCTTCCGCGAGGCCGTCCAGGCCGTGTGGTTCCTCCAGGTGATCCTGCAGATCGAGTCCAACGGCCACTCCCTGTCCTACGGCCGCCTGGACCAGTACCTGCTCCCCTTCTACGAGGCCGACCTCGCCGCCGGGCGCATCACCGAGGACGAGGCCCTCGAGCTCCTCACCAACCTCTGGATCAAGAGCCTCACCGTCAACAAGGTGCGCAGCCAGGCCCACACGCTCTCCTCGGCCGGCTCCCCCATGTACCAGAACGTCACCATCGGCGGCCAGCGTCTGGTGGACGGCATGCCGCAAGACGCCGTGAACCCGCTCTCCTGGCTGGTGCTCCGCTCCGTGGCCCAGACCCGCCTCACCCAGCCCAACCTCACCGTGCGCTACCACGCGTCCATCGACCCGGCCTTCCTCGACGAGTGCGTGGAGGTCATGCGCCTGGGCTTTGGCATGCCGGCCATGAACAACGACGAGGTCATCATCCCCAGCTTCATCGACTGGGGCGTGGCCCGGGAGGACGCCTACGATTACTCCGCCATCGGCTGCGTGGAGACCGCCGTGCCCGGCAAGTGGGGCTACCGTTGCACCGGCATGAGCTACCTCAACTTCCCGCGCCTGCTCCTGTGCTGCATGAACGGCGGCGTGGACCTCACCACGGGCCGCCGATTCACCGAGGACCACGGCCGCTTCACCGAGATGACCAGCTACGACGAGCTCCTCGACGCCTGGGACAAGACCATCCGCGAGATGTGCCGCTACTCCGTGATCATGGAGAACGCCATCGACCTGGCCAGCGAGCGCGACGTCCCCGACGTGCTGTGCAGCGCCCTCACCGACGACTGCATCGGCCGCGGCAAGACCATCAAGGAGGGCGGCGCCGTCTACGACTTCATCAGCGGCCTGCAGGTGGGTATCGCCAACATGGCCGACTCCCTGGCGGCCGTGAAAAAGTTGGTCTTCGAGGAGGGGCGGATCACCCCGCAGCAGCTGTGGGACGCCATCCTCGACGACTTCCAGAGCCCCGAGAACCAGCGCATCCAGCGCATGCTGCAGCAGGACGCCCCCAAGTACGGCAACGACGACGACTACGTGGACCGTCTGGTGGTGGAGGCCTACGACTCCTACATCGACGAGGTGGCCAAGTACCCGAGCACCCGCCACGGCCGCGGGCCCGTGGGCGGCATCCGCTACGCCGGCACAAGCTCGATCAGCGCCAACGTGGGCCAGGGCATGGGCACCATGGCCACGCCCGACGGACGCAACGCCCGGGAGCCCCTCGCCGAGGGCTGCAGCCCGGCCCACAACCGCGACCTCCACGGCCCCACCGCCGTGTTCAAGTCGGTCACCAAGCTGCCCACCGAGAAGATCACCGGCGGCGTGCTGCTCAACCAGAAGGTGAACCCGTCAACGCTGGAGAGGCCCGAGAACAAGATCAAGCTCGAGTCCATGCTCAGGGCCTACTTCAACCGACTCCACGGCTACCACGTGCAGTTCAACGTGGTGTCCCGCGAGACCCTGCTGGACGCCCAGGAGCACCCCGAGAACCACCGCGACCTCATCGTGCGCGTGGCCGGCTACTCCGCGTTCTTCAACGTGCTGTCCCGGGCCACCCAGGACGACATCATCGCCCGCACCGAGCAGACGCTCTAGACGGCAGACGGGGCACCCCGGCGGGGTGCCCCGTCCCGTCCCAAGGAGGCCGATCAGGCCTCCTGTCCCGAGATATAGGTGGCCGTCACATGGAGGCCGTCGTCCAGGGCGACGAAGTCGGCGTCTCGGCCCGGGGCGATGCGGCCGCAGATACCGCCGATGCCGTTGGCGTCGGCAGGGGTCTGGGTGGCCATGCGCACGGCCTCCTCGTCGGTGGCCGCGCCCCAGTCCCGGACGTTTCGTACGGCACGGTCGAGGGTAAGCACCGAGCCCGCCAGGCTGTGGCTGCCCTCGGCCAGACGCGCGGCACCGTCCGAGACCACCACGGGAAGCTCCCCGAGCAGGTACTCGCCGTCGGGCATGCCGCCGGCCTGCATGCAGTCGGTCACAAGCGCCACACCGTCGGCGCCCCGCGCCCGCACGAGGATGCGCGCGGCCGCGGGATCCACATGGCGGCCGTCGCAGATGACCTCGGCGCAGACGCCGTGGAGCCCCAGGGCCGCCCCGACCATGCCCGGATCGCGGTGGCTGAAGCCCCTCATGCCGTTGAACGTGTGGACGAACCCGGACGCCCCGGCGTTCACGCATGCGCAGGCCTCGTCGAGGCTCGCGTCGGAGTGTCCGAGGAACACGCTCACGCCGAGGGCCCGGGCAGCGGCGCAGAACTCCGGCGCACCCTCAGCCTCAGCGGCCACGGCCACCTTGGTCACGAGGCCGCCGGAGGCCTCCTGCCAGGCCTCGAGCAGGCCGATGCTGGGGGCCAGGAGGTAGCCGGGGTTCTGGGCGCCCTTGTGGGCCTCGGTGAAGAACGGTCCCTCGAGGAAGACACCCCGGATGTGCGCCCCACCGGCCGCTCCCCCGGTCGACCCGTCCGCCGCGGCCTCGGCCACCGAACGGCAGGCGGCCGCGACCTGATCCGGTGGGGCGGTCAGTGTGGTAGGGGTCCAGCTCGTCACACCGTGGCGGGCGAGGCCCCGGGAGATCTCGCCCACACCGGCGGCGTCGGCGTCCATGACGTCGTGGCCGAGGAACCCGTGGATGTGGGTGTCCACATAGCCGGGGGCCACACGGGCACGGCCCAGGTCGAGCACCGCCATGCCGGAGGGCACCTCGGCCCGGTACAGGCCGAACCTGCCGCCCTCCACGGTCACGCAGCCGCCCTCGACGTAGCCGCCGGGCAGGAAGAACCCCTTGGCGACGACGGCGTAGGCGCCCCGCGGCGCACCGACGCCCACGTCAGAGCTCCAGCTCATGGATGGTGACGCCCTTGACCACGCGGTTCACCGTGCCCGAGGGGCTCGGGGTGTCGGGGGTGTTGCCCAGGCGCACCGAGTTGAGCAGGGCAACCGTCTGGGCCACCATGGCGAACGGCAGGGCGAGGTAGGCGCCGGGGAGCGGTCCGGTCCCGGCGAAGGTGAAGGCGTCGCCCTCGAAGATCGGGCCCGTGGCCTGCTGCACGGCCACGGTACGGGCGGCGATGCCGTCGCCGGCCACCTCGGCCAGGATGTCGAGGTCGTAGCGGCGGGTGTAGGGCTGCTCGGAGACGAAGGTCACGAGCACCGTGCCTTCGTCCACGAAGGACTTGGGCCCGTGCCGGTAACCCATGGAGCTGTCGAACGAGGTGGCGGTCCTGCCGGCGGCGAGCTCGAGGATCTTGAGCTGCGCCTCGCGGGCCAGGCCGGAGAGGGGGCCGCTGCCCAAGTAGGTGAGGCGCGAGGGACCCTCGCCGAGCAGGGCGGCGACCTCGTCCTCGCGGGCCGTCACCTCGCGGCCCATGGCGGCCGCGGCGCGCACCCAGGCATCCTTCTCGCCGTCCGACGCACGGTCGAACACAAGGGCGGCCAGGAGCGTCATGCAGGTGTAGCTGCCGGTCATGGCGAAGCCGCGGTCGTTGGCGCGGGGGATGAGCAGGTTCAGGGCCTGCGGGTCGTCCTCGGCGGCACGGGCCAGGGCGCCGTCGGGGGCGCAGGTGATGTTGAGGAGGCGCAGGTCGGAGACCGCCTGGCGGGCACGCTCCATGGCGGCCACGCTCTCGGGGCTGTTGCCGCTGCGGGCGAAGGAGACGAGCAGGCACGGCTCGTCGGGGACCAGGTAGTCCAGGGGGGCGCTCACGATGTCGGTGGTGGGCACCGAGCAGAAGCGGTAGGCGCCGGTGTCGCCGGTGCGGGTGAGGTACGGGGCCACGGTGTCGCCGACGTAGGCAGAGGTCCCGGCGCCGGTGAAAATCACCCGCAGGGGGCCGCCGGCCATGGCGCGCGCCTCGGCGAGGAAGGCGTCCACGGCGCGGCGGGCACCCGACCAGATCCTGTAGGTGTCCTCCCAGAGGTCAGGCTGCTGGGCGATCTCGCGGGTGGTGTCGTAGGCGCCGAGGGCCTTGAGCTCCTCGTCGGTCTTTTCGAACATAGGGGTATCTCCTGTCCCGTCCCACCGCGCCGTCAGGAGCGCCAGTGGGACACCTTGTATCTGAACCTATCGGCCCGGGCGACGCTGAGCGTGTACTCGATCGCCTCGTTGGCCGTGCTGTAGGTGACGCGGGTGAGGTCGAGCACCGGCGAGCCCACGGGCACGCCCAGGAGCTCCGCATCCGCGGGCCGCGCCAGGCTGGCGCAGAACTCCTCCTCGGCCACCCGGATGGTCTGGCCGAACTCCCCCTCCATCAGCTCGTAGAGCGGCTTGGCCTCGAGCAGCTCGAGGGAGAGCGAGAGGAACGGCACCACCGGGAGGTAGGTGCGCTCCACCATCATGGGCACGGCGTCCGCGGACCGCAGGCGCTGCAGCTCGAAGGTCGGGTCGCCCAGCCTGAGACCGAGCATCCGCGCGACCTCGGCCGTGGCCTCCACGCGCCCGAAGAAGAGCACATCCGTGCGGGGCACGCGCCCGGCCTCGCGCATCTGCTGGGTGAAGCTGTAGGACTGCATGAGGTTGGTGGCATCGGCGGAGCGGTCGGCCACGAACGTGCCCTTGCCGTGGCGGCGCACCACGAGGCCGCGGCGCTCCAGCTCGGCCATGGCCTGGCGCACCGTGGTGCGCGAGATGCCGTAGCGCCCGCACATCTCGCGCTCCGAGGGAAGCAGGTCCCCGGGGGCCAGCTCGACGCCCATCCTGTCGGAGAGGGTGTCGGCCAGCTGCTCGTAGAGGGGTTGCTTCTTGACCGTGGCCATGGGTGCCGCCTTCCGTCGCAGTCCGAGGGCCCGGGCGCGGGCCGACACCGATGATAGGCCGGCCGGGCCCGGGCCGCCCCGCCGGCCCGTGAGGCCGGGCGGGGCGTGGGCCGCGCGCTACTTGACGAGGACGCCGCAGGCCGAGAGGGCCACGGAGACGACGAGCACGATGAAGATGGCACGGGTGCTCGTCATGCGCTCCTTGCCGAGCAGGGCGTAGACGCCGAACACGATGAGAGCGGGGATCAACTTGGGAAGGATCATGTCGAGGGAGTTCTGCACCGACAGGGCCACGTCCCCGATCTGGGGGGCGATGCCCACGTGCACGTTGATGACCGTGGCCACGAGGGCGCCCACCATGAACACGCCGAGGACGATGGCGGCGTCGGTGAGGGCGGAGAGCCTGCCCTGCATGGTGGTGATGAGCTTGGCCCCCTCGCGGTAGGCGAAGCCCAGCTGCTTCCAGCGGAAGGCCATGACGGCAATCTGGACGGCGATCCAGATGAAGATGCCCGTGGGGTTGCCCTGCAGCGCCATGTTGGCCGCGATGGCGCCGAAGATCGTAGGGATCAGGGCGGCGAAGATGGAGTCGCCGATGGCCGCGAACGAGCCCATGAGACCGGTCTTGAGGCCGTTCACGGTCTCGAGGGAGCCCACGCCCTCCTTCTCCTCCACCGCGAGGTCGATGCCGGTGATGATGGTGTTGAAGAAGTTGGATGTGTTGAAGAACTGCGCCTGCGCCTGCATGGCCCGCTTGAGCTCGGGCGTGCCGTCGCCGTACATCTTGCGCAGCTGCGGCAGGACCAGGTAGAGGTAGCCGGAGCCCTGCATACGCTCGTAGTTCCAGCCCAGCTGGAAGGCGAGGAGCGAGCGGCGGTTGATCTGGGCGAGGTCCTTCTCGGTGATCCGGTACTGCCCTGGGTTGCCCGGCGCGGTGGGGGTCTGCACCCCGTTGGTGTTAGAGCTCGTCATCCCAGATCTCTCCTTCCTCGACGATGGTCTCCCCCGCGGGGGCGGGGGCGGTGGGTGCGGGGGCCGCCACGGACGGCGCGCCCTCAGAGCGCTGGTAGGCCATGGCCGCGAAGCCGAAGCCGATGAGGGCGATGGCGAGCATGGGCAGGCTGTTGTAGACGCCGCCGGAGGGCGAGATGGCGTCGAGGCCGGCACCGATGATCTGCACGTTGCCGAAGAGCGTGGTGAACAGGGCGGTGATGGTGAAGCCCAGGACCAGGTAGGCGATGTTCTTCTTCACCGGCAGGTAGCGGAGCAGGATGGCGAGACCCACGGCGGGCATCACGGAGCCGGCCACGGAGAGGCCGTTGCCGAGCCAGAGGAGCGGGCCGTTGAGGACCTCCACCACCTGACTCACCACGCCTCCGCCGAAGGCCAGCGCGAGGCCCACGGGGATCATGCGGGAGAGCGACCAGGGCAGGGCGCCCATGAGGAAGTTGCGCTCGATGCCCTTGTAGTCGAAGCGCTCGATGGCGGCGTCGATGCGGTGGGCGAAGAACGTGTTGGCGAAGCGGGCCAGCACGTCGAGCTGGATGAGGATCGCGGCCACGGGCACGGCGATGGCGGCGATGGCCTGCTGGGGGTCCATGCCCAGGGCGACGGAGAAGGCCGTGGCCAGGATGGTGCCCGAGTTGGCGTCGATCTTGGAGGCGCCGCCGAAGGTGCCGACGCCCAGGACCATGAGCTGCATGGAGCCGCCCACGAACAGGCCCGTGGCGACGTCGCCCATGACGAGGCCGGCGAACAGGCCGGCGAACACCGGCGTGCTCATGGAGGAGTAGATCTGCAGCTCGTCGAGGATCTGATAACCGGCGTAGAGCGTGAGGAGCACGATCTGCCAAACCTGGATCATCGGTTCACCTTCCCTTCGAGGAGCTCCATGAACTCCTCACCCTTCTTCTGGGGCACCATCTGGGCGACCAGATGGACGCCTGCGGCGTCGAGCTCGTCGAAGGCGGCCACGTCGGCCTCCTCGACGTTGATGGAGTTGGTGACCTGCGTGGTGGTGGGCGTCTGGCTCATGTTGCCCACGTTGAGCTCCTCAAGCGGGAACCCCGCCTTGACGAGGTCCACGTAGACGCCGGGCCTCTTGGCCACGAGGAGGACGCGCTGGGACGCGTAGCGGTCGGCTTTGAGCTGGCGGGCCGCGCGCTCCACGTCGAGGACGCTGAGACGCACCTTGCTGGGGGTGGCCATGCGAATGCCGCTTTTCTCGATGTCGCTGACCGCCACCTTGTCGTCGATGACGATCACGCGGTCGACGCTGAGCATGGGGATCCACAGGTTGGCGACCTGTCCGTGGACGAGTCGCCCGTCGATCCTCGCTCCTACGATGTTCATGGGCCGCTCTCCTTTCCTTGTCTGGGTTGACTGCCTGCTTACTATCGGGTCGCCGCCTCCCGGGACCCAGGGCCCCGTCCGCGGCGATCGTGCCGGTGCTACGCCCCTGTCTCGATCTCGACGGGGCCGTCCGCGAGAACGAGCTCCCCTGCGCCCGGGCCGTCGGTCTCGAAGACGACGAGCTCGTTGACGCCGGGCCTGAGCAGCCCGCCCGGTACGTAGAGGGTGGTGAGGGGGCCCTTCTCCCAGAAGCGGCCCACGTTGAAACCGTTGACGAAGACGCAGCCCTTGTGCCAGCCGGCCATGTCCACGAAGGTGTCGGCGGGCTCGTCGACGGCAAGATGGAAGCGATGGAACGCGGGGGCAGCAAGGTGCGGCCCCTCGGCCGAGAACTCGAGGGCCGAGATGTCGTCCAAGGGCAGGGGGTACTCCTCCCATCCCTGGAGGAAGTGGAGGTCGGCCATGACGCCCTGACGGATGCCCTTGGACTGGGAGGGTGCGCACAGCTTGGGACCGTAGTTGACGCGGCCCATGTTCTCCACGAGCACGTCCAGGGTCGATCCGTCCGGCCGCGGGGAGACGAAGATGTCGTCGCCGATCTCCTCCTGGTACTGCACGGCTGCGAGCTCACCGTCGCAAAAGACCTGCACGCGGTCGGAGGCGTCGATGACGCGGAGGCGCACCTCGTCGGCGTAGGCGGGCAGGGTCGTGCGGTAGAGCACGTAGCCGGTGTTCTGACCCAGCAGCTCCATGGGCTGGGTGTCGAGGGACTCCCGGCGCTCGGAGAGGGCGTCCAAGGAGGCGAGGAGACCGGCCACGCCGTCGCGCACGAGGACGCACGGGGCCAGCGTGGGCTTGTAGGCGGGCGTGCCCAGGGGGACGTCGGGGAAGCGCTCGGCCATCATGGCGCGGAGGGCGTCGTAGCGCCCGGTGGGGTTGCCGCGCTCATCGAGCGGCGCGCCGTAGTCGTACGACGTGATCTGGTGCAGGTCGTGTTGCTTGCGGGCGGAGCACCCGTTCATGAACCCGAAGTTGGTGCCTCCGTGGAACATGTAGAGGTTGACCGACCCGATCTCGAGGGCGCGGCCCACGCAGTCGGCCAGCTCGCCGCCATCGCGGCGGGTGGGCGCCTCCCCCCAGCGGCTGAACCAGCCGTCCCAGAACTCCATGCACATGAGGGGCTGGGTGCGGCCGTGCCCCTCCTGGAAGCGCCTGAGGGCGGCGAAGTTCTCCTCGGGCCGCGAGCCGAAGTTGCCCGTGGCAAGAACGCCGTCGTCGATGAGGGAGCCGGCCGAGAGACACGCCTCCCAGGGACCGTCGGAGGTGAAGAAGGGCATGGTGAGGCCGCGCTCCGACATGAGGGTCGAGATCGTGCGGAGGTACCCCTTGTCCTGGGCGTACGAGCCGTACTCGTTCTCCACCTGGAACATGAGCACGTTGCCGCCGCGGTCCAGCTGGTGGGGCGCGAGGCGCGGGATGAGCTCGTCGTAGTAGGCCGCGACGGCCCCGAGGAAGCGCGGGTCGCGGCTGCGCGGGCGGCCGTGGCCGTACATGAGCCACGCGGGCAGGCCTCCCCACTCCCACTCGGCGCAGATGAACGGCGACGGGCGAACGATGGCGTAGAGCCCCTCGCGGGCCGCCGCGTCGAGGAAGGCCTCGACGTCGCACAGGCCGTCGAAGCGGAAGGTGCCCTCATGGGGCTCGTGGAGGTTCCACGGCACGTAGGTCTCGACGGCGTTGAAGCCCAGGGCCTTGAGGTTGTGCAGCGAGTGCGCCCAATCTGCCGGGTGCACACGGAAGTAGTGGATGGCGCCGGAGCGGATCTGGAACGGCTCGCCGTCGAGCAGGAAGCTGCTCCCCCTTGCGGAGAAGGTGTGGCTCATGATGGTCCCTACGGTTCTCATAACTGGTTACTACCAGATGATGTATTTCGAAGTCGGTCGTAGTATATGCAATTGAGAAACTCATTACTGTCTGATGCATAAGACAAGCCGCCCACGGCAGAAAACAGACCGCTTACGGTAAAAGTAATCTGATTACCAGCTATTTTCTTTGGTGCATCCTTCTTATTTGTAAGGATTGCCAACGTTTTATCTGCATGTTAATTGCTGAGTACAGCAATTATATAAACCATTTTCCAAGCTGTTATTCAGTTACTGGTATCTGTTTTTCGGACCGATAAGAGCCGGGGGCGTTGCACGTTAGCGTTGCACGTTATAGACAGCGGGAGACGGGCATGACGGCCGCGGGCGGAAAGGGGCTCGGCGAAGGGGCGCCGACGCACGGCCTGGCGCAGAGAGCCGGGAGGCCAGGCGGGGGCGGGGCTGCGGGGGGGGGCTGTGGGGCTGCGGCGAACGGCCCCCGGTGCGCGGGTGCCCGGCGAAGGCGTCCGAATGCGCGGGAAATACTCGTCGAACCCTTCCCAATGCGCGAAAAGAACCGGAAATCGCTCACCCGTTGCCCTTGGCTGCACTTGGGTCGCGCATCGACGCCTCTTGGCCGCAGGATCGCGCACTCGGGGCCTTTCGCTGCGATTTTGTCGCGCACCCAGGCCCCTTCGCCGGGGAACCGCCTGGAACCCGCGCATTGGACGGCCTTCTCCGCAGAGGCCACACGCCGGACGCCCTTCTCCGCGCGACGCCCCGTGCCCCCAGGGCCTTCTCCGCAGGGAGCCCCAAGACCCCGCAACGACCCCTCCCCATCGGTTGCCACCGTCCGTCGAATCCCAACAACACGCAGTAGAATTCTGACTGATAACTGACCGCAACTCGACATATTACTGACCGTATATGTCAGATACTTAACTTAAATTACCGGATTGTAACGACGTCGGCCCCCTCCGCCCCAAAGGCCCGGGACCCTTGATAGGCTCCGGCCATGGCGTTGGTTCTGGCTGGCATAAGTGCGCGCAACGTGTACCTTTCGCACGCGACCCTCACCCCGGTGCACTCGGAGGAGGAGTGTGCGCAGATCCTCTCCGCCTCCCTCCCCACCCTCCGGGCGGTCCGTGCCCTGGAGAGCAAGCCGCGCTACCGGGACTGCCTTGCCGTGACGTCGGCGCTCCTCGGCGTACCCGAGCAAGACGTCCCCGTGGAGGTGCTGGTCCCATCCGCGGCAGCGCGGCGCCGGCGGCCTGGGCTGCACTGCCCGGTGTGGTCGGGTCCGCTGTTCCCCGGGGCCATCTGCCGCGTGCGCACCGGACCCGGCGAGGAGCCCATCCACGTGGTCTCCCCCGCCCTCCACTTCCTGCTGCGCTGCCGCGAGCTCGACGCAACCCAGGCGCTGCTCCTGGCCTTCCAGCTCTGCGGCACCTACGAGCTGCGCGCCGACCTCGACTGCGGCTTTGGGACAAGGACCCCACAGGCCCACGGCGACGCCCTCCGGCAGGCGGCCCACAGCCTCGCCCCGGGGGCGCCTGGGACGGATGTCGCACGCAGCGCCGCCGACCGGGTCATCGACGGGTCGGCGTCGCCCCGGGAGTCGGGGTTCGCCACCTTTGCCGTGACGCCGCGGCGCTCCGGGGGTGCCGGACTCCCCAGCCCGCTGCTCAACCACCGCGTGGAGCTCACGCCCCGCGCCCGGGTCCACCTCCCCGAGAACCAGGCCATCCGCTACGACTTCTACTGGCCGGAGAAACACCTCGCCTGCGAGTACGACTCGAGCTGGTGGCACGACGACCCCCGGCGCCGAGGAAGCGACGACCGGCGACGCCTGGCCGCGCGGGCCCTGGGAGACGACCTCGTCGGCATGGCCAGGGAGACCCTTTCCATCCCCTCCATGACCGACGTGCTCGTCGACGACCTCGCCCTCGTCCTGCGCGGTCGGAGGCCCGACCCGCTCTCGCCGTCGTCGGCCCGACGCCGCGGCTCCCTCCATGGGACCTGCTTCGGCCGTCACCGATGGTGGTAATCGCGGGGGAGGGAGGGTGCGCGGCGCCCCGGCAAGGGGCATCCGGTGTGCGGCTCCCTGCGGAGAAGGGCCTTGGGTGCGCGAGTCCCTGCGGCGAAGGGTGTCCAGTGCGCGACGCCCCGGCGAAAGGCGTCCAGTGCGCGGCCGGGCCGCGGCAAACGGCCTCGAGTGGGCGATTTGGGCCTGATTCCGCTCATCCGCGCCCGTTCGCTGCGATCTTGTCGCACATTGGGCGGCATTCGCCGGCCCGTCGCACATCGAATGGCTTTTGGCGTGATTATCCCGCGCACTCGAGCGCCTTTGCCGCACATTCGTGCGCTGAGAGCCGCCCGCCGGCGCCAACCGCACACCGCCGCCGGCCCCTACATCGCCGCAAAGCCGAGGAAGTTGGCCACCGTGATGGCCATGATCGCCACGAGAAGCCCTATGAAGAGCCGGTCCACCGTGGCGTTGGACAGGCGCCTGTTGATGGTGCGTCCGCCGGCCGCGCCCGCTATGCCAAAGGCCACCATGCCCACCAGCAGCACCGGGTCGATGCCGGAGAGGTCCTGGGTGGCGAGGGCCATGACCGTGGCGGCGGTCTGGGAGTACAGGATGATGTAGAGCGAGGCCTGGACGGCGTCCTTGCTCGCCATGGCAAAGAAGAACGTCATGGCAACGATGTTCAGCGGGCCGCCGCCGATGCCGAGGAAGGCCGAGACAGCACCCAGCCCCACGCCCACCGCGCACCCCGGGAGCCATCCCGAGAGCCTGCGGCCGTGGATCTCGCGGCGGTCTTTGACGACGGTGTAGGCGATGGTGAACAGGCACACGGCAAAGAGCGCCGCCGCCTGGCTGCAGCCCACGATGCGCGGGTAGGGAAAGGCCGCCGAAAGGGCCGAGAAGAGCTGCTTGCCCGCGAGGCCGCCCACCACGGCGCCGACGGCCACCGAGGTGTCCACCTTGGCCTCGGCCGAGAGCGTCCCCTTGGCCCGGGCCCGGAGCACCGAGTAGAGGGCCATGGCCAGCACCGTGCACCCCGACAGGAAGCTCACCTGGGCCACGTCCATGGACCCGAACAGGTCGAGGGCCGGCTTGATGATGACACCGCCCCCCAGGCCGCAGATGGAGCCTATGAGACAGGCGGCGAGGCAGACGGGCCAGATGATCCAATACATGGGGCGCTTTCGGTTGGAGGGGACAGGGCCTCTCGGCTTCTACCCACGCACCGCCCCGAAGGCCGCCAGGTTGTACACGTTTATGAAGATGATGACCACCATGAGCGCCACGAACAGCCGGTCCACAAAGCGGGCGTCAACCCGGGCGTTCAGTCGGCGTCCCAAGGCGCCCCCCGCGATGCCGCAGGCGGCCATGAGCGCCAGCACCGCCGGGTTCACGGCCGACAGGTCCTGGGTGAGAAGGGACGCCGCGGTGCTCACCGTCTGGGAGAACAGAATGATGTAGAGGGAGCTCGCCGCGGCACGCTTGGTGTCCATGGAGAAGAAGTAGAACAGCACCACCAGGTTGATGGGCCCTCCCCCTATGCCGAGGAACGACGAGCAGGTGCCCAGGGCGAGGCCGATGGCGACGCAGGCGCCACGGCTCTCCACATGGCGCGTGGCCACGCGGTCCTTGGCGAGGGTGTAGGCGAGCGCCCCCGCCGTGACCGCGCACAGCACGGCCGCCTGCACGGCCCCGGCCCTGTCGGGATTCCCAAAAAGGCCGCTCACGGCCGAGAAGAGCTGCTTGCCCGCGAGGCCCCCGAAGGCGGCCCCCACGGCCAGGGGCGTGTCCCGGGAGAGGTCCATGGACCCCGACCCCGCATGGATCGACCGGGCCACGGAGTAGGCGGTCATGGACAGCACCGTGGCCCCCGACAGAAAGTTGACCGTGGCCACGTCGATCGACGACACGGCGTCGAGCACGGGCTTGATGAGGATCCCGCCGCCCACGCCGCAGACGGCCCCCACCGTGGAGGCCACGAGGCTCACAAGGGCCACGAGGCCGTCGGCAGGGTTCAGGCCCATGGCATCCTCCCCACGCGCTCCCGGGCCCGCCGGGCCAGCCGCCCGTAGCCGTACTCCAGAAACTCCCGGTAGCCGCAGCGCCCGTCGGCCGCGAAGGCCGTGGAGAGACGGGGGCACCCCCCGTGGCAGATGCCCTCGAAGCCGCAGTCGGTGCACGGGGCGTCGCCGTCGGCCCGGCGGGGGGGGGACAAGAAGCCCTCCACCACGGCGCCCGCGGCCATGGCCTCGATGGTGTCGGAGCACACGTTGCCCATGCACCACCGGTCGGAGGCGTAGAAGTCGCACGGGTAGACCGACCCGTCGGACTCCACCACGAACTGCGGGGCGCAGGCCCCCAGGGCGCCGCAGGTCCTGGGCCTGCGCCCCAGGGAGAGGCCCATGACGTCGTCGAAGAGCCCCACCGCCATGGGGCCGTCCTCGGCCTGACCCCTCTCCCAGGCGTCGAGGAAGCCCCGGTAGAAGTGGACGAACCGCCCGGGGGTCAGAGCGTGGGACGCCATCTCGGCCGACCGCGGGGAGCCGTCCCCACCCTCGGCGGGCCCCAGACACGGGATGAACTGGACGTGGCGGGCCCCCAGGGAGGCAAGCCCCCTGTAGACCTGCTGGGGGTGGCGGGCCAGCTCCGAGGAGAGCACGCACAGCACCGCGGGCTCCACCCCGTGCCTTCGCAGGCGCCCCAGCGACGCGGCCACCCGCGACCACGTGGCCCCGCCGTCGGCGGCCGGGCGCAGGCGGTCGTGGAGGCTGCGGGTCCCGTCCAGCGAGACCCCCACCAGAAACCGGTTGCGCCCGAGGAACTCGCACCAGCGCTCGTCGAGGGCGAGGCCGTTGGTCTGGATGGCGTAGGAGACCCGGCAGCCGCCGCGGCGGCGCTCCACCTCCGCGACGAAGGCCTCGAAGAAGTCGAGACCGGCCAGGGTGGGCTCTCCCCCCTGGAAGTCGAAGGCCACCGTCCCGTCGGGCACCGCCTCGAAGGCCCGCGAGACCACGGCCTCCATGACGGGGCGGTCCATGACCGGGCGGCACCCCCGTTCCCTGCCCTGGGCGAGGTCGCGGTAGAAGCAGTAGGAGCACGCCATGTCGCACGCCGCCGAGGCGGGCTTCACCAGCATGCTGAGGTACCTCATGCCGCCCCGCCCAGGCCGAGGCGCTCGTACTGCTCCGCCGGCGCGTCGCACTCGTCCATGGCCCGCAGCAGCAGGCCCACCATGCGCCCCTCGGCCTCCTTGGCGGCGGGGTCGTCGTGGGAGGTGAGGTCGTCGAGCTGGGCGTAGTCCACGGCCAGGTCGAAGAGCCTGGTGTCCGACACCTCCTTGAGGGCGTCGTCGGACTGGTCGATGATGCCGGGCCTGTCCACGGGCACCTTGAACACGGGCCAGTCGGTCCGCGCCAGGAAGCGTCCGCACTCGATGTCGGCGGGCCTGTCGGCACCGAGGTAGCGGCGGATGGTGGTGGGGATGGCGGCATACTCGAAGCAGGGCTCGTTGGACGGCACGGGGGCCCGCATGTAGGTGTAGCGCCCGTCGGTGATGTTGACGTCCATGGCGTGGTAGCCGAAGAGGGCATAGTCGCGGGTGGGCGCCGACGGGTCCGTGGCGAGCGACATCAGGGAGACGCCCTGCACCTCCTCGGGCACCGGGATTCCCGCCAGGTCGAGCACCGTGGGCATGACGTCGATGTTCTGGGTGATCTGGGAGGCTCGCTCGCCGGCCCGGGCGCCGCCGGGGTAGTGCACCAGCAGGGGCAGATGGGCGAGCTCGTTGTAGAGGGGCATGTAGTTCTTTCCGAGGAAGTCGCGCTCCCCCAGGAAGTAGCCGTGGTCGGTGGTGAGCATGACGAGGGTGTCGTCGAAGATGCCGCGCTCGCGGAGCTTGTCCATCAAGGTCCCGAACCAGTGGTCGCAGCAGGTGACGAGGGCGTCGTAGCGGCGCTGGACGTAGTCCACCGCCTCGGCGGGGACCTCGGCCTCGCTCACCCGCTTGTACTGGGGTATCTCGAAGTAGTCGCGGTCGAGCCCCTCCCCGCCCCCGTAGAGGTCCATGTAGCGCTCGGGCACGTCGAAGGGCTCGTGGGGGTCGAAGGCCTCCACCATGAGGAAGAAGTCGTCGGCGTCGGCGTTGTCGTCGAGCCACTCGCAGGCGCTCTGGAACGTCTGGGGGCTCGGCATGTCCTCCTCGCGGGGCCAGCGGCCGCGGTTGAGCTGGTACTGGCGACGCACGCGGCCGTAGAAGGTCCCCGGCATGTTGGCGGGGTCGTCGATGCGGCTCACCCAGGGGTCGCCCTCCTGGCCGCGGTGGTAGTCCCAAGTGTTGAAGAGCTGCAGGTACCCCTCGCCGCCGGTGCGCATGTAGTGGCAGTGGTCGGTGGTGATGTGGGTGTAGACGCCGTGGTCGCGCAGGAGCGCGGGCAGGGTCACGTCGAAGGGCTCGATGGGGCCCCACCCGCGCTCCAGGAAGTTCAGCCGTCCGCACATGATGTCGCGCCGCGCCGGCATGCAGGGGGCCGACCCGATCCAGTGCTCGTCGAAGGTGCAGGACTCGGCGGCGAAGGCATCGATGTTGGGGGTCTGCACGCGGGTCTCGGGGTTGTAGCAGCGCAGGTTGTTGCGGCGCAGGGTGTCGAGCAGAACGAGGACGCAGCGCATGGGGGGCTCCTTGACGGACGGGGTGTGACGGTGGCCTAGCCGAAGATGGCGAGGCCGGGCACGTAGTAGCCGAGGGCGGCGAAGGCGAGGGCGAACACGATGCAGCCGATGATGATCTGGGCGGAGTTCTTGCCCTGGCCGCGCTTGAGCAGGCGGTAGCAGATGAAGGTGAGCAGGATGGGCAGGGCGCAGGGGAGCACCTTGTCGAGCTGGTCCTGGATCACCAGGGGGTCGCCCTCGCCGAGGGGCACCTGGATGGCGCAGGCGAGCTTGACGGTGGTGGGGATCAGGCCGCCCACCACCATGACGCCGAGCACGTTGGCGAGGTTGCCGAGGCGCTCGAAGACCGCCACGCCGAACCGCTCCACCATCTCCATGCCCTTGGCGTAGCCGCCGTAGAGCCCGAAGATGCGCAGGGGCCAGTACAGGGCGTTGATGAGCAGGAACATCACGATGGGGCCGAGGATGGACCCGTTGGCCAGGCACATGGAGGCGCCGATGGAGCCGGCGATGGGGGTCCAGGTGAGGTTGAGCAGGGAGTCGCCGAGGCCTGCGAAGGGGCCCATGAGCGAGGTCTTGATGGCGACCACTGTCTCCTTCTGGTCCTCGTCGCACGTCTCCTCCAGGGCGGCCGAGATGCCCAGGATGAACGGGATGGCCAGCGGGTGGGTGTTGAAGTACTCGAGATGGCGCTGCATGGCGGCGACGCGCTCCTCCTTGGGGCGGTCGCGGTAGAGGTCCTCGAGCACCGGCGCGAAGCAGTAGACCAGCGAGAGGCTCTGCATGCGCTCGTAGTTGTGGGCGAACTGGCAGCCCAGGGTGCGCACGAAGGTGCGGTTGAGGGCGTGGCGGGTGATGGCGCGGCCTTGGGAGACGACGGGCGACTCGGCGGCGCGGGTGCAGGTGTTGTCAGCCATTAGAGGTCGTACTCCTCTTCTTCCTCGATGTCCTGATCGGTCACGACCGGGCCCGTGGACAGGACGCCCTTGGTGACGGCCTGCTTGTCCTCGACCCGCTTGAAGCCCTCGCTCACGAAGTCGTAGAAGCCGGCCACGGCCACGGCCACAAGGGCGATGCCCATGGTGGGGACCCCCAGGTAGGCGGCGAGCACGAAGCCCCCGACGAGGAAGATCCACATCTCCTTCTTGAGCATCATGGTGAGCAGCATCGCCAGGCCCACGGCCGGCATCATGCCGCCGGCGATGGAGAAGCCGGTGAGCACCCAGGGCACCTGGGTCTGCAGGAAGGCCATGATGTCCTCGATGACGAAGGAGCCCACGCCGCAGGCGATGAAGACGGGGATGGCACGGGTGAGGAAGAACGAGGCGGCGCCGGCCCAGAACCACTTGTTCACGGCGCCGAACTCACCGGACAGGGCGGCCTTGTCGGCCTTGTGGAGCCAGGTGATGTTGGTGGTCATGACCAGGATGTTGAGCTGCTGGACGAGGGTGGCGCAGGGGATGCCGATGGCCACGGCGAGGGCGGTGTCGGAGGCCACGTCGCCGCCGGACATGATGCCCAGGGCGCAGCCCACGATGGTGCCCGAGATGACGTCGGGCGGCACATAGGCGCCGATGTTGTTGACGCCCAGCCACATGAGCTCCATGGTGGCGCCGATGATGATGGCGGTGGGCAGGTCGCCCAGGATGATGCCCACGCCCACCGAGGCGAGCAGGGGCTTGCGGAATCCCAGGTGGGGACCGTACTGGTCCCAGGTGCACAGGCCCGCCCACACGGCGAGCAGCAGGGCTTGAATCATGGAACGCTCCTTACTCTACGGACGGGCCTGACGGGGCACGCCCATTGCTGATCAGGCGGGGTGGGCGGCCAGGAGCTCGGAGACGAGCACCTTGGGGTCGCGGCATGTGGGCTGCATCCACACCTCCACACCGGCCTCGATGAGGCGCTCCAGGGCGGCGCGCTCCTCGGAGGTGATGGACATGTTCTTGTGGAGCTGGGTGCGGCTCGGGTTGAAGCGCATGCCCGAGACGTTGAGGTAGTCGAAGTCCATGCCGCCCTCCCGCAGGCGCTCCGCGTCCACGGGGTTGGTGAACAGCACGAGGGTGTCGCGCTTGATCTGGGTCTTCTTGAGCACGTCGATGAACTTGTCCACACCGAAGACGCTCACCTTGATCTGGGGTACCGCAAGACCGGCCACGGACTTCTGCACAGGGTCGGAGGCCACCTTGTCGTCCACGATGATGACCTGCTCGATACCGTACTCAGGAATCCATGTGGTGGCGATCTGCCCATGGATCAGGCGGTCGTCGATGTCCACGAGCTTGATGGGCATGGAGCCCTCCCTTCTTCGGGCGGCTGGCGCCGCCGGTTCGGTGAACCTACAGGTCGCCCTCGTCGGCCTCGTCGGTGCCGGGCACCTCGATGGCCTGGAACGCGCGGGAAGCGGCGGCCTCGACGGCCCGGGACAGCTCCTCGGGGTCTGCCCACTGGTCGCGGCAGAGGAGGAGCTCGATGACCACGGGCAGGGACAGGCCGGCATAGGCGGTGAGGGGGAGGCCCGCCGCCTTGGCCCGGGCCACCACGTTGAACGGGGTGCCGCCGAGGATGTCGCAGAGGACCACGACGTGGTCGCAGGAAGACGACAGGGACCCCCATGCCTCGCGGAAGGCCGCCTCGAAGTCCTCGAGGGACGTGGTGGCGCCCAGGGCCAGGGCCTGGACGTCGGGCTGCGGGCCCGCGATCATCTCGACGCTGCCCAAGGCCGCCCGGGCGAACTCCCCATGGCTGGCGAGGATGACTCCTACCTTCATCGGATCCCCTTCTCGTTGGTTGCGATGTCTCCCAATTGTGATGTGTTGTTTGGATTAGATAGCTTTTGTTTGAATCTGTGCCTATTATGCCCCCCGCAAAAAACCATGGGGCGCCATGACCCTCTGGAGAGGCCGACGGTCGTTTTTCGTCGGTAAGTGGTATATCTGAAAGAAAACCCTAGGTAGATAATGTATTTGGATACCTAACAACTTGTTTGGGACCCCGGTCCCACCGGTCCTCCCATTGTGCGAATCTTTGCTGACGGGACCCATCGCCGCTCCGCACCATGTTCTATATTGTTATGGAAGAGACCCCGCGGGGACCCAGGGCCGACCATCGGAGGAGCCATGCTCAAATCGGAGCGCCAAGACGCCCTCGTGCGCCTCACCGACGAACACCGCAACCTCTCCGTGCGCGCGGCCGCCCGGCTCCTGGACATATCGGAGATGACGGTGCGCCGCGACCTCGACGAGCTCGCCGAGGCGGGGCGGCTCGTGCGGGTGCGGGGAGGGGCCACCTCCGCGGCGCCGGCCCACGGCCTCACCCTGTCCCGGGAGCGCACGCGCACCGAGCGCCAGCTGCTGCACCGGGAGGCCAAGCGCGAGATCGGCGCCCGGGCCGCGACCCTGGTGGACGAGGGCGACACCGTCTTCCTCGGGTCGGGGACCACGGTGGAGGCCATGGCCGCGAACCTGCCCGACCTCACCCTGCGCGTGGTCACCAACAGCCTCCCCATCTTCGCCGTCCTCGAGGAGCGCTCGGGGATGGAGCTGTTCCTGCTCGGCGGCCTCTACCGCCCGGGCACGGGGGCCCTGGTGGGACCCCTGGCCGAGGAGACCCTCTCCCGCATGGGCGTCACCAAGGCCTTCGTGGGCGTCAACGGCATCCACGAGGACAAGGCCTACGCCAGCAACATGGACGCCTGCGCCCTCCAGCGCGTGGCCCTGGACGCCGCCGACGAGCGCTACCTGCTCGCCGATGCCAGCAAGTTCGACCGGCGCGACTTCTACAGCTTCTACTCCCTCGACGGCCTCACGGCCGTCGTGAGCGAGGGCGGCCTGCCCGAGGCCGTGCGCACGGCCACCGAGCAGTACACCGCGGTCCTCACCTGAGACCCGCCCCCGTCGCGTCGGCGGGACACCCCGCTGCCATATCATCGACCCGACGACAGGGGACGCGACCGATGGGCCGGACCCCGGTGTCACACGCGCAGAACGAGAGGGGGCGCCCGCATCCTGCGACACGGGCGCCCCCTCGGTGTCTCCTCTCGTCTGCCATGGGGCGGCCCTAGGCCAGCGCCTCCAGGAAGCGGCGCTGGGCCGCGCGGCCGGCCTCGTCCCACTTGAAGACGCCGGCGTCCTCGAGCACGTGGGCAAAGACGTCGCCCGCCTCGCCGCGCACCACGGACTCCGCCTCCCCGGGCGTCAGGCCCGGGTACCTCCCGGCCAGCCCGCGGGCCCACTCGCCGTGGGGCGCCGCCTCCGGGTCGTCCATGGGGTCGGTCCCGGCCACGAGACAGCGTGCCACGGCGGCGAGCTCGGGCACGAGCCGCGGCGGCAGGATGGCGAGACCCATGACCTCGATGAGGCCGATGTTCTCCTTCTTGATGTGATGCCACTCCTCGTGGGGGTGGAACACGCCGAGCGGGTGCTCGTCGGAGGTCACGTTGCAGCGCAGCGCGAGGTCGGCCCGGTAGCGGTCGCCCACCCGGTAGACGATGGGCGTGACGGTGTTGTGGGGCACGGCGCCCGTCCGGGAGAGGACGCCCACGGCGGGGTCGTCGTAGGTGCGCCAGCGGTCGAGCACGCGGCAGGCGGCGTCGAGGAGGGCGTCGCGGTCGTCGGACTCCAGGCGGATCACCGACAGGGGCCAGCGCACCACGGCGCAGTCCACACCCGGGCACCCCTCCATGGAGAAGGCCTCCTCGACCGGCGCCTCCATCATGGGGAACACGTGGCGGCCGCCCTGGAAGTGGTCGTGGGACAGGATGGAGCCGCCCACCACAGGCAGGTCGGCGTTGGAGCCGAAGAAGTAGCGGGGGAACCGGTCCAGCAGGTCGAGGAGGCACGCCATGGAGGTGCGGTCCACGTGCATGGGACGGTGCTCCCGGCTCATGACGATGCAGTGCTCGCCGAAGTATGCATAGGGGCTGTATTGGAGGCCCCACGGCTCGCCCTGCAGCGTCACGGGGACGATGCGCAGGTTCTGGCGGGCCGGGTGGTCGCCGAAGGGCGAGGAGGCCGGACGGCCGGGATAGCCCTCGTTCTCCACGCAGAGCTGGCAGGCCGGGTACACGTCGCCGTCGGCGGGGGCGGCCCCTGCCGAGGCGATGTCGCGGGGGTCCTTCTCGGGCTTGGAAAGGTTGATGGTGATCTGGAGGTCGCCCCAGCGGGTGGGCGACACCCAGGCCACGTTGCGGGCGATGGCCGCGCGGCGCACGTAGCCGGCGTCGCAGCAGAGGCGGTAGAACCAGTCGGTGGCGGCCCGCGGCCCCTCGGAGGCCTCGACGGCGCGGAAGGCGGCGTCCACGACGGAGGGGCGCGGGACGAGCCGGCCCATCACGGCCATGGCGGCGCGGTCGCGGCCGCCGGCGGTGTCCTCGTAGAGGCCGTTGGCCACGGCGACGTCGGCCAGGCGGCCGAGGACCGCCTCGAGGTCGAGGTCGCCCTCGGGCAGGTCGCTCTCGGGCAGGTCGGACCAGCCATGGGCACAGCCGTCGGCACCCACGGCCTCGAGCAGGGAGTTGCGCGCCCAGGCCCCGTCCGCCGGGTCCACGAGGCCGCAGCCCGAGGCGTAGTCGACCAGGGCGCGGATATCGGCGGAAAGGCTCACAGCCATGAGGCCCTCGCCCCCTCCTCGGAGATGCCGTAGACCTGGCAGGCGCCGTCGCCGAGCCAGCCGTCCATGGCGGAGCGGAATCCGTCGACGGCGTCCAGGGGCACGAAGGCCTGGATGGACCCGCCGAAGCCGCCGCCATGGATGCGGCAGGCGCCGCGGCCGGCCAGCAGGCGCTCGGCCAGGGCCAGGGCCACCATGGCCGGCTGGTAGGCGCCGGGGGCGGAGACGTTCTGCAGGAACATGGCACTCGAGGCGCCGGACTCGCGGGTGAGCTCGAGGAACCGGTCCATGTCGCCGTCGGTCAGGGCCTCCCAGCGCGCGGCCACGAGGGAGTCCTCGCGCCAGTAGTGCAGGGCGCGCAGCACGGCTCGGTCGCCGAGGCGCTCGCGGAGGGCGGGGACGGCGGCGTCGAAGTCGTCGGCGCCCACCTCGTCGAGACGGGCCTCCCCGAAGGCGGCAGCCACGGCCTGCATCTCCTGGGGCACGGCGGCGTACTCGTCGGTGAAGGCCGCGTGGTCGCAGCCCACCTCCACGAGGCAGAGGGCGTAGCCGTGGTCGGCGAAGTCGAAGGCGAGGCTCCGGCAACCGGGCTCCCCCTCGTCGGCGAAGTCCAGGTTGGCGAGACCGCCCACGGCGATGGAGAGCTGGTCCATGAGGCCGCAGGGCTTGCCGAAGTAGCGGTTCTCGGCCGCCTGGCCCATGCGCGCCAGCTCCACGGCGCCCACCTCGCGGCCCTCCCAGAGCAGCTCCATGGCCCGCCCGAGGGCGAGCTCGAGGGCCGCCGACGACGACAGGCCGCCGCCGGCGGGGATGTCGCTGTCCATGACGATGTCGAAGCCGGCCGGCTCGCGACCGGTGGCGGCCATGCACGCCGCCATGCCTCGCACGATGCCGGCGGTGGTGACGCGCTCGTCGGCCCGGGGCTCGAGGGAGTCGAGCGAGACCTCCACGGGGTCGAACCCCGCGCTCGTCACGCGGATGACGTCGAGGCCGTTCGCGGCCGCCACGCCCACGATGGCGCGGTCGAGGGCGCCGGCGATCACCTCTCCCCCCTCGTGGTCGGTATGGTTGCCGGCGATCTCGGAGCGGGCCGGGGCCACCGCGAGGACGCGGGGCGCGTCTGAGGAGCCGTAGGCGGCGTCAAAGACCTCCTGGAGACGCTCGATGCGGCGCGGGTCGATCATGGTTCTCCTCATCTCAGGGTCGGGTGACCGAGAAGGCGTAGACGGCCCCCTCGTCGTAGGGCTGCCCCTCGTCGCAGACGGGGACGGGAAACGCCGGGTGGTGCGGCGTGTCGGGGAAGTACTGCGGCTCCAGGGCCACGCCGCTGCGCGGGCCGTAGGACGCGCCGTCCTTGGCGCCCGCGACGTCGAGCCAGTTGCCCGTGTAGAGCTGCACGCCGGGCAGTGTGGTCGAGAGCTCGAGCACCCGCCCCGACTCCCCCTCGAGCCGGGCCACGGGACGCAGCCGGCCGTCGGGGGCCCAGCCGCCCACCGCGAGGTTGCGGTCGAACCCGCGGCCCCACGCCACCTGGTCGCAGGGGTCGTCCACCCCGACGCCCAGGGCCTTCCCCCCGGTGAAGTCGAAGGGCGTCCCCTCCACGGGCACCACCTCTCCCGTGGGGAGGCTCTGGGCGTCGGCCGGCGTGAACGCGGGGCAGGCGAGGGTGAGCCGGTGGCCGAGCACGCTGCCGGCCCCGTGACCGTCCAGGTTGAGGTAGGCGTGGTTCGTGAGGTTGCAGAAGGTGGGGCGGTCGGTCTCCACTCGCCAGCGCACGGAGAGGGCGCCCGGGCCCGCGATGGAGTAGGCCACCGAGAAGGTGCGCCTACCGGGCAGGCCCCATTCGCCGTCCTCCGCCACAGTGGAGAAGGTCACGGAGTCCGGGCCCTCCTCCGCATCCCAGACGCGCTTCCACAGGGCCGACGCCGAGGTGTCGGTGTGGTTGCAGTTGGGCCCCTCGTTGGCAGCGAGGCGACAGGTGCGGCCCGCCACCTCGAGCACGGCGCCGGCCACGCGGTTGGCGATGGGGCCCACGGTGGCGCCCATGAGCACGCCGTCGTCCGCGTAGCCGGCCGCCGAACCGTAGCCCAGGGCCACGTCGGCCCAGACGCCGTGGGCGTCGGGCACCCACACCGACTGCACGGCGGCGCCGAGGTCAACGACCCCCACGGTGATGCCAGGGCCGGCGAGGACGTAACGGGTGGCCTCGCGGCCGTCGGGGAGACGGCCGAACGGCTCCTTGTTCACCATGGGACCCTCCCTTCTCAGGGGTGCGGACGGGAATCAGACGTCGAGCTGGCCTCGGGCGGAGATCCCCGCAAACCAGTAGGCGCTCGCCTTCGGGATGCGCTCGCCGGTCTCGAAGTCCACGTAGAACAAACCATAACGCTTATTGTAACCGTTATTCCAGCTGAACATGTCCATGAGCGACCACACGAAGTAACCGAGCACGTTGGCACCGGCCTCCTGGGCCCGCAGGTTCCAGTCGAGGTGTTCGCGGATGTAATCGATGCGCGGGCCGTCCATGACCACGCCGTCCCGCAGCTCGTCCTTGTAACCCATGCCGTTCTCGGTGATGTAGATCGCCTTGTAGTTGGGCCACTGCATGGTGATGCGCATGATGAGGTCGTACATGCCCTTGGGGTAGATGAGCCAGTCCCAGTCGGTGCGCGGCACATCGTCGGGCTCCACGCGCTCGCCCACACCGGCGAGGCAGAAGCGGGACGTGCCCTTCTCGCCCGTGCCGTTGAAGTGCAGCACGTCGGGGCCGTCGTAGGCGCGGATCCAGCGGCTCTGGTAGTAGTTCATGCCCAGGTAGTCGTTGCGCTCGGCAGCGCATGCGAGCTCGTCCATGTCGCCGGGCTCGATGACGAGGGAGCCCCCGCTCACGGCGCAGAGGCGCTCGGCCACAGAGAGGGACTCGGCGGAGTAGGCACCGTCGAAGGTGGCGTCGAGCAGGAACTGGTTCTGCAGCACGTCCTCGTTCTTCGCCGCCGCGATATCGGCAAAGCTATCGGGGTCGACCGGGTACTTGTACTCCAGGGAGTGGACGATGCCGATCTTGCCACCGTATCCCATCTCCTTGTAGAGGTTCACGGCGCGGGCGTGGGCCACCATCATGTTGTGCTCGCATTGGAAGGCGAGGTCGAGACGGGCCTGGTGGCCGCGGGGCCACACGCCCTCGATGTACTGGTTTGTGGCCACGGCCCAGATCTCGTTGAAGGTGAACCAGTAGGTGACGTCGTCGGCATACTCGGCGAAGCAGAAGCGGGCGTACTCCACGAACGCATCCACCGTGGCGCGGTTGAGGAAGTCGCCGTCGTCGTAGAGGGCGGCCGGGGTGTCGAAGTGGTGCAGGGTGACGAAGGGCTCCACGCCGCGACGGCGGCACTCGGCGAAGACGTTGTGGTAGAACTCCACGCCCTCGGGATTCACGGCCCCGGCACCCTCGGGGAAGATGCGGCTCCAGGCTATGGACACGCGGATGCCGTTGATGCCGAACCGCTCGCAGAGCTCGAGGTCCTCGCCGTAGCGGTTGTAGAAGTCGCTCGCCGGGTCACCGAGGAAGCGCCCCTTCTCGGCGAGGAAGTCGTCCCAAGCGACCTTCCCCTTGCCATGGGTGAGGGTCTCGCCCTCGCACTGGTAGGCGGCGGTGGCGCCGCCGTAGATGAAACCTTCGGGGAATCGCTTCATTAGTCGCCCTCCTTGGAGAAGAGGATGTCGTAGACGAACCGGAGGGACTTCTCGCCGTCCCGCGTGAGGTCGATGTACTGCTTGCCGGCACAGGCGACGCTCTTGATGCCCAGCCGGTCGGTGTCGGCCTTGAGCTCGGCGGCATTGACGGCCACCTGCGGCGCGAGGACCACGAGGTCGAAGTCCGGCATCATGTCGGTATGGGCGCCATAGGACCCCGCGGCGGTCTCGAGGTCGATGCCCCGCTCGGTCGCGGCCTTGGCCAAGGCGTTGGCCAAGAGACCGGAGGTGCCTCCACCGGCGCAGAGCACCAGCACCTTCTTGCCGTTGAGGGCGTCGAACGGGGAGCTGTCGCCTTCGGCGGCGGCCTCAAGGGCGGCCTGGTCCTTCGGGGTCACGGCGGCCTGCGCCACGGAGTCGGCGGACGCCTCGCCCTGGAAGGCCCTGCCCATGGCGTCGCCCTTGGCGGCGGCGCGCTCCTCGAGCTCCTCGGCCCCGATCTTGGCCTCCTCCTCGCACTTCACCTTGTCGTACATGCGGAAGAAGGGATAGTACACAAAGAAGTCGAGGGCGAGCACAGCCACCATGAAGACGAAGGCCAAGGGGGCGAGACCGCAGCCGAGCACGATGCCCAGCGGGCCGGGACAGGTCCACGGGAGGGTGTAGAGGAAACCGTTCATGCCGAGCAGGTCGACGAAGATCTTGAGCAGCCACACATTGAGGACCGGGGCGAGCACGAAGGGCACGAAGAACACGGGGTTGAGCACCATGGGGGCGCCGAAGAGGAAGGGCTCGTTGACGTTGAAGAGCACGGGGATGGAGCTGGCGCGGCCCACGGCCTGAAGCTCCTTGGACTTTGCGAGGAAGGCGAACATGAGACAGACCACGAGGGTGGCGCCCGTGCCGCCGAGGCAGACGACGAAGTACTGGGCGCCCAGGGTCAGGACGCTGGCGGCGTGCTCACCGGCCTGATAGGCGGCGAGGTTGGAGCTCATGCCGGCGAGGAGGGCGGCGGAGATGGCCGGCTCGACGATGGAGGGGCCATGGACGCCCACGAACCAGAAGAGCGACATGGCGCCGTAGATGAGGGCAAGGCCCAGGTAGCCGTCGGCGGCGGTGAAGACGGGCTGGAAGACCTCGATGACGGCACCGGCGAAGTTCACGCCGAAAGCGGCGCGGAAGGCCATGTCGAAGACCCAGAAGAACACGACGGCAGCGCTAAAAGGAATGATGTCCTTGAAGGTCTGGGAGATGTTCGGGGGAACCTGCTCGGGCATCTTGATGGTGATGTTGCGACCCACGCAGAACTTGTAGATGCCGCCGACCACGAAGGCGGAGACGAAGGCCGTGAGCAGGCCCTTGGCTGCGAGAAAGGCCCCGTTGAAACCAGCGACCGCCATGCCGTCCTCGAGGACGATGGAGATGCTGTCGGAGGCAAGCAGCAGGAAGCCGACGATGGAGGCGATCATGGTGCTCACGAAGTTGATCTGGTTGTTCTTGGGCAGCGAGCGGTTCTGCGCCTCGGTGAAGGATTTGGCCGTCGTCGCCGCCACGACCAGGGCGAAGATGCCCATGGAATACGTGTACGGCTTCATGATGGCCGCGTAGATCTCCTCCGGCCAATGGAAGCCCCAGATGGCGGGCACGTCGGCAACGAGCAGGAAGATGGACGAGAAGATGATGATCGGCATGGCCGAGATGAAGCCGTCACGGATAGACTTCAGGTACTTGTTGCGGGCGAGGGCGCTGAAGAAGGGCGTGCCTTTCTCGACCAGCGCGATGATCTTTTCCATGGGTCCCCCTCTGGACGGATGTCCTTTGACGGGCTTTAGCGGTAGATGTCGACGAGACTTTCCACGATGTCGCGGAGCAGCATGGTGGTCATGAGGTGGTCCTGCGCATGGACCATGATGAGACCGAGGTCGGCATGGTCGCCTGCGGCCTCGGCCGAGAGCATCGCCGTCTGGGCGTTGTGGGCGTCGTTGAGGCACTCCTGGGCCTCGACGACGAGGGCGCGGCTGCCCTCGAAATCCCCGGCCTTGGCGCACTTGACGGCCTCGAGCAGCTTGGTGCGGGCGTCACCGGAGTAGGCGACGATCTCGAACCCGATGGCGGTGACCTCTTCACGGTTCATGGTTGCTCCCCTTTCCCGAAGGCCCGCAGGCCTCGGCTCTCAACAGACAATGTTATCGCTAACATTTTTGCGACCAACCCAACCTAGCAGGCATCGCCACGACCTCTCGGGGCGGTCTACCCTGGCAATGTGAGCGTTAACATTTCGTCGGTAAACGGTAGCTGAAGGGAATGTCCCGCATGGTGACCCACGGCTGCTACACTTGCCGTTGCGTCGTCAGTCCCCTGCCGGCACCCGTCCCCACATGCGCTTGGAGGTTCCCATGGCACGGCCCCGCCCCGCGAGCCTCGCCGACATCGCCCGGGCGGCAGGCGTCTCCGCCCAGACCGTCTCCCGCGTGGCAAACGGGTCGGACTCCGTGCGGCCCGAGACGGCCGCAAAGGTGCGTGAGGCCATGAGGACCCTCGGGTACCGTCCGAGCTTCGCGGGCCGGTCCTTGAAGCAGGGGCGCTACCGTACGGTCGGCCTGGCCATGTTCAACAACATCACCGCCACAGGCAACATATTCCGCCTCGACGGCATCACGCGGGCCGCCACCGAGGCGGGCTGCGCCCTCACCCTTATCGAGATGGACTGCACTGACCACGCCACGCTCACCTCTGCGGCGGAGCGCCTCTCCGCGCTCCCGGTGGACGGCATGATCTTCAACCTCACGCGGCCGGCGGAGAACTTCCTGGACTTCAAGCCCCTCGCGGGCCTTCCCATGGTCATCATCACCAACCTCGAGCACCCCCTCTGCCCCACCGTGGACAACGACCAGCTCGGGTGCTCCCACACCATCGTGGACCACCTCCTCGACCTCGGGCACCGCACGGTCTTCCATGTGGCCGGCAAGGAGGAGTCGATCGCGTCGCGCCTTCGCGAGCAGGGGTGGCGCGAGGCCCTCGTCGCCCGGGGCGTCGAGCCGCCTCCCCTGCTCCGGGGTGACTGGAGCGGCATGAGCGGCTACGAGGCGGGGGCTCACCTCGCGGCGATCCCCGAGTGCACGGCCATCTACGCCTCCAACGACGCCATGGCCCTGGGCGTCGTGGATGCTCTCAACGACGCTGGGAGGCGCGTGCCCGAAGACGTCTCGGTGGTGGGGGTCGACGACTCCCTGGCGACGGTCCTGCCCCACGACCGCATCACGTCGCTGCGCTTCGACAACCGCGCCGTGGGCCGCTGGGCCTTCGAGCACGCCATGGCCGAGGCGGCACCGCAGGGCGACACGCCGGCCCACTGCCTCATGCCGGGCACCCTCATCCAGAGGGAGAGCGTCGCGCCGCCGGCGCGCTAAGGTCCGGGCCGTCCCGCCACCCGGACACATCCGTCCCACGCATGGCAGCGGCTGCCGGGAGTCCCCCTCCCGACAGCCGCTTTCTTCAATCATAAAATTGGAGAAGTGACAGATGGGCCAGGCACCGGTGTCACGCGACGTCAGTCGTGGTAGTGGCCCTCGTCCCACTTGACGATGAACTCGTCGAAGAAGTCGGGGGCCGCCTGGGCCTCGGCGTCGCCCTGCCAGACGCCGTCGATCTTGGCCACGAGGGCGTCGTTCTCGGGGGTGGCGTGGTACTCGGCGCCGAGGAACGCGTCCACGATGTCGGCGATGAGGAACTCGCCGCAGATCTTGCCGCCAAAACCCACCACGTTGGCGGCGAGGTTCTCGCGGGCGTAGACGGCCGGGGCCATGTCGCGCACCAGGCAGCAGCGGGCGCCGGGCACCTTGTTCACGGCGTTGGTGATGCCCACGCCGGTGCCGCACATGACGACCCCGGCATCGGCCTCGCCGGAGGCCACGAGCTCGCCCACCCTCTTGCCGTAGATGGGGTAATGGGTGCGAGAGTGGTCGTAGGTGCCGCAGTCGACGACGGTGTGGCCCGCGGCCTTGAGGTGGTCGGCGATGGCCATCTTCTCGTCGGTGACGATGTGGTCGCATCCGATGGCGATGATCATGGGTGTCTCCTTAAGGGTCGGGGTGGCCTAGGCCATCTTGTCGAGCATGTCCACGCGGATCTGGTGGCGGCCGCCGGCGTAGGGCTCGCTCAGGAACTCGTCGACGATGCCGCGGGCCACGTCGGGGCCGGTGATGCCGGCGCCCATGCAGATGAGGCGGGCGTTGTTGTGCTGACGGGTCATGAAGGCGCTGCGCTCGTCGGAGCACTCGCAGGCCACGAGGCCCTTCATGTTGCAGGCGGCCATGTAGCTGCCGGCGCCGTAGCGGTCGAAGGCAAAGCCCAGGCTCTCGGGGTGCTCGAGGAGGTCGCGGCCCACGGCCACCGTGGAGTCCACCAGGTCGGCCGAGGGCTCCTCGGAGTGGTCCACCACCTCGTGGCCCGACTCCAGGAGGTGGGCCTTGACGATCTCCTTGAGGGCCATGCCCTCGGCGTCCGAACCGATGACGATACGCATTGGTGCATCCTTTCTCTGAGGGGACCGGCCCCTGGAACGACTAGTTGAGAACCTCCGTGTACGCGGAGAGGTCCTCGACCTCCCCGGCGGCGAGGAGGCGGTCGGTCACGAGGGCGTCCACGTCGGCGAGGGAGTAGAAGGCGTAGAAGTCACGGCGCCCCACCTTGGAGGAGTCGCAGACCACGTAGCGGCGGTCCGAGCGCTCGAGCACCTCGTTCTGGAAGCGCCCCTCCTCCATGTTGGAGGTGGACACGGCGCCGTCCACGACGCCGTTGCAGCCGATGAACGCGGCATCGATGCCCAGGGGCTCCAGGGACTTCTCGGCCATGGGACCCACGAAGGCGTCGGTGGCCGTGCGGTAGATGCCGCCCACGAGGCAGAGCTCGGTGTCCGGGCGGTCGCGGAGCAGGTCGAAGACCGAGAGGCTGTTGGTGACCACCCGGAGGCGACCCGCCGGCAGGACCTGGGCGAGCCGCTCCATGGTGGTGCCGGCGCCGAGGAAGACCGTCTCGCCTGGCTCCACGAGCACGGCGGCGCGGGCGGCCACGGCGCGCTTCTCCTCCACGTGCAGGGCGCGCTTCTCCCGGTGGGTGTACTCCCGCGGGACGGCGGCACCCCGCTCCCCGGTGACGCGGCGGGCCCCCCCGTGGACGCGCACCACGCGGTCCTGGCCGGACATCTCCTCGAGGTCGCGGCGGACGGTCATGTCGGAGACCTGGAGCTCCTCCGCTATCTGGCGCACGGTGACCGTTCCCAGGGCCTCGCACAGGCGCTGGATGGCATCCTGGCGCTCGGACTTGAGCATGGGGGACCTCCTCCCGTCGAATGTTCGCATCTGTTCTGCTCTGTTCGGTCAACCACTATCGCACAAAATCAAACACATGCATGGGACGTCGCCCACCTATGGCGAAGCCGTGGAGGGCGGTGACAGGAACACCCGGCCACCTGTCTCCCCGCCCATTCGACCGGCGGTGGGACAAAAGTGTCCGGGTGATGGGACAGCCGAGGGGAACGGGAAGGGCACGCGGGCCGATCGCGAATCACGCGTCGGCGTCGCCTTGGCCCTCGGCGGCCTTCTCGGCGGCCGCCTTGAGCCCCTCGGTGTACTTGCCGGTGAGCAGCGTCTCGGGCTGGCACTTCCCCTGCTTGGCGTACTCGTAGTTACGCTTGATCATCTCGTGGCGGTACCAGATGAAAAGCAGCGTGTAGGCGACCAGGCCCACCACGGATCCCAGGACGAACGTGATGTCGCCGGACGTGGCGTTGCCGATGAGGTAGGCGAGGAACTTCTCAACAGGCCCCTCCATGGTGGTCTGGCTGATCATGCCCGTCACGCCGTCGGGGAAGGCCCCGACCTGTTGGGCGATCTGGGTCACGAAGGGGGCCACCAGGGTCCCAGCCCAGAGGAAGAGCGGCATGACGAGGGCGCCGATGATGACCATGCGCAGCATCTTGCCGCGGGTCACCACCAGCAGGGACGGCGTGATGCCCATGGCGATGATGCCTCCCAGGGGCAGCAGCCCGTTGCCGGGAAGAACGAGCGACTCGAGGAGCATGATCGGGGCGAGCACGTTAGCGGCCGCCCAGATCTCGGCGCGACCGGCGATGAAGGGCCAGTCGAGGCCGACGTTGAGGGTGCGTCCCTGGAGGTGCTTGTTGTTGGTGGCGAAGTTGGCGATGCCCTGGGAGAGGGGCTCGATGGCCTCGATGAACCAGGCGCCCACCATGGAGAAGAGCTCGAGGCACACGCCGCCCGTGAAGGCGAGGGTGCATATCTGCTTAGCGTCCTGATGCCCCAGCAGACCCACGAACACGCCGAGGTAGATGCCGATGGCGAACTTGGAACCCCAGAAGCCAATCTTGGAGTTGAGCTTGGCGGCGTCGAAGTCGTACTTGTCGAGCCACGGCAGGAAGCGGTCGAAGAACTTGTCGAACACCATGTTCACCGGGTTCATCATGTAGTTCATGTGCGTGGTGGTCATGGGGTTGGTGTCGGGCACGTCGAGCAAGTCGTTGAAGGTGGGCTTCATGAGGTCGGAGTTGACGATCTTGAGGGCGCCGATGAAAAGCACGAGGACCGTGGAGACCACGAGCATGAGGGGCCCGGAGACACCGGCCGCCTGCCCGAAGAACATGCAGGCGAGGCCCACAAAGGCCAGGTGCCAGATGTCGAAAACGTCCACGTCGATGGTGTTGGTCCGGTTGAACACGATCATCACCACATCGAGCAGGACCACGACGAGCAGGTAATAGAGCGTGTAAGGGCTCGCCCATGTGATCGTGGCG